>CAZEVT010000002.1:0-130557 GCA_964515005.1 uncultured Gammaproteobacteria bacterium
TTTCCCTAACTCTCTATAGTGGATATATGAGGAAAATCCTCACTGCCCTAATAGTACTTATTATTGTCGCCACTCCATTTGCGTCAGTTTTAGCTGCAAGCCCTCAGGCCTACCAAGATTACCTATTTCAATTTAATATCTATCGGCAGCGGTACTCAGAATTTCAGGTCGCCAAAAATTCCTACGAAAAATTCAAGACCTTAGAAAGCCAAACGCAGGCTCTGAGCGCAACCAAAACCATGCTTTCCCAAAGAGACCAACTCCTGCATGCCTATCTTGTGTACTTAAGCGAACGGGTGACCGAAGAGGAAGGATTGACGACGGTAAACAAGCAGCTGTATCAGTCTCTCATTCGAAGTGAGCTCACGTTTTTGGAAGGGCACAGTCAACTTATTCCATCGATTAACTCCATCGAAGACGCAACCCACGTTTCGGAAGAGCTCGAGTCTCACTATCAGGTTCTCCAAATTTCCATTCGTCAGATTATTGCGGGGCTGGCTCTCGGCCGCCTGGCCGTCATCAGCCGGAATTTTGACAAAAATGTAAGTGCAGGCCAAACGCTCGTCAACGCCCAGGCCAATCTCCTAACACCCGACAAAGTCCAAACTATAAACCGGTGGTTCCTGCAGATTACTCAAAAAAAGAATCTCTACCAGCAAAAGGTGGATGAGGTCAACAGCGACGTCGCCGGTCTCACGGGCTACAGTGTCAACGATGTTGACCAGAAGTTTAATGAAATCTTAATTAAAATCGGCGAGGCACGGCAGTATTTGCGTGATGACATCGCCTACCTTGGAGAAATTGTCAAAGCCATAAAATATCAACAGTAACTATATGGACACACAACCAACACCCACTCAAGTCACACCGCCACCCATGCCGGTTCCCCCTGTGGAGCCAACAGCTGCAACTCCAGCGCCAGCCCCACAAACGCCGACTCGATCTCCGGCAACTATAATAGCTATCATTCTGGGAGCACTCCTGGTGATTTCTATCATTGCTGGACTGACGCTCTATAGACAGAAGGCAAATACGATGGTTGTTGCACCCACTTCTACCCCTGAAGCGCTCATCCCAACTCCAACGCCTGCGCTTTCCCAAATTGCAGGCCTTCCCGCATTCGTTCAACTTGAACAGGCCCTTGCCACTCTCTCGGCGGCAATTGCCACCTACACACCGCAAGATGAAACGCTCACGCCTCCGACCCTTGTTCTCCCCTTGGGATTTAGCCAATAACTCTTGACTTCGGGCAGGAAACCGGCTATTGTCCTGGATATTCTATGAGCCGGTATTTAAAAGAGGCCATTCGCGCCCATGCAAGTTCAATAGTTTTTGGACTCCTTATTGGAGAGGTCTCATCCGACCAGGGACAAAGGGATCATGAATATCTTCTTAAAAATGCCCGTAATGTCGTGCTCAGCGTAAGTGAGACTCCACCTAAAGTAGAGATTCTACGGGAACTAGTTGACAAAAAAATACGCGTCGAACTTATTGTTGGCCCATCCCAAGAAGCCCAGGATATAGAGACGTTACAAAACATGGGCGTAAACGTGCTTCAGTTTGATCGACCAATTGTTCAACCATTTAGCGTCGTTGATGGCGCACATGTTTTTGTAACCGAACCGACTATATACGGTGTCGATACACAAACGCAATACATCATGAGACATGCCTCGATGCTCGCAAGTGACAGGGCGATCTTTTTCGAAAAACTACGAAAGAGTATTCTCTCCAAAACACCGCTCTGGAAATCTGCTAATAAAAAAGAAAAACCTTCTCCATTTACGTGCAATTGGTGTGGCTCTGGCGCTATGAAATATGCGGAAATCTTCAGTGAAGGTCACTGTACCTCATGTGGTGGGCCGGCGGGCACATCCCTTATAAAGCACGGGCATTAAATAAGCCTGTGTATCCTTCCTACGTTTTGTGATATAATTTTGCCCATGACATCAACCATACAAAAGCTTTCGGACGGCGCAGTAGAGCTCACGGTCACCATTCCGTGGGCCGATGTTGCCAAAACCTATGAGGCTGTCGTTGTCCACATGGTTGAGGAAGCCGAGCTTCCGGGATTCCGGAAGGGCAAAGCGCCCCGCGACCTGGTTGAAAAAAACATGGACAAAACCAAAGTCTACGAAGAGGCGCTCAAGTCCCTCATTCCCAAATCCTACAACGACGCGATCGTAGAGCAAAAAGTCAAGCCCATCGTTAATCCGAAAATAGAGCTTAAAGACGCCACCGAAAACAAAGACTGGATCTTCCGGGCGTTAACCTGCGAGCGCCCCACGGTGACCCTCGGCGACTACAAAAAAGCCGTCCGGGAGCTGAAGGCCAGTAAAACCCAAAAAATCTGGAAACCGGGAGACAAGCCGGAGGAGAAAGACAAAGAAACCAAGCCGACGCTCGATGAGCTTTTGGTGGCCCTATATAATACTGTTACTACCACGCTTCCTGCAATTCTTGTCGAGCACGAAGTCAACCGTCTTCTTTCGGAGCTCATCGACCAGACCAAAAAGCTGGGACTTACCGTGGAACAGTATCTGGCATCCACCCAGAGGACCAGTGACGGCATCAAAAATGAGTACAACGAGCAAGCCAAAAGAACCCTAACCTTGGAGTTTGCCCTGGAGGAAATAGCAGACAAAGAGGGGGTACTCATCTCCGACGACGATATCGAAGCGGTCATCAAAACCGGCAAGACCGATGAGGAAAAAGAAGCGCTCAAAAACCAAAAATACTACCTCGCCTCGGTACTTCGAAGGCAAAAAACGCTTGACTTCGTGGCTTCTTTATAGTATTACCAAATTGCAAACCAGTCCGTCCCGTAGTAAAATACAGGTATGAACACCAGTCCGTTCCAACAGGCCAAACCAACGAAGAAACCGAAAGCATACTCCAATGACAGCATTTTGGAAGCACTCCGGGATTTGTCCGGTGGTGTAGGGAAAACCGTTGTCAAGGATGTCGCCGGCAAAGTAGCCTCCGATGCGCTCGCATCGCTTTTCGGGGCGATACCCCCCAAACAAGGGGAGCTCCAGCAAAACGAACAGATTGACCTGGGAAGACAAGAGCAGCCACAACCAAGGTTTAACCGGCCGGAAATGTCGCCCGTGACCCGTCCGGTGCATGAGGATTCCCAGAAACTTGCCCAGCAAATCGAGGGGATTAGGACAGAGCTCAAAGCCCTTGCCGCGTCTATTCAGTCTTTGAATACGGAAATCAAGAAGGCCGTTGCCGAAGTACCGGTTGACCCCGGCATCTATCACGTCAATTTCCTTGAGAGACTTCGCTCGATCCTCAAAGTCCTTCGCGAGCAAATTGACGATAGTAAAAGTTGGCTTGCTCTTTCTGCGCAAAGAAAACAAAAGAAACTTGGCTACTGGGGCATGTTCAAAAAACACGGTACTTCCTTTGGCCTCTCCAATGAACGCTCTCTTGCCACATCCGCGGGATAATTTTATAATGCGAATGCGCGCGCATAGCTCAGCTGGTTAGAGCGTTGCATTCACATTGCAAAGGTCCGGGGTCCGAGTCCCTGTGCGCGCACATTGACAGGTCGCGCTATAGGGTGCTATACTCCCCTAATACTCATGAAACGTTTGAGCCAAAAGCTTCAGAAATTTTTTTCCATATTCAGCGGATTGTCGCTGGTTTTTAATAGCATACTTCCAAGTGCTACGCTTCCTCTTCTTTTTGCAGCACCCGCTTACGCGCAAGAAGTAACCCCGACAGCCACCGTTGCCCCGACTCCGGAAATTACACCCGAAGTAACACCAGAACCTACGGTCGTACCGACGGTCACCGAAGAGGTAACACCTTCTCCGGCACCGGAAAATCTTACCCCAACGCCGACGGAAGTAGCTCAACCTACTGAAACCGGTCCGCCAGCTGGCGGACAGATCCTTGATGGAGCCTCCACTGAAACTCCTGCACCCACAGATACCGCAACGCTAACTCCCACGCCTACTATAACTCCCGAAGTAACTGAAGAAGGCCAATTGGCCGCATTGATACTTGAGAACGTAGACGCAGAATCACTCGATCTCGACAGTGTGGATCCCAGCAATAGCGCGACCTTGACCACGGACAAAGCCGACTACGCACCCACCGACACAGCAATCATTTCCGGAACCGGCTTCAAGCCAAATCATACCTATGACTTGACTATCAAATCCGACGACCCGCCCGCCACATCAACGACCGTCGAAATCACGACGGACGGGCAGGGCACTTTCATCTACGCCTACCAACTCGACGGCATCTACCGCCCGAATTACCAAGTCATCGTCACCAACAAAGGCGGCCACGTCATCGCGACGACGACATTTACAGATAACATTGGGTTTAATAAAGCAGTTTACCGGACAGACAACAATACATGGACTACAGGAAATGCGGGGAATGCATATCAAGAGGGGCAATGGGCATTTTATACTTACTCGGTTACCGATGTTAATTCAACTAACGTTCCCAGTTTTAATGTAGTATTTAACTTCCACCAATCCTCTTCCAATGCCATCTTTGTAGATGCGTTTACTAATTTTAGATACTGCTGGGATTGCTCAGCTTTACCAGACGGAACATCAAACCCACCGGTCTCTACAACAACGTGGCATACGTGGATACCGGCTAATATCAATAAAGAATATAGTGGCTCTTCCTGCTTGGCAACGAATGATACCGAACCTGCCGCAGATGAGCACTGTTTCAGAGTAACCGGTGGCTCGATGTTTCCTACAGACGCCCCAGGTTCGGGTAGTCATACATTACGAATATTCTTCGAAGCGCATCTTGCTCGTAGTTATGATTGGGCAGGAGGATTTGAGAGCCAGTTGTCGACCGCTGGTCCACATCTGATAACCGCACCTCCCGAGTCAGTTACACCCGTGTATGGAGCAGACGTATATACAGGATGGTTTGGCACCTATCTAGGTATTGGATCTGCCACTGGCTCTTCCAGACATTTTAATTTACAGGATCAGTCTGCTGGGCCTGGAGGTGCTCAAACCTTACCAATTCCTGGTGTTCCGGCCGCAACAGGCAGTATTACGGTTACTAAAGTAACAGACCCCACACCAGCTGCTGGTGTGACCTTCGGTTTTACAGGCGACTTTGGTGCTTTCAACCTAGACACAGACCCTGGCACAGGGACTTCAAATACGACAACTTTTAGCAACCTCGCACAGGGCACATTCGTTGTTTCAGAGGGCACTTTATCTGGTGGTTGGAGTCTCACAAATCTCGTGTGTACGAATACCACGGGAAATAGCACGTTTTCCTACAATGGGCCTGCTGCAACTGTAAACTTAGCTCAGGGAGGTCTCGTCACTTGCACTTACACTAACACCCTCCAGCAAGGCACGATTGAACTAAAGAAAGTTTGGGTCGGCACCGGTGGACAGACCACTCTCAACATTGGTACTTCTCCGAGTGGCAGTCAGACTGACACTCAGCTGACCGGCACTGCTGGTGCAGCCCCCTTAACTACAGGTCAGAACACCGTCAATGCGGGGACATATTATGTTTCTGAAACTGGCGGGCTTACGAATTACAGCTCTTCGCTTTCTTGTTTTAATGATGTTAATAACAATGGCACCAATGACAGCGAACCGGCAGTCACTCCTGGCGGCAGTAACAGTGTTGCAGTTGCTTCTAGTGCTCACGTCATCTGCACTTTCACCAACACTCGTATTAATAACGGCTCAATTACTATCATCAAAGATGCGCAGCCCGATAACTCACAGGATTTTGGTTTTACGACAACAGGAAGCGGTCTTTCCAGCTTTACCCTAGATGACGACGCCAATCCAACCCTCTCAAACACCGCAACTTTCTCAGGAATCGCGGCTGGAACATATACGGTATCTGAAACCGCAACGGCTGGCTGGACATTAGGTAGCATTGTTTGTACCGACCCAACCCAAAATTCTACAAGCGGCCTACCAAACGCCCCGACCGCAACTATAAATTTGGCAGCAGGAGAAAATGTCACCTGTACATTCACCAATACTCTTAATAAAGGAAATATAAAAGTGAATAAACTCCTTGATGCGGATGGCAATGGAAGTTTTGAAACCACCAATCCAGGAACGTTTACATGGACTTTTGGCGCAACGGGACCATATGCAATGGGTACAACACAATCGGGGTTTACAAGCGGTTTGTTCTCTTTAAGTGAAAATACAGTTGCAAATTACCATCTAGTCGGCTGGTATAGAAATAGCGGACAAGGAAGCTGTGCCAGTCCAGATAGCACAACTTTACCGGCATCTATTGAGATACTTACAAACCAAACTGTAGAAATTACTATTTGTAATGCGGCTGACACCGGCACAGTCGAACTTAAGAAAGTCTGGTCGGGAACCGCAGGGCAAACTACTCTTAATATAGGTACATCAAATGGTGGCACTCAGACTGATACCCAACTAACCGGCGTAGCTGGAGCCGCGCCTCTTACCACGGGACAAAATACGGTTGTTACCGGTACGTACTACGTATCCGAAACCGGCGGTCTGACAGACTATACCTCTGCGCTTTCCTGTTTCAATGACGCGGATAACAATGGTGCAAATAATGGAGAAGCATCCGTCACAGTAGGAGCAAATAACAGCGTCGCGGTAACTACTGGCCAGCACGTGATTTGTACTTTTACCAACACACTTAAAAACGGCACGATGATTTTGAAAAAAGTCATGGTTGGCGGTACGGATTCATTTGACTTTACGGGTAGCCCATCCGGAACAATTAATACCAACAACGGAACAGTCACGGTCAATAACGTCACACCGGGAACCTACACATCTGCCGAATCTGCAAAAACTGGTTGGACGTTGGACAGCATATCCTGCAACGACCCAAACAGCGCAACACCAAGCACGGTGAATCTCGGGGGGAGATCATCCACGTTCAAAGTAGATCCGGGCGAGACGGTGACCTGTACATTTACCAATTCCAAAAAGCCCACACTCTCCATCTATAAAGTGTGTAACCCAACAGGAGATACTGGTACCTTTAATCTGCAAATTGATAGCACCAACGTCACTACAGGCACCATCTGCGGTGGGTGGACAAATGGCGCCATTGAAGTCTCAATCGGATCACACACGGTCGGAGAAACCGGTGGGAGCCTAAGTAATTACACGTCAGTTATAAGCGGCGACTGTGCAGCCAATGGTACCGTCTCGCTTGCCGCGGGAGAAAACAAATCCTGTACCATTACCAACACGCGAAATACAGGTACCATCGTCGTGCACAAAGACGTCCAAGGCCCAACCGGACAGAATGTAACCGACACGTCTCATACATTTGATGTAACACTGGATAACGGAACCAATCACGACATTACCGACAATGGAACCGTCACGTTTACGAGCGTGCCTACTGGCAACCATTCAGTCAAAGAATCTGTCGTTGATTCTCACTACGACCTTTATGGCATAAGCCTGGCCGCTGGCGGATCCGGCAATACATCGGGGCTCACGGTTTCCGTCACGACCGGACAAACTACCCATGTCTATGTGACCAATAGACAGCACTACGGAGAAATTACGGTCCATAAACTAGTAGACCGCCAGGATGACGGCACGTTTGAAGACAGTGATCCCGTTGACTTCACCTGGAAGATAGATGGGTCTGGCACGTATGTCATGGGAAGCACGCAAGATACCGTCGCTCCAGGAATTCACACGGTCGGAGAAAATAGTCCATCTGGCTATCATTTCGTCGGCTGGTTCCCGACAGGACAAGGGGAATGGAGCTGTACCAATCTTCCTGCAAATACCGAAAATACAAATTATCATTTACTTCCGCTTACTGTGAATGTGGGGCCGGATGGACAGTCTAATTTCACATTCTGTAATGCACGGGACACTGGGGACCTGCGTGTCAACAAAGTAGCCGACACTGAGGGCGACGGACAATACGAGAGTGTTAATCCGATCGAATTCAAATGGGGAACAGAAAGCGCTCTCCTGGCGTCAACCGACATGGGAACAGGTCAGACACTTCTCACCGGCAATTACAACGTGTATGAAAATGAGGTGCCGGGATACCAGTTTACTGGTTGGTTCCCAGGTGGACCGAACCAAGATACTGAATTCCCTGTTACCTGTGACAATCTACCAGAGGGAGAACAATACCAATCGCTGCCTGCGGCTGTTGATGTCGTACTCGATCAAACAACTGAAATTACTCTCTGTAATAAATTCCTCAATCCGATCCTCACCATCACCAAGGAAAACAACACGGGTGGGGGAGATAAGCATCCGGGGGATAGTGTGCTGTTTACCCTTACGGTGACCGCCACCCAGAGCGCGGCGTTTAATGTAGAAGTCACGGACTTGCCAGCCGGCGGATTCACGTATCAACCTGGTTCATGGACATCAAACTCTAGCGTTCGCGGCGACCTCAAAACACTCGGGATGACCACTGAACCCACCTATGCGTCACCCGGCGTGTGGCAGCTTGGCGATATGATTGTCGATGAAGTCGTCACGCTTACCTACGCAGCCAACATCAGTGGCGATCAGCAAGCAGGATTGTACTTTGATCTCGCATGGGCGGAAGGCTGTAAAACAGATGCGACCTGCAATGTGGGAGATAGTTTGCATGTCTTGTCGAGCGCCACCAATCCTGGATTTATCGCAGATAACTACGTAGGCACGCAGGTCAATGTGATTCTCGAGCCAAGCCAGGGCGTTAATTTGAAAGTCGAAGGTCAGGTACTCGGAGCCAGTACGGAACTGCCTGCCACAGGAGCCCAAACCTTCTGGCTCTATGTAGCACTTGCCCTCGTTACCGGCGGACTTACTTTTGGAGGCCTGGGATGGTTCTTACGGAGGAAATATGCGTAAACTTATAACATTCGCTCTATCAACATTTGCGTTACTTGGCTTCGTAGGTCAAGTTTTAGCGGCAACCATGACGGTAAAAATCGAGGCGCCGAAAAGTCCAACGATTCTCACCAACCTTAAGGTGAACTTTGTTGTTTTGGATTATGCCGCGGATGGCGCCATTACCGCCAAGTGCTATTTCAATAAAGACGGCGGCGGTTTTGCCCAGTTCGGAAGCGACATCGCGTTACCCGCAGGCGGCGGAAGTGCCAATTGTACCACCAACAGTTCGATCGTCAACGGCGAGGGGACGTACAAATTCTATGTAGGCGCAACCAACAGCTCGATAACTGTCAACAGCGCTGAAGTCACCGTCGTTTACAACACGAGTGCACCCGGGACGCCGTCTAACTACGGCAAATCAAGGGTCAATGTCTGCGACTACAAAATCTCATTTAAGACCGCAGACGACGCAGGAAAGACCGTAAAAGTCGAAGTCTACCGATCGGCAAATACAAGTTTTACCGCAGACGCAGGTACAAGAGTCGATACGGTAACCATCGGCTCCAATACCAACGGGTCAAGCACTACCACGCCTCCGAACTGCAGCACGGATTACTTCTTTGCAGTCCGCGCGTTTGATAGTGCTGGAAATGGTTCAGGGCTCGTCGGAGACTCCGTGACCGTAACAACAGGCACGACCACTTTGGCCAGTCCGCCAGCTGGCGGATCGGGCGCCGCAGGAGCGATTCCAGCCGGTACAGGGGGAAATATACTTGGAGCTTCTCAAGGGGCGCCAGAAGGCGCTACAGGGGCTTCCGGGGCCACTCTAGGAGAGGCTACTGGCTCACCTACCCCCACCCAGGAAACATATATTCCGCCTACCGGAGGATTATTTAGCGGGAGAAACCTCGGCTTGGGAGCAGGCGCGCTTGCTGTTATACTCTTGGTTACATGGCTTCTAA
This sequence comes from uncultured Gammaproteobacteria bacterium, assembly GCA_964515005.1. Taxonomy (GTDB): domain Bacteria; phylum Patescibacteriota; class Microgenomatia; order UBA10105; family UBA927; genus XYB1-FULL-47-11. The sequence continues at coordinate 9,797 of CAZEVT010000002.1, forward strand.
AAAGAAAAAAGTAAGCAAACTCCCCGGTATTTTTATCCGCATCGGCATTGGACTCGTCGCCCTCGGATTGACTATCCTCTTCTTTACATTTATCCCTATTATCTTTCAGGAAGTAAGATATCAAGTTCGACAGCCGCAAGAAATCGAACCGATTGACCGGGATTTCGGCATTGTCATACCCAAGCTCGGGGCAAACGCCCATGTTATTGCAAACGTGGATCCCTACAACGCCCGCGCCTATCAGGTCGCCCTCACCAAGGGCGTCGCGCATGCACGCGGCACGAGTGTACCGGGCGCCACGGGAAACATGTTTCTTTTTGCGCACTCCTCGGAAGATTTTTACAATGCAGTCCGATACAACTCGATCTTCTATTTACTCACGAAGCTTGAAGCGGGGGACGAAATCATCTTGTATTACAAAGAGGTGAAATTTACCTACGTTGTGAAAGAGAAAAAGTTTGTAGATCCTAAAGATGTATCGTATTTGGAACTTGGAAGCGGAGAATCGACGCTTACACTCATGACCTGCTGGCCGCCAGGGACAACGATCAAGCGGCTTTTGGTGTTTGCGTCGCTTTCAAAAAATTAGTTCACAATATTGGAATATTGTGTCATAATACGTCTATGGCTCAGATAAATCTCACCAAATTGCTTCAAAAATATACATCTGGATGGGTCGCGGTCAGTGACGACTATAGTCATGTTGTGGCTCATGCAGCAAAATTTATCGATCTACAAAAAAAAGTGAAAAACAAGAAACACATAGTGGTCATACAGGCCTTTGATAATTACTACAACTATGTTTCGCCCGGTACATGAAGAAACCATATTTTTTAGCTCCCGGACAACCCAGAAGCGCAAGTATCCCTTTTATTCAAGTCACCTATAAAAACGGTTCAAAACGTACGACCCCAATATTAACCTTGGTCGATTCTGGCGCAACAGTTTCATTCGCCCCACTTGACATTGCTATGTGGCTTGGCATACGAGTAGATAAAACAAAAGGCCTAGATATACGAGGGTTTAATAATGCCAGTACGATGTGTTACCCGGGGATGACAACAATTGAAATTGATGGTCGAGACTTTAAGATACCGGTTTATTTTGGTGGATCTGCGAACCTTCAATGTATTTTAGGACAAGACCCATTTTTCGATTTGGCAAAAATAATTTTTGAAAGATATGACAATTCGTTTTCACTAGATTGGGTAGCTAAAAAAGGTAAACATTAACCAACGTCTCTTTCTAATTGTCTAACTTGGGACAAACTTTAAGTGCCTCCTCGTTTTTGCTGATCTGAAGAAATAATCTTACTCGGCAAATATCACAAACGTGAAGAGTTTGTTGCCGTTTCCGAAGTCCCGCTCAAAGACTGCGAGTCTGCCGTTTTGGCGGACCAAGCGGCCCCAGTCTCCGGGATTTTCCGAAGCCGCATCGCCGTAGCCCTGCGCGATCCGGGCAATCGACTGGCTGACCGTCGTGAAGCTGTCAAGATGCGCATAAATCGTCTCCAGCTGCGCATAGTCGTGCGCATTAGGGTGTTCATTGCTTGGCGGACCTCCCGGGTTGCTCGTGTAATCCATACAGGTTCCCAAATTCGGATTATCAAATATTTCATCCTGGTGATCAAGCCCAAATCCGTGTCCCACTTCTTGGCACATCACCAGATTACGCCACGCCGGGGTATTGTACGTGGATGTGTTGAAATACGTATCGTTCATTTTGGCCACGGCTTGCGTAATGTGCGTGCCTCCCGTTATCCAAATCTGTGCAAGCCCCAGCCAACCATTACTGCCGTATGTTTTGTTGCATACTTCAATACGGCCAGCAGTTGGCCGACAATTAGATTTGGCTTGACCGGCAACAATCGTCGTATCCAGTACGTTTGATACGCTCCAGTCCGAAGAAGCTGTGGCAAGGTACCCGTCCCATAGGCTAGTTACGTTATCGCCAAGCTTCAGGGTAAATGGATTTGCGGTTCTGGCCCAGTGGTAGCCGCCCCAGGAATGAGATGCTTCAGCAGACGGATGGACAATTAAAGAGGCAACAAAAAGAAGGATTCCCGCAAAAACTATCTTCATAGTTGTACTATATCTCACCAAAAAGTGTCTGTCAAGGCCCCATGTATAATAGGGTCATGTTCGCTCCTGTTATATTTCTCATTCTCCAGTTTGGATTTGTTATTTTTCTTTTCTATATGTGCGTCGCCTTTATATCCGGGGCGCCGTTTGTACCGACAAAACACTCGGCGGCAGAGGCGATGATCCGACTTGCCCGTATCAAAAAGGGGAGCCGTGTCTATGATCTTGGATCCGGAAACGGTAAACTTTTACTTTTGGCCGCCAGTCGGGGTGCCCGAGCAGTCGGGTATGAAATAAATCCGTGGCTTGTGCTTTGGTCAAATCTGCGCGGGGCGCCTACGCGGTGGAAAAACTTTTGGCATGCCAATATTTCTGATGCGGATGTAATTTTCGTATATCTTCTCCCAAACCGTATGGAAAAACTTGCGTCAAAGCTCAAAAAGGAATGTAAGAAGGGGACGTTCGTGGTCTCCAATAGTTTCATTTTCCCACACTGGAAGATATTGCGTGAGGATGCTGTGAAGCATATTTACGTTTTCCGCGTGTAAGTTGTACAATCGTGCTATGGAAGGAAAATTTGACGGACAACAGGAAGGCGAGCGAGTGCTGTATATCGCGCACCCGCATCCTATTGCCAAACAACTGGCGATTGCCCGCATTGTCTTTCTTGCGATATTCTTCTTCGTCGTCCTCTGGGTGATCGGCACCATTGTACCGACCGCTTCTTCGATGCTGCAACTTGTCGGATTCTTTCTTTCGCTTGCGCTACTCGCCGTGGGCATCTGGTGGAACCTGACGGTCTATAAAAAAGCCAAAACATACATTACCGACCGTCGAATCATCCGCTTTGACGTCGTGTCACCCTTTTTCATGACCAAGCGGGCGCTATTCTGGAACGAGGCCTTGAAGGCCAAGGCGTATGCGCCGAATCTTTTGTACCGGACGATGAAAATAGGAACGATCGATGTGGAGCCCCAGCTTGCCGAAGGCGAAGACGTCCGGGTCACCGACGTCTACTATTTTGAGGATCTGGCAAACTATATTGACAAAATCCTTTTCACGTTCAAAAATTCCCCGGGAGAAATTGCCTCCATGAAGCCATTCGTACCGAAGGAAAAAGGCAAACGTGACACCGCTTGACGAAAAGGTATATAGTAGACAATAATAGACATATAAGGTGCAAACTATGAAATTACCTAAAATCGAAAAGAAAAAGTTAATAGATGAGAAGGAATTTGTAAAAAATGCCAAAAGAGTAAAAAAAAGCTTAGAAGAGGAGCTTAAATTTTTATTGGAGAAAAAACTCAAAAATGGAGATAACCTACCCCTCGAATCTGGTATCCTCGCTTAAAGATAAGCATCTTCTTTTGGATACAAATATATTTATAGACGCTAGCAAAACGCCAGAGGTGTACGTCAGGTTTTTTAATAAGCTTAAAAAGGCCGACATTACACTTGCCACCATTGATTTAGTTAAATATGAAGTTCTTAAGGGTTCCGCAAATGAAGCCGCATATACGGACAGAGAAAAATTAGTCGATGTTGTAATAGACACCGTCATTCCTACTACGAAGGACATTTATTCATCGGCCTACCAACTGCTGAAAGAGTATGGCGCTGAAGGAGCAGCACTTAAAGTTACTGATCTTATTTTAGGTGCCTTTATTCGACAATATAAAGACAGTATTTATGTAATTACCCGCGATACAACAGACTTTCTCCAACGACTATTTGAACTTGAGTTTATAGTAAATTACCCGCACAACAAAGGTATTTTTACCTATGGAGTGTACAAAAATAAATAACAATAAGTATAATTTCTTACGAGCGTTTATTATTCTGCTTGACAAAAACCAGGAACCAGACGAAAATATACATACTTCTCGTCTGTATGAGAGCTCACCACTCTCAAAGAGAAGCGTTATACCTGCGAAATGGTAAAAATTAAGGACCGTTTATTATGCGCTGGAAACTTCCGTCAGCTGACGGAGCGCATGAGAGAGCGGGTTTTTTATGGAACAAGAACTTGAACATCTACGTCATTCGTGTGCGCATTTGCTTGCGGCGGCTGTCATGGAGCTTTGGCCCAAGGCAAAACGCACCATCGGGCCGGCAATAGAAAGCGGATTCTATTACGATTTCGACAATCTCAAAGTGTCGGAGGATGATTTCCCGAACATTGAAAAGAAAATGCATGAGCTCGTGAAGGATTGGAAAACGTTTGCACGAAAAGAGGTTTCCAAATCCGAGGCATTGAAACTCTTTGCCGATAACGAGTACAAAAAAGAACTTATCGAAGAATTTTCCTCCGAAGGAGAAAAACTTACTCTTTACCAGTCAGGTAGTTACGTCGATCTGTGCCGCGGAGGACATTGCGCGCATCCCGATGGGGAACTTAAGCATTTCAAGCTTTTGAGTATTGCGGGCGCGTATTGGCGGGGAGACGAGAAAAAGAAGATGTTGACGCGAATCTATGGAACGTGTTTCCCGACTAAAAAAGAACTCGATACGTATTTGTGGCAGCAGGAAGAAGCAAGAAAAAGAGATCATAGAAAAATAGGAAAAGAGCAAGAGTTATTTTTGATAAGTCAGGAAGCCGGAAGCGGATTTCCCATCTACATGCCGAAGGGATTCCTCATCCGCCGCGCACTAGAAGCATGGATAACGAAGGAAAAAGAATCCCGGGGGTACCAGTTTGTCTGGACCGCTCATGTAGCCAAAAGCGATCTTTACAAAAAATCCGGCCACTGGCAGAAGTATGACGCGATGTTTAATCCCATGAAGCTCGACGATGACGAATACGTCGTCAAGCCCATGAATTGCCCGCACCATTTTCAGATATTTTTGGAACACCCACGAAGCTACCGCGAACTGCCGCTCCGGATTGCCGAAAACGCGACCGTCTACCGCTTTGAAAAAGCAGGAGAACTCAATGGCCTCCTTCGCGTACGCGCCCTCACTCAGGACGACAGCCACATATTTGTCCGCCATAGTCAGATAGCTGACGAAATTGACCGTATTCTGGACTTGGCGATCAAGATTTTTGAAACATTCGGGTTTACCGACTACCGGGCTCGGGTCTCCATCCGCGATCCAAAAACGCCTGATAAATATCTGGGTGATCCCAAAAACTGGGACATTGCGGAAGGCGCCCTCATTGATGCCGTCAAGCGCCACAATATACAACATTTTGTGGGAGTAGGCGAAGCTGCATTTTACGGTCCGAAAATAGATATCGTCGTCAAGGACGGACTTGGCCGTGAGTGGCAGCTGACAACGTGCCAGCTTGACTTTGTCCAACCCGAGAATTTTGATATGAGCTATATTGACGAAGGCGGGGCGAAACAGCGGCCCGCCGTCTTACACGTGGCCATCTTAGGCTCCTACGACCGATTCCTAGCGATTCTCATCGAGCACTTCGCAGGTGCGTTCCCGTTCTGGCTGTCGCCGGTCCAGGTTGCCCTTATTCCCATCGCAGAGCGTCATATTGAAACCGCCCTTGCCATGGCGGCAAAGCTCAAACACGCGGGATTCCGGGTATCGGTTGATGACAAAAACGAGCCCATGGGCGCCAAAATACGCGCCCACACATTGCAAAAAGTGCCGTTCATGGGTATAATAGGGGATAAAGAGATGGAAACAGAAGGTGTTTCCATACGTACGAGGAAGGGCGAAGATCTCAAGAGTCTGACTCTTGAGAGTTTTTTGTCCTTACTCCAAGATCAGATTGAGCATTTACTTTAAACATTACCGCCTCAATTATCAGATAACAAGCCCGACGGTGCGGCTTTTGGATGAGGAAGGCAAACAGATCGGGATTCTCACCAAGCTGGAAGCACTCCAGATGGCCAAAGAAAAGGATCTGGATGTAGTGGAGATAGCGGCAACTGCCAAGCCGCCGGTAGCAAAGTTAATTGATTTTAAAAAGTTTAAGTATCAGGAGGCCAAAAAGGATCGCGAGAGTAAAAAGAGTCAAAAAAATGTAGGAGTCAAAGAAATCAGACTCCGCCCGTTTATCGGGCAACATGATTTTGACACAAGACTCAAGCGGGCCAAAGAGTTTTTGGAAGACGGCAATCAGGTGAAGCTCTCGCTTTTTTTCCGGGGACGGGAAATAACAAGAAAACAGTTCGGGTTTGATGTGATGAAGCGTTTTATCGAAAGCCTCACGGACGCAAAAGTGGTCCGTGAACCCAAGCTCGAAGGAAAAATTTTACACGCAATGGTGGTGCCGGATAAAAAGAAAGAAAGTTCGTAGATCGTAAAAAAACATATGAGAAAGATGAAGACCAAAAAAATAGTGCGAAAGCGGTTTAAGCTCACCAGAACCGGGAAGCTCGTTCACCGAGCTCAAGGCGCACGGCATTTGCGCAGGAAAAAAAGCAAATCCCGACAGCGCAGGCAGGACGAGCCGCAGGTTATCACAAACACGAGGTACGCAACAAAGATTAAACGTTTTTTACAAACCTAACCATATGCGCGTCAAACGAGGCGTTCAAGCCAAAGAAAAACACAAGAAAATATTCCGAGCCAACAAAGGCTACCGGATGACCAAACGGCGTCTCATTCGCGTGGCTACCCAGGCATACCTCCATGCCGGGGAACACGCATTCGCAGGACGCAAAAACAGGAAGCGCGATTTCCGCCAGCTCTGGATAACCCGCATCAACGAGGCCGTCAAACAAAATGGTCTTTCCTACAGCGCGTTCATGAGTAAGCTGAAGGCTGCCAATATCGAGATGGACCGCAAAATTCTTGCCAACCTCATCACCGACGACCCGGAAGTGTTTGAAGACATCGTTGACAGAGTGAAGACGGTGAATTAAAATACAAAAAGTATGACAATCCAAAGAATGTCTGCATATTTCTTTTTTACCTCGCCAGGCGGGGTATCTTTGGGTGCATAACTAGCTAAAAATTTTATAAACCCATGAGCCCCCGCAAGGGGGATTTTTTGTGGTCTTTTTTTGGAAAGGAGGTGAAAATGTATGGCAAGATTACCTGAAAGTTGGATTGATAAACCGGAGGAAGCTGAAATACAGTCGCATGTACGCTCGCTCGTGGAAATCACAATAGCCATGTCACATATATGGCACATTGATTTAATAGATATTCGCGAAGGTTTGTCAGTAGAAATTAAGAAGGAAGAGCAAGAACGTGCCGATGAAGCGTACCGTCAAGCTCACAGACCGCCGGATGGCTGGGAAGGGAGAACGTTCTAACATTACTATTCACTGAAAGGAGGTGAAACTATATGAAAAGAGAAATACAGCCTGAATTATCAGCGGCAAGCGGCCAAGCGCGGATTCCGAAGGATGTCGCGATATCTAAACGTATCGCGCAGTTCTGGAACCCGCAAAATCATCCAGAAAGCCATTATACTCAGGCTGATCTGATTCGCGAAATTAGCAGTTATAAAGCGGTTACGGAGCTAAATATCGGTAACTTATCACTCAACGAACAATGTTTCGTTTATCAGTTATTGGAAAATAATAATAAAGTAGCGGCCGTCGAAATAATCAAAAAACCATCCTGGGTACGGGATAATATGTATCAAAATAGACCTATTAACGCTCTTTATTTGAAAACTCTTGCGCTGCAACAAAACGGCGTGGGATCTTATATGGTAGATCATATAGATATTGATAGGAGTATCGTCGAATCTCGGGCGCTGGAGCAAATATCTACCAATATTCAACGCCGAAAAGGATGGTACAAAACATGGAAAAGAGAATTGCGCACTCTCACTCCGCATTATGGTCTTTACGACAAAAACATGGTCAGTAAATGGAGTATGCAAGTGAATGCACGGAAGACTATTGAATGGAACGGATGATTCAAAAGAGAGACGGGCGGCCGAAGGCCAAGGCCGTCTGCCACTCTTGCGGGAGTATAGACTTAAACGTACAATAAGTTACATAGACATGACGGATAAACGAACTGATGTCGATCCAATTGCAACGCCGAATTTTGTCGGTATGCTTTTGCAGGCTCAAGAAGATGCTCTTTCCGATATCGCGGAAAGCGCCAAACCCACCGATCAACTGCGAGTCGAGTTTCTGGGCGCCAAAAGCGAACTTTCCAAGCTTACGAAGCAAATACGCCGGGTCCCGGCGGTCGACCGGGGGCAGGTAGGGTCGGTCGTCAACGACGTCAAAAAATCCATCATCGAGGCGATAAATAAAAAACTCGCCTTACGGAGTACGTCCAGTGCCGCACCGAGCTTCGATCCTACGATGCCGGGGATTCGACCCCCTGAAGGACACCTCCATATCGTCACCCAGGCCATTGAGGAAATAACCCGTATTTTTGAACGGATAAGCTTCACGCGCGTGCGTCACCCCGAAGTCGACTGGGACTGGTACCCGTTTGAATCCCTCAATATGCCCCCGGATCACCCCGCCCGCGACGAATGGGAAACATTCTTTATAGAATACCCGGGGAAACCCCCCTCCGCCAAGGCTACGGCGGGGCGCAGGCAAAAAATGGTCCTGACCCCGCACACCAGTAACGGTCAGGTGCGCGAGATGGAAAAAGGCACGCTTCCCATTCGCATGATCAATATCGCCAAATGCTACCGCCGGCAAATCGATGTATCGCATACGCCCATGTTTCACCAGTTTGAGGGCCTCTACGTCGACCGCAACGTCTCGATTGCACACCTCAAGGGCGTCCTTGACTATTTCGTCAAACAATTCTTCGGACCAGAGAGGGAAGCCCGCATCCGCCCGTTCCACTTTCAGTTTACCGAGCCTTCTTTCGAAGTGGATATTTCGTGCGGTGTATGCTTGGGCGCCGGGTGTCGCCTCTGCAAATCCGGGTGGCTGGAGCTCGGGGGAGCCGGCATGGTGCACCCCGTGGTTTTGAAAAATGGCGGCGTGGATCCCTCCAAATACAGCGGGTTTGCGTTTGGCTGGGGAGTGGAACGCTGCTTTATGATGAAGGCAGGGACGCGGCTCGATGACATACGGCTTTTGTATAGTAACGACGTGCGGTTTCTTGAACAATTCTAATGTGAAGAACGTAATACTATGAATATTCTCATTCCAGACAGTTGGCTCCGCGAATATCTGACAACCAAAGCAACTCCTAGTCACATTAAGGAGTACCTGTCCCTTTCCGGCCCGTCTGTTGAAAGGATTCGCAAGAGTGGTAAGGACGCCATCTACGATATCGAGGTCACGGGGAACCGCCCGGACGCTATGTCGGTCGTTGGGATCGCACGCGAGGCGGCGGCCATTTTACCCCGGTTCGGAATCGCCGCCAAGATGGAACATGACCCGTATGCTTTGGATACCAAGAAATTTGTGGCGAGCCACAAAAAAGAGGGGGCAAAAAAGCTTTCTATTAAGTCTGACCCGAAATTGAATCCCCGCTGGACATCAATTGTCCTTGCCCACGTAAAAGTGGCCCCCTCCCCGACGTGGCTCACCGGCCGCCTGGAGGCAACCGGCATCCGTCCGGTAAACAATGTCGTTGACATCACCAACTACCTCATGCGCGCCTACGGCCAGCCGGCGCACGCGTTTGATTATGATGAGATCAAAGGCAAAAAAATGACCCTGCGGGCAAGCCGCCCGGGAGAAAAGCTGACGACGCTTGATGGGAAAACGCACAAACTCCCGGGAGGAGACATTGTGATTGCCGACGGCGACGGAAGGCTTATTGACCTTTGCGGCATCATGGGTGGGGCAAACTCGAGTATAAAAAACTCAACAACCAACGTCGTTCTCTTTATGCAGACATATAACCCCGTCAATATCCGAAAAACCTCGATGGCGCTTGCCCACCGAACCGAAGCCGCGTCCCTCTTTGAAAAAGGTCTCGACCCCGAGCTTGTTTTGCCCACGGTCATGAAGGGAGTCGAGCTTATGGAAGAGCTCACGGGAGGCCGCGTCGCAAGCCGCCTCTACGACCTCTATCCCGCGCCTTACAAACCATACAGCGTATCCGTGACCAAAGAAAAACTCCATACGTATCTGGGCGCGTCACTTTCCGGCCAAGAAATCGAAAAAATGCTCGAACCGCTCGGATTTAGTGGAACTACCGCGGTGACTGTCCCGAGCTGGCGGCGCGATGTGGTGATTGATGTGGATCTGATTGAAGAAATTGCACGCATATTCGGATATCACCATATTGCCCCAAAGCTTCCGGAAGGGGAGCCGCCGGTTGTACTCCCTGACCCGCAGCTTCTGTGGGAACAGGAAATAAAAACAAGACTTCGTGACTGGGGATTTACGGAGCTCTATACGTATTCCATGATTTCCGAAAAACTCATGGATATATTTAATCTTGATACACACAAAGTATACAAAATCGCCAATCCCTTGTCGGAGGAATGGGTCTACCTGCGCCCGACACTTTTGCCCAGCGTCCTGACGGCCGTAAAAGAAAATCTTAAACACGCAAACTCGTTGAAACTATTTGAATTAAGCATGACGTATGTCTTTCGGCCGCATGATCTTCCCGTTGAGACACCGGTACTTATCGTCGCGTGGACGGGCCACAAATACCGCGAAGCAAAAGGCCTGGCTGAAGCATTGGAAATTCAAGGATCGATAACAGAGAGGGATGGGGTAACGATTTTAGAGGCAAATATCACGGCTCACCCGCGCGCCGCAAAAAAATACACGCCCATTCCCAAATACCCGCCGGTCATTGAGGACTTCTCCTTCGTCATACCCGCGGACTTTCAGGTGCAACCGCTTATCGACGTACTCTTGAAAGTACATCCGTTTGTGACAACGGTCGTACTTCTTGACGCCTACGAAAACAAACGGACGTTTCGCGTCACCTACAGCGATCTAACCAAAACATTAACCAACATTGATATTGCGCCGGTCCGGCAAAAGATTATCGAGTACGCAACCGAAAAATTCGGAGTTATGGAGTCGGCGTAGGAGTAGGGGACGCGTACGGAGTATTTATCCCCACATGGAGATCAGCTCCCGAATGATTTCCTTTTTTATCGACCGCCTCAATGTGGATGACGTGCGATCCGTTTGCGAGGTTAAGGCTCTCATTTATATTTTTGTCATGCAGCGTTTTTTTCACGTCTCCGTCCACTGATATCTCCACCTTATCCAGCTCATTATCCGTCACAACCTCAACCTCAACGTCCACTGAATTGCTGTTTATCTGCTGGTTATCCGTCGGATTTTTTACCTTGATCCCGATCTGGTTTTCAGATCCGGAATAGGTTTCGCGCGGTGGGTGATACTTGGAGTCGCCAATGGTCGCAAGCCACGCGTCAATACCTGCCTGCCACCGGTTTTGGCCGTCGGTGGATATGGGGTCTTGTTCGGCAATCACAACAAACTGCTTGATATCATACTGGCCCGTTGCCACTTCCACGGCATTGGCAAGTTTGTTGTTATCCTTTTTGGAAACTTTTACATTTTGGTATATGGCGGCCGGTCCCGTGGGTTCGGTACCGCGAATGAAGCGTTCTTTTCGGGTTGGCTGGCCTGATACCGGAAGTCCGCCGCCGTACGCATCAATCTCCATTTCGATAATCGAGTCGGGGCGTGCAAACGGCTCTTCTTTTTTGTCCTTCAACGCCTCGCGCATGATGCGGTTCCAGATGGGGGCGGCACCGGTGACCCCGGAGGCCAAGGTCGGACTCATCGGAGAATTGTCATTGTTGCCGACCCACGTCCCGACCGCCACCGACGGCGTATATCCCACGGTCCAGTTGTCGCGCTTGTCGTCGGTTGTTCCGGTTTTTGCGGCTACCGTGTGGCCCGCGATAACCAGATACGAACGCGGGCCAAAGAGATCTTTTCTGGCGTCGTTGTCCGAGAGAATATCGGAAACCATGTAGGCAACGTCTGCAGGAAGAACGCGCTGCGGAGAAGCCGCTTTGTATTCATACATGGTCTTCCCCTTGGCGTCCGTCACTTTCAGGATCGAAACAGGGGCGCTGCGCTCCCCATTGGCGCCGAAGATGCCGAATGCGCTCGTGAGGTTTAAGAGTGTCACTTCGCCGCCCCCGAGAGTCATAGAAAGGCCCAAACGTTTCAGGTTATCATCCGTGGGCTCAAGACTATCAATACCCATATCATAGGCCGTCCGGAGCGTGTCTTTGACCCCAACCAAAGCGCTTACTTTAACCGCAATGGTATTTATGGAATTCCCAAGCGCAAAGCGAAGCTGCAACGGTCCCCGGTATTTGCCGTCGTAATTTTTAGGATTGTATTCGGGTTTTTTGGGGTCGCCGGAGGGGTATTTGGTCTCCACATCAACGAGCATGGTTGAGGCGGTATATCCTTTCTTGAATGCGGTCGCGTAGGTAATGGGCTTGATCGAACTGCCGGGCTGACGGAGGCCTTGAACGGCAACATTAAACTTAAAGCCGGAGGCGTCCGTTGCGGTATAATCCTTGCTCCCGACCATCGCAAGGATTTCTCCTGTTTTGGGATCAATGGCAACTGCCGCGCCGTTACTCACCTTCAAATTTTTTGCCTTGTCCACCTCTTCTTTGACAATTTGCTGGGCTTTTTCCTGAAGTTTCCAGTCAAGACTTGTTGTGACGCGAAGCCCTCCGGCGTCGACAATTTTGGACCCGAACTTCTCGACCAGCTGTTCTTTGACGTAGGCAACAAAATGGGGAGCGCGAAGCGACCCGCTTTCTTCGACAAACTCAACCGTTGCCAGTTGTTTCCTTGTTTCTGCTTCCTGAAACGGCGTCACATAGCCGTCCTCGCGCATACGGCGAAGAACTGCTTCCGCGCGTGAGACATATGCTTTATCCTCTCCCGTAAACGGCGAATATCGGCTGGGCGCCTGCGGGAAGCCGGCAAGTACCACACACTCTGTAAGACTCAATTCTTTGACCGGCTTGCCAAAATAATACTCCGATGCGGCTTCAAGTCCTACGGCAGTCCCTCCGTACGGGGCTTCATTGAGGTACATGTGGAGAATTTCGTCTTTGGTGTATTTGCGCTCGATTTGAATGGAGAGAATTGCTTCCTTCATCTTTCGAGGCAACGTCTGTTCGTTCGTAAGAAGCACGTTTTTGACGAGCTGCTGGGTGAGGGTCGAGCCGCCCTGGAGATTGCGGAAGACGAATATATTAAAAAGCGCACGCGTGATACCCGCGGTCGAGAGCCCCTGGTGTTTATAAAAGTCCTTGTCTTCTATAGCAATCGTTGCATCGCGGCAGTACTGGGGGATATCGACAAAATTTACGGGGATCCGATTGGCGTCTTCAAAAATGTCATACAGGCTCTCGCCGTTTCGGTCTAAAATAACGGTCGATAACCCCTCGGTTCTTCGCACTTTATCCGGCCTTGGCAAATCCTTGGCGTACCAGGCAAAAAGAATCGCGGTAAAAATGACTCCCGCAACAATGACGAAAAATCCGACAACTGCTGCGGTGGTTGTAAACTTGAGGTTACTGCGCGTCATTCGAAAGCGCCGTCTAAATTGCCGCTCGCGGTATATATCGAAGAAAGACATATTCCTATTGTACTACAGCACTTGCACAAAATACCAAAAACGTATATAGTGCATCTTACTATTCCCGCCCAACCGAAAGGATCATCATGCAAAGATATTTAGAAGCTGCTCATCAAAGAAAGATGCAGCCGCCAGTGAAAGAAAGTGTCCCTGATGAATTTCTAGAGTTTATCACGACCACTCGAACAGCTATCAGCGAGCTTCTGGACGCAAAACGTACCGGCGTTGACGCAGGTGGATTGGAACACAGAACATACGTGAATCGCTTAGGGCTAGGGTGGATATCGACAGAAGGAATCACGCCACCGCTCATTCTGGAAAAAAATCCTGAAAACCCAGAACGACCACTAGGCATCTCCGTATTTATGGGTAAAGAAAAACTTGATTTCATCAGCAAATGGATGAATGAGCTCAAAAATACACAACCGGTCATGATACTCGAAGCGGTAGTACGTAACACGCGTAACCCTGAGGATACAGATAGCAAAGAAATTTTTTATATTGAAGCCAATTCTATTACAGTCTATAAAGAAGACTATGAAGAAGATTGGCAGGAAAATGAGGGAGGAACACGCGCGATGGCTCACACCGACACGTTGCGCAGAGCATTCATAAAAGACCTGCTTCAACAGCTTCAAGAGAAGTCTCACCCATGACAGTAGTAAACTGATCGTTGCCAAAACAGGCAAATTGTGGTATAATAGGGATTAAGTTAATAGGAAAAGCGGTGAAGGAGCGACAGTAGAGCGCGTATTGAGACACAAGAGAGAAGACGGCTGGTGCAAGATCTTCCGATAATACGCAATCGAATTACCCTCCGGAGCTGAAGAGTCGAAAGACAAGTAAACTCTTCCGTGTATGCACGTAATAGCTGAAAGATTGTGTTGCCAAAAGCAAAGCAATCGAATGAGGCTAAGGTAGAACCGACCTCTGGTCGGTTTTTTGGTGTTTCAAACCCTTAGCGAAGCAAGGTGGTACCGCCTGATTTGAAGGCCCTTGTAAATTTCTTACCCACGTGGGTAGGGAGTTTGCAAGGGCTTTTTTTGTTATTTTGAAACGCTGGGGTAGCAAAGCGGTGAAAATCGCTTTCACGATGGAACCGCCGGTCGGCAAATACCGCCCCGCGGGAGAGGTTCGAATCCTCCCCCTAGCACACGAAAAATATACAAATATTTATTTAGAAAGATATATGACTGAACTATTAAAACCGGTACAAAATATTCAAGAAAGCCTCGTTGGTGAGGAATCTGCCCGTGGCTTGCGCGAGAGAAACAAATACGAAGAAACTGAATTGAAAATGGAACACGAGGGTTTTACGGATGCACTAAATGCCGAAACTCCCCCCGTGGCTATAAACCTTAAAAAATGGCAGGAAGATTCAGTAATGGTCGGGAAATTGCAAAAAGAGCTTGAGGGTAAACCCCTGCGCCTTGCGGTATTTGGTATTGCGACGGCAAACGGTATACGTAGTATTCTCAATTTTGCCGAAAAGGTTGGACACGCCGGTCAAACGGAGTTATTTGCCATCGATATCAATCTAGATATATTAAAAGAGGTTGATGCCCTTGGGTTACCAAATGTAACTACACTTCATGAAGATGCGCGAAGTCTATCACTGTCAAATGAATCTATTGATTTAGTTATTCGCGATCATATTGGCAACTGTTGTCCTCCTGAAGTAGATCGGGCGGTAAACAAAGAAGCAATACGAATCCTACGAAACGATGGACTATCCATGACAAACATCACGACGAGTGAATTGCTTACTCAATCGGTCGATCGTATTTCAGTTCCATTTAGAACTCTGTCTCAAAGAGTTGATAAAAGTTTTATCCGCAAGCTCCAATCAGAATTTTTTGATCTTGAGGACATCGCGAAAATTCCCGGGAGCAAGCCGGAAGCGATACGAGGATTATTGCTAGAAATTGAACAAAATGGAAGTTTCGTAATATTCGGCAGTGGAAAAAGCGATTTAGTCGAAAACATAGATATCATTGGTCACGGAGAATGGTTCAGAAGTCTGCAGGATCACATAAAAACGTGGACAACCGATGGCTTCATCATTGAGGACGTTCGATCAAGAACGGGATTGGATAGCCATAAGCCAAAATTAGCTTGCTGGCGGCATCTCGTCTTGCTTCGGAAAGAAAAATAAATATATGAATTTAAAAAATATATCCATTCATTCATCGGGAAGTCCAGACCCAATAACACAATCGGTAGTACCACCCGTGCATTTTTCGACAATATTTGCCATGGATATTCCATCAAGTGATAAAGGTTTTCAATACGGTCGGGTGGGAAATCCGACAAGGTCCATACTAGAAAAATCACTTGCGGCGCTTCACGAGGCGAAACACGCGTGTGTATTTTCGTCCGGATCGGCCGCTATTACCACGATATTGGCCACTCTCAAAGAGGGGGACCATATCGTATGTCATCATGCGGTTTATGAAGGAACTATACGACTGATGACAAAATTATTTTCAAAATTCGGCGTGACGGTAACGTTTGTAGATCTCACGAAACCTCACCTGCTTCATCGCGCGATAAATAACAATACTAAATTAGTGTGGGTGGAATCTCCAACAAACCCGGTATTGGAGTTACTGGATATCCGTGCCCTTTCGGATATTGCTCACGCCAAGGGGACTCTTCTCGTAATGGACAACACCCTTGCCACTCCTATATTTCAAAAGCCGCTCGTTCATGGCGCTGATATTGTTGTGGAAAGCCTTACAAAAGGTATCAATGGACATTCAGATGCTATGGGAGGGTTAATAGCAACGAACAATGAGGATTGTTTTCGTTCCATCCGCTTTTTGCAACACACCATTGGAGCAGTGTTGTCTCCCTTTGATTGTTTCCTTATCCTCCGCGGCTTAAAAACGCTTCCTCTTCGTATACAACAGCAAGAAAAAAATGCGTGGGTAATTGTCAAATGGTTGCAAAAACAGTCCGTGATGACACACGTACATTTTCCCGGCTTACAATCAAAACAATTACATAAGCAAATGTTGGGCGCCGGTACCATGGTTTCATTTGCTATTGATCCCAAGCTTGTCAACCCCTCGGCCTTTTTATCAAAACTTAAACTTATTACGATCGCACACAGTTTTGGAGGCCCAGAAACTCTTATTCAACAACCAACTGCCATGATGGATTTATCCTTTACAAAAATGCAGTTAAGTAAATTAGGTATAACGGAACGCTTCTTCCGTCTATCTGTGGGTCTCGAAAATCCTATGGATATAATCAAAGATCTAAATCAAGCCTTAGCATCAAAATAACAAATATGGTAAAGTAAAGGAGACTAATTATGGATCAAATCGAGGAATTATTAACGAGAGGTGTCGAAAATATTATCCCAAGTAAAGAAAAACTCCGAGCGCTTTTGGCCAGCGGCAAAAAGCTCAATATTTACCTGGGTATTGATCCGACGGCAACCAACATTCATATCGGCCACGCAGTGCCGCTGCGAAAGCTCAATGCATTTGCCCAGCTTGGCCACCACGTCACCTTCCTGATCGGCGATTTTACCGCCTTGATTGGGGACACGTCGGATAAGGATGCGGAGCGCCCGGTATTAACGAGCGAGCAGATCCGGAAAAATTTCGAAACCTACAAGGAGCAGGCAGAAAAGGTGTTGGATTTTTCCAAAATTACCGTACGCTTCAACAGCGAATGGCTCAAAGATTTGAAGTTTGCGGATATCGTGAAGCTTTGCCAGCACTTCTCCGCCGGGGATTTCGTCGGACGGGAACTGATTAAAAAACGCTTGGCCGAAGGCAAGAAAGTGGGCCTGCATGAACTTCTGTACCCGGTGATGCAGGGATTTGACAGCTTTCATTTGGATACGGATATCCAGCTGGGCGGCACGGACCAGACGTTCAATATGCAGGCCGGGCGCGTGCTTCTTAAAGATCTCAAGAAAAAGGAATCCTTCATCATCGCCAATGGATTTCTGGAAGGAACCGATGGCAGAAAAATGAGTAAAACCTGGAACAATGCCATCTGGCTTACCGATACGCCAAGCGATAT
The DNA here is from genome assembly GCA_964515005.1 of uncultured Gammaproteobacteria bacterium. Classification (GTDB taxonomy): domain Bacteria; phylum Patescibacteriota; class Microgenomatia; order UBA10105; family UBA927; genus XYB1-FULL-47-11. The sequence continues at coordinate 27,379 of CAZEVT010000002.1, forward strand.
GTTTGGAAAAGTGATGTCGCTTCGGGATGAACTGATCATTGAGTACTTTACGCTCTCAACCAACGCAGGCATGGATGAAATTGAAGATATAAAGAAGCGCCTGACTGCTCGGGAAAATCCGATGACCCTCAAAATTGAACTTGCGCATCGGATGGTCACGGAACTGCACAGTAAAGCACTTGCAGACGAGGCTCAAAAGGATTTCGCCGCACGGTTTCAAACCGGGGATCTGCAGAGTTCCTCCATGCCGGTATTTAAAACAAAACAAAAGTCATGGAATCCGATAAACCTGTTAGTCGAATCCAATCTGGTGCCCAGTAAATCCGAAGCACGGCGACTCGTCGACCAAAAGGCGGTAGAACTAAACGGGGATATTGTCGTCAATGAGTCGATATCTTTGTCTGATGGTGCTATACTCAAAGTCGGGAAAAAGAAGTTTTTGAAAATTAAACTCATATGAATTTTTTTCGCAAACACGAAGCGTTCTGGAAAGTGATCGTCGTTATTGCCTCCCTTGCCCTCATCGCGAGCTCATTTTTGCCCCTTTTGACGCTTCAGTAGGGTATAATTGGGTTCATGGACCTGACACTGGATACCCCTGTTCGCTACGTCCCGCATATCGGCCCGGTGATGGCCGATCGTCTCACCAATCTTGAGATATTCACCGTCCAGGATCTTTTGTATCACGTCCCGTTTCGGTACGATGATTTTTCGCTCGTTTCTCCCATTGCGCGTGTACGAGCCGGGGAAACCGTGACGATAAACGGAACCATTGAGACATTCAAAAATTTCTTCACCAAAACCGGTAAAAAAATACAGGAGGCAAAGGTGAGCGATGAAACGGGAACCTTAACTGTTATCTGGTTTAACCAAATGTACCTTCTCAAGGTTCTCAAGCCGGGCGAGCGTGTGCACCTATCAGGCGAAATCGGTTGGTTTGGAAACAAGCTCGTGCTATCCAATCCCTCGTATGAGATTATTATGGATGAGGGCGTAACGTCGCTTCACACCGGCCGTCTGGTACCGGTATATCCGGAAACCGCGGGTGTTTCGAGCAAATGGCTGCGGGGGAGGGTCGCCTACCTATTGGAGGCGATTTTGCCAACGCTTGCCGACTTTCTTCCGGAGCAAATCCGGCAGGATGACGGGCTTATGGACCTGCCGGCGGCGCTTCGCGCAGTTCATTTCCCAGAAAACAAAGACGCAATCGCAGAAGGGCGAAGAAGAATTGCGTTTGACGAAGTATTTCTTCTCCAACTCCGCGCATACGAACAAAAGCGCATCTGGGAGGCCACGCAAAAAGCCAAAAAAATTCTTCCCGCCAATATTCCACACATTCCTTTTGTACTAACCCACGATCAAAACCGCGCAATAGCAGAGATTCTTGAGGATTTACAGAAATCCGTTCCGATGAATAGGCTACTCGTCGGCGACGTAGGGAGCGGAAAAACAGTCGTTGCGGCAACGGCGATGTTTGCCGCCTACAAAAGCGGACTCACATCACTTCTTATGGCTCCTACCGTCATCCTTGCCCAGCAGCACTATGAAACAATTTCAAAACTCCTTGCGCCTCTCGGCGTAAAAATCGGGTTAGTCACAAGTGATGAAAAAGGAGGAGGAGATATTCTTATTGGAACACACGCATTATTACAATATAATCTCAAAAATCTCGGATTAGTTGTGGTGGACGAGCAACACAGATTTGGAGTCGAACAACGAGCACAGCTTATCGGAAAAGACAAACTCACTCCACATTTTCTTACCATGACGGCGACTCCCATTCCGCGCACGATCGCAAAAACGATCCTCGGCAGTATCGATATCTCGGTACTTACCGAAATGCCCAAGGGAAGGCGCATCATCAAAACGTGGGTGGTACCTTCCGAAAAGCGGAAAGGCGCCTACGAGTGGATAGACAAACAAATGAAAGAAACCGGCGGACAAATTTTCGTCATCTGCCCGCTTATTGAAACCTCCGAAACGCTTTTGGATGTTCGGGCGGTGAAGGATGAAGTGGTGCGCATAAAAAAACGCTTTCCGAAGATCGAGGTGGGGCTTTTGCACGGACGCCTTAAGCCAAGTGAAAAAACAAAAGCGCTAGAGGACTTTCGAAAGAAAAAAACCATGATTCTGGCGGCGACACCGGTCGTTGAGGTCGGGATCGATATACCCAATGCCGCCATTATGGTCGTGGAAGGAGCTGATCGCTTCGGCTTGGGGCAACTGCATCAGCTGCGCGGCCGCGTGGGGCGGGGGAGCCTGCAATCGTACTGCCTGCTTTTCACGGGCAGTACAGACGAAAAAACGGTCAAGCGGCTGAAGGCCCTCGAGACGATCCATAGCGGGCCCGCGCTCGCCGAAGTAGATCTAACGCTCCGCGGGCCAGGGGAAGTCTTTGGCACCCGCCAACACGGCGTGCCGCATTTGAAAATTGCATCGTTTACCGATATGGCAACAATAAACCAAACCCAGCAGGCCCTGGCAGGCCTTACCCACAAGGACCCTGACCTGACCTCGTTCCCCCTCTTGAGGGAACTCGTGAAAAAAGGTACAATACAAGAGGTCAGTAAAGACTGATGCGTAGCACTCAATATCTATGGCTCCACTTCCTAAAAGACGACATTCAACCAGGCGCGGCGGCAAGAGGAAGGCCGCAATCAAACTCGGTCTACCGAAATTTGTCGCGTGTAAAAACTGCGGCAAACCGTGTCTTTCGCACCGAGCCTGTACATACTGTGGGTATTACGGCGGAAAAAAAGTAGTCTGACATGAAGACCCCAACTGACCCCAGACACATCAGGCGTAAAGCCATCATGGACAAGCTTTTTTCGTATAGCTTCGACCCAAACCAGGTTGACGCGTCGATTCAACCAATGATTGCCCATTTATCACAGATTGACCTAAAGATTGAAAAAGCCGCGCCAGACTGGCCGGTTTCCAAAATTGCAAAAATAGATCTTGCGGTTTTGCGGCTCGCCCTGTACGAGCTCATGATAGAAAAAAAGGAGCCTCCCAAAGTCATCATCGATGAGGCAATTGAGCTATCGAAAGCCTACGGCAATGAACATAGTTCACAGTTTATAAACGGAGTACTCGGGACCGTCTTAAAATCGCTATGACCTTCGAAGATTTACAAAAAACACTGGGTATTACTTTCAAGGACCAGGAACTCCTGAAGCAGGCGTTTGTCCACAGGTCGCACCTCAACGAAGCCAAACACGTGACCGTCAGTAACGAGCGCCTGGAGTTTTTGGGAGACGCCGTTTTGTCGTTTCTTACCAGCCGCTATTTATACGAAACCTATCCGAATTACCCCGAGGGAATCCTGACCAACATTCGCTCGTCGCTCGTGAAAACCTCGAGCCTGCGGGATATCGCCACAGAACTTGACTTAGGGGAACTCCTCTTTTTAAGCCACGGCGAGGAAGCCTCCGGGGGGCGCACGAACCACTCGCTTCTTGCCGACGTGTTTGAAGCGCTTTTGGGGGCTATATTTCTTGACCAGGGCATTGAGAAAGCCCGGTCATTTCTTGCCGTCTATCTTTTTCCGAAGGCCAAAGACATTATCGAAAACAAGTCGTATGTCGATTTCAAAAGCCTGCTTCAGGAACTGATCCAGCAGGAATCACGCCTAAGCCCGACGTATGAGGTAACCCGCAGCGAAGGGCCAGATCACGCACGAATGTTTTGGGTGGAAGCGCGGGCCGGATCCCAGGTTCTCGGAGCAGGACAGGGAAAATCCAAGCAGGAAGCAGAGCAAGCTGCTGCCTCAAATGCGCTTGCTGCCATGGGCAAAATTTGATATCATACGGACCTATGTTAAAAATTCGCTTAACACAAACGGGAACCACCAATCGCAAAACCTACCGGATTATCGCCATTGAAGAAGGCAAGCGTCGTGACGGCAAAGCAGTCGAGACGCTTGGCTACTACAATCCGCTCGTGACTCCCGCGCAGATCGTCATCAAAAAAGACCGCGTTGCCTATTGGGTGAGTCAGGGAGCTCAGCTGACTCCGGCAGTCGAAAAGCTTCTCTAAAAGACTTATGAAAGACACGCTATTGTATCTTCTGAAGCGCATTGTTGACCATCCCGACGATATCGTCGTTGATGAGGAACAATCAGAAGACAAGACTATCCTCACGATCCACGCCAACCAACAGGATCTCGGGAAGGTGATCGGCAAAAGCGGAAGAATAATCCGCGCAATCCGGGATATCATCAAACTCATGGCCGCCAAACAAAGCGTGTATGTCGATGTGGTCCTTGCAGAAGAAAACCCAGCATGAAAGTCTCCATTCTGACCCTCTTCCCCGATATGTTCCGGGGACCCTTTGACCAATCCATTGTCCACCGGGCAGTAGAAAAAAGGCTCGTCACGATTGAATACGTCGACATCCGCACCTTCGCCTCGGACAAATACAAAACTGTTGATGACCATCCGTATGGCGGAGGGGTAGGAATGATTCTGCGGGTTGATGTTGTCGACCGCGCACTCCAGATGGTCAAAGGCAAAAACGTCAAAGAGAAAAGTCACACGATTCTCCTGGACGCCGGGGGAACACCATACACGCAGAAAAAAGCGAGAGAACTTTCAAATGTTGATCATCTCATTCTTGTCTGCGGCCACTATGAAGGAGTGGACGCACGCGTAAGAACGCTGGTTGATGAAGAGATTTCCATCGGCGACTATGTCTTAACCGGTGGGGAAATACCCGCGATGGTCGTCGTCGACAGCGTCGTTCGGCTCGTCCCAGGGGTTCTTGCCAAACCCGAGGCAACCGTAAACGAGTCGTTTAACGAGTCACTCCTCGAGTATCCGCAGTACACACAACCGCGGGAATATAACGGCGTTGCCGTCCCCGAGGAACTTCTTTCCGGTAACCACGCCGCTATTGCCGCCTTTCGAAAAAAGGCGGCCATCGTTCGCACGCGAGAGCGTGCCGGCCCTACGGGCTAAAGAGGTCTGCTTTCCCGGCGCCTTCCGATGGCGCGACGACCTCGGTTGGCCTGGAAGAAACGAGCTGGATTGCACTGGTTTTGGCAATAGTTTCCGACTCTTGTTCGGTAAGGGTGGTGATCGTCGTACCGACTGATCCGATGGAGGTCGGCAACGGCGAATAAAAGGTGTCCATATTGACATGCGCGATTACCAACGCGACGTCGTTTATTGATAACTCCACGGATCGAATCCTAAAAAAACGGCGAATAGAGACGATCGTGGCAAGAAACTGCCGGACTTGATCAAAGGAACCCTCGACCGTAAGACTAAATGGCAGAATACTTGCTCCCGCCTCCTTTTCATCTGCAGTGATCTTTTTGGCAGACTCAGTCGCAAGCGATCCGGCGCGGGCAAGGGTAAGACTCGTCACCGAAACGCCGGTCGTTGCCGTGACCGCATCGATGCCGTCAAAAAGAGTTGCGAGGGATTTTTCGGGAGGAACCGCCGCGGCAAGCGTGAGGAGACTGGTGCGAAGCGTTTCTTCATCGACGGACGAAAGAATCTCGTTTTTCGCCCGCAGCGTCGCAATCTCACGCGCGGCCGCTACGTTCTCTTTTTGAAGTTCAAGGGCTTTTTTCCCGAGCGGCACAACGCCTATGAGAATGCCCGCGGCAGCAAACAGAACGGTGATGGCGGCGACTATGAGTGACTGGTAAGGCTTCAGCAATGTTTGAATATTTTGCATACGGTTAGAGTATCGCAACAAAAGAAAATGTTACCTCGATTGTCCCGTCGCGCGAAATGGCGAGTGACATAATTTGCGGATCTTTTATCATTTTTTCGATCGATTGCCTGACCATCGCATCCGATACGCCAAGTACATCCTCAATCGTCGCGGCGTGGATGGCCATAACCACACGCTCGTCGGTAAGTGACACCGATGACAGTTGCGTAAGAGGCGCGGAGGCTACAACCGCGTCAAATATCGGCCCCACCGGCTTCCTCGTTGCGGCAATGGAATCCACGGCTCGCGCTCTCGCCTTTATTGCCGAAAGAAGCCCTTCTTTTATGGTACTTTGGGAAATAGCAAGGGTAAGTGTCTGACGTGTTGCTTCCAAACCATTTGCCGACGTCCGCAGGTACAGGAATATCCCCCCGGCAAGAAGTCCTACCGCAATGAAGACCGTCAGGGCGATCGTACTTGCCTTTTTCCCGTAGGCTTCAACCGCCGCAAGTTCAGAGGGCAGATTCGTTTTCGCTTTAATGAGATTGATGTTTTTGAGGACTGCCATAGAACGCTGCGGCTATTTCTTCAGCGCCAAGCCCACGGCGACGCAAAAATTGGGTCCTTCCGCAGTCAAGACGTTAAACCGGGCGTCACGCGCAATGCCCACCCACGGGTTACCGAGTTGCACTTCTATCCCCAAGGTCTGGGCCAGATAGGTGACCATCCCCGGAAGCCTCGCCGTTCCTCCGGAAAGGAGGACTGCCTGGACATGGTCATCTTTGTATTTTTCCTGATAAAAGGCAAGGGCCCTTTTGATCTCATTGACCACCGTGTCCATAATGGGCTTCACCGCGGTGACGATCTTCCCCTCGAGTTTATCCGCCTGGAGTCCATACGTTTTTTTGTATTCCTCGGCCTGCGTTTCGTTAAAGTCCAATCCCTGGGCAAGGGCCCGCGTCAGGGCATCGCCTCCTGCCGAAAGCGACCGGGTAAATGCAAGAATGCCGTTTCGCACAATGGCCAAATCCGTCGTCTGGGCCCCCAAAGATACGATCATCATGCTTTTTATGCTTGGGGCAGACCGTGCAATTGCCCGCGAGGTTGCGATGATTTCTGTTTCCGCCGCGGCCGCCGTAAGCTCCGAAAGCTCCAAGATCGCAAGATATTTGTCCAAAAGCGCCTTCGGGGCGCCTACCAAGAGCACCTCCATTTTGTTTGTCCCGGTTTCGGCAGAGGTGCGAAGAATCGTATAGTCAACATTTACCTGATCCAAAGGGAGAGGAATATACTGTTCGGCCTCCCACTTAATGGCGGAGGCTAACTCCCGGTCGGAAAGCGCGGGCACTTCGATAACCCGCGTAAACACTTTGGATTCGGGGAGCGCGATTTGAATATTCCTGCTTTTGGCCCCCGTGTCCTTCAGAAGTTTTTTTATTGCGGCAGCAACCGCCTGATTGTCCGCAGGCAGTGTGCTCGTTAATGCCTTGGGCGGCGTTGGGGTGCTTCCTGCCGCCATAAGACCAACGCGCGGGCCATCCCATGCAAGCTCAATGAGCTTTATGGTGTGCGATCCGATATCCAGGCCAAGTGATAGGTTCATGTGGGCAGAATATTACTCATGGTTAATTGATCCCTCGCTATATATGGCATTGTCAAAAATCGTTGCGGGCGCCGCATGTTGCTGATACACAAAAATCTTCCTGTTGACGCCGCTTTCTGTAGTTCCTACTGACTCGATGATCCTTCCCTGTACCGGCAGGGTCGAGAGTGGAATGACGGCAAAAAGCGCCGCGTTATAGACCGGTCTAACCCGCAGTGCAATAAGCACATCTACCGCAGGATTGATGGTGGGTTCGAGAGTGGAAAACTGCATCGTCTGTCTATAGGCAGTTCCGGTCCCTGCCCCGCACCCGCCCACCGTCGCCGTCGGCACCCCAAATTTATTTACCCCCTGGCGCGCCGGGTCCGGATCATACGCTGCTTTGGCCACGCGGTAAGAATTGTCGCTCGTCTCGCGGTAGAGGACGGTCGCAACAATGGCGGCCATTGGCGACTCCTGGCTCCAGCAAACATCAATGGAGGGCGAAGTATAAAAGGGGGTCGCATCGTCAACCGTTCCGTCGGCATTGTGAGGAGCAAGCCAAATAGTTTCGGTTTCTTCCCTGGGCGTCTTTTGCTGATACACGAGGGGCTGAGACGCCTCACCGCTTATCGATGCTACTGAAACCGCATAGGTAAGACCTAATTTCTCGTCCACCAGCAGGGCGCTTGCAACCCCACTTCGCAGCGCTTCCTCGACGCCTGCTTCAGCCGCTGAAAAGGCCCTCGCCGATTCTTCAATATTCCGCGTGACGGAAATATTGGTCGTGCCGCGGGAAATAAGCGACAAGCCTACCGTTGTTGCAATCGTAAGAACGAGTAGTGCAATGAGTGCCGCTTGCCCGGATTGAGAGCTACGAACTCTACGCATATATAACCATTGTAGTAAGCGGAAAAATATTTAGCAAGCGCTTCTTCTTTGAGTCACGGCTCACGGCTCTTTCCGCACTACAAAAGACATGGTATTATAAAATATATGAAACGAATAGCTTTTACACGTCATGCGAATGAAATGATCGTGCTTCGCCGTCTCAACAAGAAACTGATTGAGCAGTGCATTCGCCACCCTGCCGAAATCATACCCGCAAAAGAAAATAAATACGCATATGTCAAAGACTTAGGAAAAAATTATCTGAAAGTGATTATCGCGGATGAAAAACAAGCTCTTATAGTCGTCACAGCCTATTGGTTTGCAAAAAAAAGCTAAACAATATACCATACGAGCTATGAAGGTTACCTATGATCCCGTGGCAGATGCCATGTACATCTATTTTTCTGATAAAAAAGCCAGCACGAAGACTGTAGAGGTTCGTGACGACCTTTTTGTGGACTATGCTGGGAATGAAATGATTGGTATTGAAATTACTGACGTTTCAGGTAAACTCCCCAAAAAAGACATCATGTCGGTGACCCTCTCCATTCCTCCCGCCGGTAAAATCTCCACGGTATAGCTTATCCACCAATCTAGAAATTTCTTACGGCGCCACCTCCCGCCATACGATGCGGGCGTCTTTGAGTTGGTCCGGCATGGTAATGAGGAATTGAGGTTCGTAGAGGAAGAGTTCAGCGGAGACCGTGTTGTTTTGCCCCAGGGTATCCAGATCCCGCTGCAGGGAAATGGACCCGGCAACGAACATACCCCGTCCGACAAACCGCTCGTGACCTGAGCTAGTCGAGAGGCCGGTTGCAAATACCCCGGTGGGGTTCGTAATATAGACGCCCTCAACGACCGGCGCGCTGCTCGTGTACGGGACGCCGACGGTGGGGTCAACCGTGATATTGCCGTTGACCAGGAATGCCAGGAACCCGGTACCGGAAACGTTGAGATTGCCGCTAATTTTCAGGTCTCCGTCAACAAAAAAGATGAGCTTCTCCCCCGAGGGCACGAGCCAGTCTCCCGAGGTTTCCATGTCCCCGGTCACGTAGTAGGGAATGGGACTGCCGTCTGCCTTGGTTTTGGGACCGGGCTGGTTAACCGGAGTGGTAGGCTGATCATAGTCAACGGCGATTGGCTCTCCACCAAACCTGCGGTAGAAATAGAGATAGTTGTCCCGGGGGCGTGCGCGGTCCTTTGCAAGCCACTGGGAGGAAGACACAAGGTTTTCCCCCGTGAGGAACTCATCGCTGTCCAGGTCCACGGAGTCTCCGTAGGTGACGACCCCACCCGAAGCGGCGGGGCCATTGAGGACCAAGTGTCGGGGAATCGTCCCCACCGGCACCGAATTGGTAATCGTACTCCCCCCGTACACGTCCCCGCCCGTAACTTGGGCCCAGGCCTCGCCCAGGGTGTATCCCAAATCAAACGAAAGCGTTTCTGCGTTGACAAACGATGCGGTGAGTCCGGTACCGGTGAGTGGCGACGTACTCGTCCTTCGAAAGCAGGACGCTTGCAGGACCAAGCCTGCCGGAGCCGCCGGGAGAATCGTATATGTCCGGGCTTGGGCATTGGGCCAGACGGCATAGGTGGTTCCGCTTTGCGGGTTGGCTCCTCCGAGCGACGGGCTGGTGGTGTAGGAGATGGGTGACACCGGCGACGTTGCCGCGTACACGGCGTTGCAGGTGGTGTCTCCCGTCCCTATATTCCATGCCCGGGCCCGGAGAGTACCCAAGGGAATGGGGGTGGGGGTAGGAGTGGGAGGGGTGATGGGGCGGCAGGTAGCATAGGTCACTGAAGACTGTTTACAGGGCCGAACGCCTTCTCCGCAGGAACAATTTGCGCTCCCTCCTCTGACCACGCCGTTGCCGCACACTTTCCCCCAGTGCCCGCAGCCATAACTCACCACGGACCAGTCAGGATATGTACCCGGCGGACAATCGCGGTATACCTCGCAGGCGGGATCTTTCTTCGTAGGACCAGTACATCCGCAACATATTGATGGATTCCCATTAGGGGCAGTACACGCATACATATAACAACTCGTTCCTATCGGACACACAGATTGTTCGCAACCACATGCATAAACCTGTGACTCTGGAATAAAAAAAACCAAAATAAACGACAATACAATACACCCTTGAATAACTTTTCTGAATAGATCGTTTTTAATAATGGTTATTTGACTCATCTATACCAAGTTTAAGCGTGACGATAACCAACGTCAAGAAGAGAGTATCACATATCGCGTTATTCTTTGAAATTAAATAGAAACGCTATGTTTTATCTAAAGAAGAATAGTCATCTGCTTAGGGGTTGCCTGTCTCGTAATATAGTTGAGTATTGGGCGGAGCCGGAAGCAAATCTCCAGTTTTACCATCTATCGTCATACCCGGAGGATATGGGACAAAAATCATTGTCCCTTCCGGAGCTGGTATAAAATAATATCCCGCCACGTTTCCGCACATGCGGCAGTCTCCATCAGCATACCAATAGCCTGTTTCTCCCCGCGAAACTAATTGTGTAATAATAAATCCAGTCCCTTTATCATTAAGGATCCATTGAGTTTTTGCCACCTCTTCAAATAATTTACCACCCTTCACATATGGTCCAACTGCGTGGGGCATTTGTAAATCTTCCTCTACTGAATCTTGAGATAATTCGGGTTGCGGTAAAACATACCGCAAAGGAATTTCTCCTAGTCTTTTAGAATCTTCTATGGATCTATATATCTCTTTTGGTTGAGCTGATTCATTGTTACTCTTAGATAAGATCGCCACATTGGCTGCTTGAATCGGTTCCGACACCGGAATTTCTATAGTTGCAGGAGTAACTTTTAACCCACACGCAGCTAAGATAATGAGCGGCGATACGCGAACAGCAACTTTTGCCGTTAAACCGCTTATATCAAGTATTTTTGCGCTTGTTGGATCATCAGGATCTAACTCTTTTTGCAAGTAGGCACCGTATGCTTCAAACACATTTTGTGCAGTATCTGTTGCCTTTTTGGTTAATTCATGCGTTTCCCCATGAATTTTATGCGTCTGAGGTATGTTTGCAAGAGAGTCCAGAGCAAAATACTGAAGTGATGTTAAAGCGCTTGTTTGATCTGGTGTAAGCGCCTTGGGATTTGCGTATGCCCAACTCAGTTGATCCGACATCGTCTCAGGTTTTTTGTCTCCAGCGCGCAAAAGATGCATGTCATCTTCTGTGGCAGATAGGGGTCCAAAAAGTGAAAAAAGGGCTTCTGATGCGCGGGATCCACGCATTCCCTCCTTTTGGAAAATATTAAGGTGTTCTCGTATTGTCCGATCTCCGAGGCCTTTTGCTAAAGTAAATACAACCAAATCTCCTGTGCCCTGGTCTGCTGACGGCATAAGTTCTGGCATATTCATATGTACCCTATAGTATCATATTTGCACATTACTGTCAATCAACTGTACAGTGTCTACGGGCTCTTTTGCAACTACAAGGCTTCTTTAGGTATAGTATAGTATCTGTTTCTTGTCAAGCACATTGTATGCTTCAAAAATCTTAGCAAACATGCGGCCTTAAAATCTATATTACTCCTTGAAACTTATCAAAAATAAGAGCTACACTGATTATACAATGAATTGGAGAGTCATGACCTTGTTTGTATTCATTTTTCTCATCATTATGGCTTTGGGGGCATATTATTTCCGAACTTCAATATTCCCTCAAGGTCCGTTTAATACTATATTAGAATATAAACAGGCAATCGGTTTAATTCAGTCAAACTGCAATGAAACAATGTTCAGTGACGACCAAAGTAAAATTGATTATTTTTTAGGACTTTATTCCTCATTTGGAAGTGACATACGTATCGACGAAGGGTCAGGCTATTTTGTATCTCCCTCAAATAAACACTTTACATTACAGTTTTTCAATGTGGAAGAAGAGACAGTCATTGCCAAACGGCAACTCATCCTCTTCCCCTCGCCTACTGAGCAAAAATCCTATTGCTGGATAGCAGAAATTGAAGACACTCCTGGCATTGGCCGCGCAGCATATGAAACCCAATCTGGAGAAATAAAAGTGATTCGGGTAAAAAATCTACCTGCATTTTCTCCATAAAACATTTTTGCTTTTTGGTCACCGTATTGGTATATTTTAAATATATATGTCTACATCGCTCAAAGTTTTTTTTACGATATTTACCGTGTTTATCGTTGGGCTAAGCGCCTATCTTGGATACGTTTATTTTTTCCGTTCGCCAAACCTCAATCCATCTTTGAGTCAACCAGCCGCGGGTTCTGAGTCTCAGGGGACGGACTATCAAGGTCAGATACTTTGCATCCATGATACCAAAAAAGGTACATCGCTTTCGGCGTGTGACAGTTTTGGCATGATGATGAGTGATGACACATACTATGAACTGATATTGGGCAACGGGGTACGCGCAACCGGCTACACGCAGATGGAAAAAGTAAAGGTTTCAGGAGTACTCACGCCGGGGACCTCGCCGCTGGGGCTTGACGGCACCCTGACCGTCTCCAAAATCAGCAAATAACCAAACATTAGTTTCTCGGAGTTACCAAGCTTTGGAACTGCCACCGCGCTGCTTCAAGCGTGCCCTGGCCTTCTCCCAGCTGTCCCAAATAGAAACTGATGGTCGTTGATGATGCCACACCCGCGCTTGTGGGACACGAGAACGTAAGGGAATTATCTGCACAGCTAAAATCTCCCGACGCGCTCAGAGTTACCGAGCCATCGGTTAAATAGGAGATTGTGCCTGTTGCCGATACCGAGGCGATACGCGCCGCAGTCCCATCCGATACACACGTGACCGTTGTCGTTGCGTTATCCGCATTACGGAATACCGCAGACGGCGTCGTTACCTCCGCTGCATCGCAGACGGTCTCGACTGCCACGGCGTCCCGTATGAGCCGCTCAAGCACTCCCAGGGCAAACTCCCCGCTGCTTTTCACGTTCTCAAGGGTACCTACTTTTTTGTTGACCCGGGTCGTCGTAAACAGGACCTGCGTGATAAGCGTACTGACTACGGCCAGTATCCCCACGGAAATAAGCACCTCAATAAGCGTAAATCCCCGGAACTTGAATATTTTTTTCATATCATCTCCACTGAGTCAAATAGGTCTCAAGCTCCACAGAATTTCCCGACGTTCCGGTCTCTCCCCACGATACGTCAACGCGTACGGACATTTTTTCGACTGGATTAGTTGGGCTCTCCGGGATAAGCCGCAAGGTCACCATGCGGATATACAGGTCGCCGATATTCTGTGCACTGCAGGTCGTACTCGTTGCCACGAATTCGGCGTTTTCTCCAACACAATACCCCGTTTCTACTGCACCCATTTCCGCAAATTTATTCCACGAATCATCCCGAAGTTGTCGCGCCAGCTCTATCCCTTCGGCCGCGTACTTGGTGGCAGTGCTGCGCACCTGCGTGTCCTGGGCACTCCCCAAAACTGCCGTCGTCCCCGCAATGATGCCGACGGCCAGAACAACGACAACGCCGATAACCACGACCATCTCCACCAGTGACTGCCCTTGTTGATACAGGTATTTTTTCATGCGTTATGGCACCTCGTCCACAATACCGGACGACAGCACGGAAAGCCTCGCCGTGTTTGTGTTTGCCGAAATTTCGATCACCTGCGCCACCGACGCACCCCGGTCAAGCGGCAGGAAAAGAAACATCTGGGGCAGGAGAGTAAACATCACCCCCGGAGGAAGCGTATAGGTTTCTTTTATCCCTACCTCTTCTTGCACTCCTTGCGCCTCGCAGAGGGCAGTTGCGGTATAGGTGTTCGTCGTTGGAAATTCGACTCTGTACCCCACGAGCGTGTCGCACCCTTCCGGCTTGATCCCGGACGCGGCACGTGTACGCGCTGCCCCGAGATTACTCTTGAGCGTGAGCGCGGCTTGAGTGACGGTTTGTTTATCGTTAAATCTACTGTACCCCGCAATCAGAAGTCCTGATAAAACAAGAAGGAGAGTGACGCTTACCAGTATTTCAATAAAGGTAAAACCGGCGCGCTGGCAGGATGGCTTAGGGGTTCTTAATTCCATAATTGCACTCTGCAGGAAGCTGGGTAACGCCAAGCGGTGCACATTCGTTTTTCCCGGCCTGCGTTTCTATCCAGCCGCAGAGGCAATAGGAGTAAAAATTCGTACCCGTTCCGCCTACCACGGGATTATAGAAATACGTCTTGATCGCCAAAGGGACACTTTGGGGATCCATAGGAACAGACGGAAGGTACGTGGGGACCAAAGGCCCAGTCCCATCCCCGGAATCGAGTCCGGTTAATGCCACAAATCCGGTAACGGTCCCCGGATATACGCCGTTGTCAGCCCGGTAGAGCTCAAGGGCGCTTCGCACCTGTTCAAGGTCGGAAACGCGCTTGGCGTCGCGGGACCGTTTGTTGACCGATGCATACGATACCATGCCGATTGCAGATAAAACAGATACGATGGTTGCGGCAACCAGTATTTCGATAAGGGTAAAGCCTTTATTTCTCATTGCAGATTGTGCACGCAAAAGAACCCTTTGTATGCGCCCGATGCCGTGCCGCCGCCACAGTCTACATCTGTGTTGGTTTCACCCTCAAGGCCGGCGCACAAACAATAACTTGCGGCCGCGCATTGACTCCTTCCGGGAGCATCGGTATAGAGCTCACCTGATTTGGGGTCTTTGGGAATCCCACCGGGCAAATACGCCGCGCTTATGGCACAGCTTAATGGGTAATTACTATTGTTGTCTGCGTAATACTGCTCCCAGGCGTTTTGCATAGCCTTCATGTCACTCCGTCTTCTGGTGTCGCGGGTTTTCAGTTGCGCGGAGGCATACGATACCGCGCTCACCGACACCAAAATACCGATAAGGGCGATGACGATAAGGAGTTCAATAAGGGTAAAGCCTTTTCTTTTCATACGAATCTATTCCACCAGGTCAGTATATCGTGTCCCCATAGATAAGCGACAGCGGTACCTAAAACAAGAAACGGGCCAAAGGCGATTTTACTTTTCCATCCCTTTTTCCCAACCAACATCAGTATGACACCGACAAAAGCCCCGGTCAAGAATGCGATATAAAAGGCAACAACCACCGCAGGGAAGCCTAAGAGAAGCCCCATAAGAAACGCGAGCTTCACATCACCAAACCCCATACCCCGGCCGCGGGTGGCGGCCCACAGGATATACAAAAAGGCAAAACTACCGAGGGCAGGAAGGATATGTATTCCCATGGCAAGAGTGGCGAATAGGCCGACGACAATCATGCTGTCCGGAATAATTTGCTCCTTGAGATCGGAAACGAAAATCACGAGGAACGAAGAAAACAACACATAGAGCGGCAGCGGAGAATGAGAGGAGTACAAATATAAAAATCCAAGCGACGTTGCCAGTTCCACGAGGGGATATTGGATAGATAATGGCTTGTGACAACGAAGGCACCTGCCGCCCTGGAGAACAAACGATAGGACGGGGATAAGTTCAAACCAACGGAGAACTTTTTTACAATGGTCACAGTGGGAGCGTCCCCACAAGACGGATTCTCCGCGCGAGCCGCGATCGGCAAGCACGTTAAGAAAGGAACCAACGCAGAGGCCGAAGAAAGAAACAAGAGTGGCAGCAATCGCCATCACTTAATGCACCAATAGCAATCCTTGGCGCCCGCCGGAGTTTCACTTTTACAGCCGTTATCCAGCACGCCTGCTATATCGTATTTTGTATTGGGGTCGGCCTGAAATGATTTGGATGTGGGCATGTAGCAGACGGCGGCCGCACTATCAACCGCGCTTCCCGTCACAAAAACCTTATCAAGCTTCCCGGCCTGAATGGTCATAAAATCACTCCGCAGCTCTCCCGCTGCGATCATAGCAGTTATTGCCGCAGTCACCGTGCCGCCGCTTAAGGCCTCTTTATTGGGGTCATTGCCGGTCCAGGGCATCTCATTTTTCACCGAGTAGTACCTGATAATCGCCGTCTGGACCTGGTTGACCAGATCCCGGGTTCCGGTGTCGGTACCTTTTTTGAGCTGTTCAAACGGGTCGATGGCGCCGATGAGACCAACGGCCAAGGCTCCGAGAAGCGCAATCACGATAAGAAGTTCAATGAGCGTAAATCCTTTACTTCGGGAAAAATAATTTCTCATATACATTAGGTGTAGCATCATTTGAACTGTGATGTCAAGTTATAAATCGGGGTGATGACGGAAATGACGATAAATCCAACGCCGACTCCCAAGACTACCATGATAATAGGCTCGATTGCGGTCGTGAGGCCTTTGACGAGTATTTCCGACTCGCTCTGGAAATAGTGCGACAGCTTCATGAGCGTCTCGTCAAGCTTGCCGGTTTCCTCACCGACCTTCATCATCTGGGATACAATCGGCGGAAATACGTCGTGCTGGGCAAATGAGTCGCCCAAAGGCAGCCCTTTCTCAACTTTTTTTGCAATATCGGCAATCGCGGTCCTAAAAAGGACATTGGCGAGCGAATCTTTGAGAATCTGGAGTCCGTCCAGTATATGAATGCCGGACCCGATGAGCATCCCTAAGGTCCTCGTAAACTCAACAAGAATGATCTTTTTGGTAAGTTCGCCAAACAAAGGAATCTTGAGAACCAAGCGGTCGATTGTCTGCTGTCCCATGGCCGTTGCCCGCCATGTTCTGAATCCCCAGGCGCCCGCGCCCGCGCCAATGATCACGAGCCACCAGAACCGGACAAAGAATCCGGAAACGGACATGAGGAGTCGCGTCGTCCAGGGAAGCGAAATGTTAAAGTCGCGGTACAAATCCGTCAGCTTGGGGACGACAACCACCATCATGACGCCAACGACCCCCACCATACCGATAAGAATGATGATCGGGTAGATCATCGCACCCGACACCTTGCTCCTAAACTCACGCTGGGCCTCCAGGGAATCCGCAAGCCGGGTCAACACCTGATCCAGGGTGCCTGACGCTTCTCCTGCACGGACAAGGGCGAGAAATGTGCCGGAAAAGTACTTCGGATATTTGGCAAGGGCGTCTCCCAGGTTGCCGCCGCCCACGATTTGATGTTCCACATCAACCAAGAGCTCGGCAAACACTTTGTTGGTCGCCTGCGTCCGAAGTATGGTGAGCGCTTCCGGAAGTGATAGGCCCGCCGTGACCATGGTAGAGAGCTGGCGGGTAAAATTGGCAATGTCGCTCGCGCTTACCCTTTTGAACATCTGCTCAAAGCTCGCAAGCGAAAGTCCTTCCTTGGACTCCGCGATCGAAACGACAAACAACTGCTTGTCATGAAGCAGGCGGACGGCGACTTGCGAATTTGGCGCTTCAACCAACCCCGAAATAATCTGGGATTGCGCATTTTGTGCTTTGTACTGAAAAACAGCCATGGTTATCCTTGCTTTAGATTTATCCTTGCTTTATGAGGCGCCCGAGCTCTTCCGGACGGAGGGCATAGCTTTGGGCTACCTCCAGCGTGATTTTTCCCGCCTTTACGGCTTTGGCAAGGGCGGTTTCCAGGGTCTCCATCCCCAGCTCCGCCGACGTTTGGATGACGTTGTCTATAAGATGCGACTTGCCGTCGCGGATCGTGGTTTTGATAGCAGGCGTGGCCGTCATGATTTCCGTAACCGGAATGCGACCTCCGGATACGGCGGGAATAAGCCGCTGGGACAAAACGCCCTCAATAACCGCCGCAAGCTGGAGGCGAATTTGCACCTGTTGATTTTCCGGAAACACGTCGACGATGCGGTCAATCGTTTGGGCCGCTGAATTGGTGTGGAGGGTCGCAAACACCAGGTGGCCGGTTTCCGCAATCGTGAGGGCCGCCGAAATAGTCTCGAGATCGCGCATTTCACCAATGAGGACAACGTCGGGGTCTTCCCGCAGGACACTTCGGAGGGCAACCGTCCAGGAGTGCGTATCCTGATGCATCTCGCGCTGGGAAATAATGGAGAGTCCCGGCGGATAGACGTATTCAATCGGGTCTTCAATCGTCACCACATGGACGGCTTTTGTTTGATTGATGGTCTGGATCATCGACGCCAGCGTCGTTGACTTCCCGTGTCCCGTGGGCCCGGTCACCAGGATAAACCCCTGCCGCAGTTTGACGAATTCATGACAAATTTGGGGCAAACCCAACTCTTCAAGCGAAAGAATTTTTTCGGGAATGAGCCGGAAGTCCACAGCCACGGATGCTTTTTGGTAATAGACGTTTGCGCGAAACCGATTTTTGCCAAAGGGGACGGAAAAATCTATTTCCTTATTGGTCAAAAACAAGTCTTTTTCCTCGGGAGTAAACACCGAAAAAACAAGCTCTTGGGTGTCGGTGGGCGTAAGAGGCGCGGCCCCGGCAAGCGGCGAAAGCTTGCCCGAAACGCGCACGACCGGCGGGTAGCCGGCGATAAGATGAAGATCAGAGGCGGTGAGCCGCAGCGTTTCTGAAAATAATTGTTTTACATCCATAGATGAATTATATCCATAATTTCATATCCATACGTTAGTCCTGCGCAACCCGGAGCACTTCCTCAAGTGACGTTGTCCCTTCCATGGCCTTTATGTATCCGTCCTGTTTCATGGTCATCATGCCTTCGGCAACTGCCGCGTCTTCGATGTCCTTCATTGAGGCTCGCGCGGCAATGCGTTTGCTGATTTCGCCTGATACCGGCAGGACTTCAAAAACACCGATCCGTCCCAAATACCCGGATCCGCCGCATGCCGTACACGGCTGACCGTTTATGGTCCCCTTACCCCGGTATAATACAATGTTTTTGTCTTTGGGAAGCAAAGGGCCCAGTACGTCGGTAATATCTTTTTTCGTTGCCTCGTCGGGCGCAAACTCTTCCTTACACGTCGAGCAAATTTTTCGGGCGATCCGCTGCCCCACGACCGCCGAGAGCGAAGAAACGATAAGAAAGGGTTCAGCGCCTAAATCCAAAAGTCGGGGAATTGCGCCTGACGCATTATTCGTGTGCAGGGTGGAAAATACTAGGTGTCCGGTAAGGGCCGCTTGGATCGCTAGCTCCGTCGTTTCACGGTCACGAACTTCTCCCACGAGGATAATATTGGGGTCTTGACGTAAAAAGCTTCGCAGACCCGTGGCAAAGGTGAGGCCTGCCGCGGGATTTATCTGCACCTGATTGACGCCGGTTATTTCATACTCAACCGGATCCTCAAGCGTCATGATATTGACCCTCGCGTTATTGAGGCGCGACAAAACCGCATACAAAGTCGTGGTTTTTCCGGATCCGGTCGGTCCGGTAACGAGGATGATGCCGTGCGGACGCGCGATATTGGCCTCCAGATTCTTGAGGGCCAAGCCACGCAGCCCCAGGTCCTGCAAGGTCGGGATGCCGCCGGACTTTTTCAAGAGCCGCATCACGATTTTTTCTCCGTGCACGGTCGGCAAAGTGGAGACACGAAGGTCAACTTCGGATTCTGCCATTTTAAAATTAAACCGGCCGTCCTGGGGAATACGCCGTTCGTCAATTTTCATATTCCCCAAAATTTTAATGCGTGAAACGACCGCATCATGAAGTCGCTTGGGGAGAACCAGCCGTTCCTGCAAAATGCCGTCGACGCGGTAGCGGACGCGCGTATCGCCCGTTTGCGGCTCGATATGGACGTCGGAAGCGCGCAGACGAATCGCCTGCTCCAGGGTCGCCGAGACAATTTGGGCAATGGGCGCTTCCCGGATAACCTCGCCCAGACGGCCCGCCTCATACGTTTTTACTTCGGGTTGGGTAGATTCCTTCAGCGCCGCCGATACATCTTCTCCCAAATTTTGCGAATACGTCTCGTCAATGGCAGCCGTGATATCAGCCGCCACTGCCATATACGGACGCACGCGCTTGCCGGATTTCTTTTCAATAAATTCAATAACCTGAAAATCCAAGGGGTCCATCATGGCAACCGATAGTTCGTTGGTTGCGGCGTCAAACTGGAACGGCAAGAGGGTATACCGGCGGGCAACCGGCTCCGACACAAAATTTACAATTGCCGGGGCTATTGCGCGACCGGCAAGCGTGATGAAGGGGATATTAAGAGACGCGGCTTTGGCATGGGCCAGATCTACATCAGACACCAGGCGTTTTTCCCGAAGGATATCTTCGACTCCGGTGCCGCGGGCCAAAGACTCGGTCATCACGGCATCTGCCTGTGCCTGAACGAGCTTACCGGCGGCGGTGAGTGCGGAAAGAATGGCTTGGGCAGTTGCTGGCATAGTATTTATTATTGATGCTTTTGGCGTATAATGCAAGGGTTCATGCATGCATTTCTTATTCTTGGAAAGAACAAAGAAGATCGAGACCGCGAAATCGCCAGTCGAATCGCAGCCTGGAAAATTTCTTCGTGGGACACGATCCGGCTGACATCAGAGTCCCCATCAATCGGAATAGAATCGGTTCGTGATTTTGTCCGCGCCCTTACCCAATCGCCCCTCAACTCTCCTTTTAAAGTCGGCGTTATAGAGGAAATAGAACGCCTCACAACAGAAGCACAAAACGCACTTTTAAAAACCCTCGAGGAGCCGCCGCCGCATACCTATCTTCTTGCCGAAACAAGTGCAGTGGAGTCTCTTCTTCCCACCATCCTTTCACGATTCCTTCTCGTCAATCTCGGCGCAGGAGTCGCATCAAATGAAGAAAAAAACACAACAAAGCAAATGCTCATTGCTATTGCGGGATCGGGGATTGCCAACCGTTTGCAGCGTGTCGACGAACTTGCGCGAAGTCGCGAAGATGGCAGGCGACTCGTTGACGCGATGCTGACGACCATCAGTACCATGCTCCATGAAAAAGATCCCGTTATACCAACCCACGCGCTTACCCGCTTCACACGAAAACTCCTTGCCGCCCGATCACAACTGGCCGTCAACGTCAACCCGCGACTAGTTCTGGACAACGTATTTATTTCGATTTCAGAGTCATAACCCCTACAGAAAAAGCCATTCGTGAAAATATTGTTATCTTATAGTATAATTCTCCCATGAACCAAGAAGTATTTTCGAGATATTATCATTCCGCGCTAAAACATCCAGAACGGACGGTCATCGCCGCAACAAGTGAGATTACTCGCATCCCGATATCCGTACAATTCCGGATGTCCGAAGATCCGTTGCCAATTTTTGGCGTACTCCCTGAGTCAATCAGCAGGTATATGTACCTTATGGAAGGAATACGGCCGTATGAGCCCGAAACTTCGCTCGTCATGCAGAAAATTGTGAAGCCGGGAAGTACGACCTTTGTCATAGGCGCTCACATTGGGGTCCATGCTATTCTTGCCAAACACTTATCAGGGGGTGAAGGAACCGTGATAGGATTCGAACCCACGCCGGAGACCTATGCGCTGCTGGAGAAAAATTGCCATCCCAGAAACATACAAACAGAACAAGTAGCAATCACGAGAACGGGTATACCATCAGTTGAAATGACGGTGTTTGATGTTCGACATTCCGCGTGGAATAGCGCAAAGGCCGCAAGAAAAAGTCCTTCTTTTCATTGGAATCCAAATACCATAACGGTGGAGGCTACATCAATTGACGCGTACTGCGCAGCAAAAAAAGTTCAGCCCGATGTCCTCATTCTTGATCTTGAGAATGGGGAAATGGACGCACTCATCGGCGGACAAACAACTATTCTCTCAACAAAGCCCAGCATTATCATAGAATGTGGCGACTTGGGACGAGACGCCTGCAACAGTACGCATGCATGCCTTGCCTTGTTACAAGAGTGGGGCTATGCGTTATTCGATATCGATCCTACAAACGGCGAAACTCATCCTCACCAGATACGTGATAGCTATCCCGATTACTATCCAAATGTAGCCGCCATCGACGAATCAAAACCAATGCATTAATGTCGTGGAATATGAGGCTGTTTTTCGGTATTCTTCCCTAGACAACAATGTGCATATGGTGTAGAATGATTTTAGAGCTACATAGGCTCGTTTTTCTTCTTAACGGTAGCAATAATGGCCAAAATTTCTGACAAATATTCAGGAAGCGACATCGTTGTTTTGGAAGGACTTGAGCCCGTCCGGAAGCGCCCGGCCATGTACATCGGCACAACCGCCCTTGCCGGCGTCCACCACTGCTTAAACGAAATTATCGACAACTCCATCGACGAAGCTTTAGCCGGATACGCCAAAAACGTCTGGGTGACGATCCACAAAGACGACAGCGTAACCGTTATTGACGACGGCCGCGGCATTCCGATTGATAAAAATCCGAAATATAAGGTCTCGGCTCTCGAGCTCGTCATGACCAAGCTCCACGCAGGCGGCAAATTTGAGGGCAAAGCATACAAAGTCTCCGGAGGCTTGCACGGGGTTGGTGCATCAGTCGTCAATGCGCTTTCCAGTGCCCTCAAGGTCGAAGTGCACCGCGAGGGAGGGGCATTCGTTCAGGAATATAAGAGAGGCAAACCGTTGGGACCCATCAAGAGGGTGGGGAAGGCAAAGGACACCGGCACGACCGTTGTCTTTTTGCCCGACACCGAGATATTTAAAGAAGGAATTGCACTCAACTTTGAAATGGTCAAAAAACAGGTCCGCGACCGGGCCTATCTTATTGCCCGCCTCGCGTTTCATCTTACTGACGAGCGAAGCGGCGAGGCGGCCCACTACTATTTTGAAGGCGGCATCACGTCACTGGTGAAAGCATTAAATAGAAATAAAGTCGTCGTCCACACTCCCATTTCAATAACGAGATCCGCAGAAGATGGCAGCATGAACGTCGAAGTGGCAATCCAGTACAACGACGGATTTTCCGAAATCGTCGAATCGTACGTCAACGTGATTGCAACGGCCGAGGGGGGCACACACCTCACGGGCTTTCGTATGGCCTTGACGCGCGCCGTTAACGACTACGGCAAGAAAATAGGCGCGTTTAAGGCAGACTCCGACGCCATAACAGGCGAGGATACCCGCGAAGGGTTGACTGCCATCGTCTATGTGAAAATGCCTTCCCAATATCTGCAATTTGAGGGGCAAACTAAGGGCAAACTCGGTAACGCCGAGGTCCAGCCGTTTGTCCAGTCAGCAGTCAAAGAGGGGCTCGATACCTACTTTGAAGAAAACCCCGCAGAGGGACGAAAGATTTTAGAAAAAGTCTACCTCGCGGCAAGGGCGAGGCTCGCGGCCAAAGCCGCCAAAGACGCCGTCATTCGAAAAGGCGCGCTTGAAGGCGCAAGCCTTCCCGGCAAGCTCGCCGACTGTCAGGAAAAAGATCCGAGTGTCTCCGAACTTTTCATCGTCGAGGGAGATTCCGCAGGCGGATGTTTTTCCGCTGATACAAAAGTTGCGCTCACGGATGGACGAAATTTGGCATTCAAGGATCTGATCAAAGAATACGATTCGGGCAGACAGAATTACTGCTACACCATCCAAAAAAATGGTGCCGTGGGTGTTGCCCCAATACAAAATCCGAGGATCACCAATAAACATACAACCGTCATCAAAATTATTCTGGATAGCGACGAAGAAATCACGTGTACTCCTGACCATCTTTTCATGCTTCGGGACGGCTCATATAAAGAAGCACACCATCTGACCCCTGCAGATTCTTTGATGCCTTTGAGGCGCCAATTGTCTCATGTCGGCAAGTGGATTACCATCGAAGGCTATGAATTGGTGTTTGATCCAGCACTCAACCGATGGCTCTTC
The DNA here is from genome assembly GCA_964515005.1 of uncultured Gammaproteobacteria bacterium. Classification (GTDB taxonomy): domain Bacteria; phylum Patescibacteriota; class Microgenomatia; order UBA10105; family UBA927; genus XYB1-FULL-47-11. The sequence goes on from CAZEVT010000002.1 coordinate 51,157, forward strand.
ACTCATGTACTGGCAGATGAGTACAATCTCCAGCGCGGCGTATATAAACAAGAGGACGGGAACCACCGCCATCATATCGACTTTAACAAACAAAACAACAATCCCGATAACATTACGAGGATTTCAAAGGATGATCATCTTGCCCTCCACAGGAGTATTCTTGAAAAAACTATTCATAGACCCGATGTCAAACAAAAAGTCGCCGCCCTCCATAAAACCGCCGCGTTTCGTCAAAAAATAAGACTGGCAATGACCCAACCCCGTATGCGCAAGCTTTTGAGTGCTCGTGCTAAAAAACAATGGCAAGACCCTACATATAAAACGTATATGACTCAAAAATTTCTCGATTTCTATTCGAACAATAAAGAATATCAGGAAAAAAACAATGCTCTTTTAGATAAAGAACAAAAGAAATATTGGGGTGATACACAGCACAGACATCTTCAGGCTGATCGCGTGCAGACATTCTTTGTGAACCATCCGGAACGCAAAGAACAACTTCGCGCATTGGCCAACAATCAGTGGTCAGACGAATCGCTGCGCACATGGCGCCGTCAAAAGACAAAAGAGCAGTGGACGAACGCATTCCGATTACAACGAAAGGACTCATATAATAAGATGTATCTTCGAAAAGCGCTTGCAACACTCCATTCCATCTATGAAGCAAAAGGGGAAATAAGTCCAAGTGAGTATCAACACATACGATTAACTTCACGGGACAAAAGCCTTATTCGATACGAAACAATCCGCCGGAGATTTTTCAACGATGATGAGCATCTATTTGAGCAGGCCATTATGAACTATAATCACAAAATTAGAAAAATAATTTCTCTTGAGAAACGAATGGACGTGTATGACATAGAGGTCCCCGGAACACATAATTTTGCCCTGGCTTCCGGAGTGTTTGTCCACAACAGCGCCAAACAGGGCCGCGACCGCAAATTCCAGGCTATCTTGCCGCTTCGGGGGAAAATCCTCAATACCGAGCGGGCACGGCTTGATAAGATCATCGAATTTGAAGAACTCAAGGCGCTCGTTATAGCGCTCGGCATGGGCATTGCCGATAGCTTAAATCCCGAGAAGCTTCGCTATCACCGCGTGATCATCATGACGGATGCCGACGTCGACGGCGAACACATCATGACGCTACTTTTGACCTTCTTCTATCGTCATTTACCCTATATCGTTGAGAAAGGGCACCTCTACATCGCCCAGCCGCCCCTCTATAAAATCACCTGGGCCAAGGAATCCCATTACGCCTACTCCGATGACGAGCGGGACACGATCACCAAAGAACAGGGCAAATCCATGAAGACCGCCCCCACCATTCAACGGTACAAAGGCCTCGGAGAAATGAACCCCGACCAGCTCTGGGAAACCACCATGAATCCGGTCAACCGCGTCATGCGGCAGGTAACGATTGTGGACGCGGCCGCGGCAGACAACGTGTTTGCCATGCTCATGGGGGACGAGGTGCCGCCGAGAAAGAGATTTATTCAGACCCATGCAAAAAATGCGACATTGGATATATAATAGTCGGGTAAGGTAAAGGGGGGAAACATATGAATGCAGTCACACTATCACTCGCGGCCGGAATCCTTTCGGTTCTCTACGGGATATTTTTGTCGGTTCGTATCATGCGGCTTCCCACGGGAACGCCGGATATGAACGCCATTGCCGCCGCTATTGCCGAAGGGGCAAAAGCATTCTTGGCCCGGCAATATAAAACAATCGGACTTCTGGCGCTCGGCATTGCGGCTCTTCTGTATTACACGCTGGGTCCTGACTCCGCCGTTGCCTTCGGGATCGGCGCGGTGTGCTCGGCCGTTGCCGGATTTATCGGCATGAATATTTCGGTTAGGGCCAATATCCGCACCGCGCAGGCTGCCAAAACCGGACTTGCCGCGGCCCTGAACGTCGCGTTTTCCGGAGGAGCCGTAACGGGTCTTATGGTTGCGGGGCTCGCGCTTCTTTCGGTTGCCGCCACATATATGACGCTCGGAAATGAAGTGGGAGGACAGTTGGATCTCAAACCGCTTATTGCCCTTGGATTCGGAGGGTCTTTGATATCGGTATTTGCCCGCCTCGGCGGCGGAATCTACACGAAGGGTGCCGACGTGGGAACCGATATGGTCGGCAAAATCGAAAAGGGGATTCCGGAGGATGACCCGAGGAACCCCGGGGTCATTGCGGATCTGGTCGGCGACAACGTCGGGGACGATGCGGGCATGGCTGCAGACCTATTTGAAACATACGTCGTGACCGCAGTTGCTGCCATTTTACTCGGCCAGCTTCTGCTGCCGGGATTTGCAAATGCGATCTTCTATCCGATGGTCGTGGGGGCAGGTGGCATTGTTGCATCCATCATCGGCATCGGATTTGTAAAACTCGGGCGGGGCAAAAAGATTATGCAGGCCCTCTATAAAGGACTTCTGGCCGCGTCTCTTTTGTCGGCCGTCCTCTTTTTTGTCATCACACAGTTTATGATGGCCGGAAACGGTGTCTATGGGGCAGGAAGCTTGTTTTTGGCAAGTCTCATCGGCATCATCGTAACCCTTGGCATGGTTGCCATCACCGAATTCTATACCTCCAAGTCTTACGGCGCGATCAAAGCGCTGGCAAAGGCAAGTGAAACCGGACACGGCACCAATATCATCGCAGGGCTTGCCCTTTCGATGAAATCAACCCTTGCCCCCGTGATTCTGATTGCCGCAGCCATGCTTGGAGCGTACGCCTTGGCCGGCCTCTATGGCATCGCGGTTGCCGCCATGAGTATGATATCCCTCACCGGCATTGTGGTTGCCATTGATGCGTTTGGCCCGATAACAGACAACGCAGGCGGCATTGCGGAGATGACCAACCAACCGGAAGAGGTGAGAAAAATTACCGATGCCCTGGACTCGGTCGGCAATACCACCAAAGCCGTGACCAAGGCCTACGCGATTGCGTCGGCGGGACTTGCCGCACTCGTCCTTTTTGCCTCATATACCCAGGAGCTTGGCGGCAGTCTTACCTTTAGTCTGTCGGATCCGAATGTGGTCGTCGGGCTTTTGATTGGCGCCGCCATGCCCTATGTATTTGCAGCCCTTGCGATGGAGGCAGTAGGCAAAGCCGCCGGAGCCATAGTTATCGAAGTACGGCGGCAGTTTAAAACAATAAAAGGAATCATGACGGGCAAAGCCAAACCCGAATATGGCAAGGCCGTCGACATTGTCACCAAGGCGGCGCTCCGAGAAATGACCGTGCCCGCACTCTTACCCGTTGCCGCTCCCATTGTGGTGGGATTTCTCTTGGGGCCATCTGCCCTCGGCGGACTCCTCATGGGAACGATCGTCACGGGACTGTTTGTCGCTATCTCCATGACAACGGGAGGCGCGGCCTGGGACAATGCCAAAAAGTATATTGAGGAAGGCCACTTGGGCGGCAAAGGAAGTCCTGCCCATCAGGCGGCAGTCACCGGCGATACCGTGGGCGACCCGTATAAAGATACCGCGGGACCGGCCATAAATCCCATGATCAAGGTCACGAATATCGTGGCGCTTTTGATCGCCGGATTCCTCCGCTGAACTCAAACGTAACCTATGAATATTGGGAAAGTGAACCAGTCGGAAATCGTTGCCGAAATGCAGAAGTCGTACCTCGACTATGCGATGTCGGTTATTGTCGCGCGCGCACTTCCTGATGTCCGGGACGGCCTCAAGCCCGTCCACCGCAGAATACTTTACGCCATGCACCAGGTGGGTCTGCGGCACACGGCTCGCTACACCAAAAGCGCCAAGGTTGTGGGAGAAGTGCTCGGGAAATACCACCCGCACGGCGACGCGCCGGTGTATGAGGCCATGGTGCGCCTCGCCCAGGATTTCTCCATGCGCTACCGGCTTATTGATGGCCAAGGTAATTATGGGTCAGTAGACGGAGATCCGCCGGCTGCCATGCGGTACACCGAGTGCCGGCTTGCGGCGATCGCGGACGAAATGCTTTTGGATATTGAAAAGGAAACGGTAGCATTCACCCCAAACTTTGACGGGACGATTGACGAACCCCTGTACCTTCCTGCCAAACTCCCGAATCTTCTTCTCATGGGCTCAGAGGGAATTGCCGTCGGCATGGCCACCAAAATCCCGCCGCACAATTTGCGGGAAGTAGCTGGAGCCATTGCGGCCATGATCGATACGGTAAAGCTCCAAAAGAAAAAACCAGTCGAAGGTGTCAGCGAAGTAAAAACAGATACGCAATTTACCTTTGATATCACGACCGACCAGCTCATGGAACACATCCAGGGGCCGGATTTCCCCACAGGCGGGGCCATCTACGACATAAGCGAAATCAAGGCGGCATACGCCACGGGCCGCGGCAAGATCGTCATGCGCGGGAAAGCGGAAATTGAGGATATCGGACAGGGAAAGTCCGCAATCGCCATCACTGAGCTCCCGTACCAGGTAAACAAAGCACATCTGGTTGCCAAAATCGCGGATCTGGTTCACGAGAAAAAACTCGAGGGGATAAGCGACCTTCGCGATGAGTCGGACCGCCGGGGCATTCGTGTGTACATAGAGCTTAAGCGTGACGCCCGGCCCAAACAGGTACTTAATAATTTGTTCAAGCACACGGCACTGCAGACCACATTTCCCGTCAACATGGTCGCCTTGGTCGATAACACGCCGCAAACGTGTTCTTTGAAACTCATTCTTGAAGAATATATAAAACACCGCCATGATGTCGTCCGCCGTCGGAGCGAATTTGAACTCAAAGAAGCCCGCGCCCGCGAACACATTCTCGAGGGACTTAAAATCGCCGTTGACCACATTGATGAGGTTATCGCGATCATCAAAAAGAGCAAAGACGCCGACGATGCTAAGGGGAAGCTCATGACGCGTTTCAAGCTTTCGGATCTCCAGGCCACTGCAATTTTGGACATGCAGCTGCGGCGCCTCGCCGCCCTAGAGCGCCAAAAAATCGAGGATGAACTCGCGATGATCCGCGAAACGATTGCCTATCTTACCGATCTTCTTGCCCACCCCGAGAAAATTCTCAAAGTCGTCAAGGAAGAGCTCACCCACCTCAAAGAAAAGTACGGCGACGAGCGGAAAACCCGGGTATTTAAAAGTAAAGTCGGCGAGTTTTCAGAAGAACAGCTTATTGCCAATGAAGAAGTCATCATCACCATGAGCGAATCGGGCTATATCAAAAGGCTCCCGCGCGGGACGTTTAAGATGCAGGAGCGGGGTGGCAAAGGCGTCATAGGCATGACGACCAAGGAAGAAGATACGATTGATAAAATAGTTTCTGCCCAAACCCACGACAATATGCTTTTCTTCACCGACCGCGGGCGCGTCTACCAGGTGCGCGTCTGGGATATCCCCGAGACCTCGCGCCAGGCCAAGGGCCAGGCCGTCGTCAATCTCATCAATATCGAATCCACGGAAAAAGTTACCAGCGTCCTCACCTACAGCCTCAAGCGGGACGAGCAGAAGGAATCAGGCGTCAAGTTTATTTTGATGGCAACAAAGCGTGGAACCGTCAAAAAATCCAAGCTCACGGAATATGAAAATATCCGCAGAAGCGGCTTGGTTGCCATTAAACTCGAAAAAGACGATGAGCTCACTTGGGCCCGTCTGACGAGCGGATCCGATGATATTCTCCTCGTTTCCCACGAGGGAAAATCCATCCGGTTTACCGAGGCAGAAGTCCGGCCTACGGCACGCGACACGATGGGCGTCCGCGGGATACTCCTGAAAGGCACAGACTTTGTCGTATCGGTCGACGTCATCAACGACGAGACCAAAAAAGCGGACTTCCTGACGATCATGGAGAAGGGGATTGGCAAAAAAACCGCGATCCGCGATTTCCCCAAGCAAAAGCGCGGCGGGCAGGGAGTGAAAGTAGCGGACATCAAAGACAGAACCGGGAAGGTCATGGTATCCCAAATCGTCCCAACCGACACCGATAGCGTCATCCTCACCTCAATGAAGGGTCAAGTCGTCAAGCTTCCGATTAACTCCGTCCCGCGCCTTGGACGTGCTACTTCGGGCGTCATCCTCATGCGTTTCACAAACAAATCCGACACCATCGCCGCCGCAACCTGCCTCACAAAATAGTCTATGACGTCAACCATTCTTTTTGCTCAAGGGAAACCAAAAACTGTTCATGTATTCGCCGGTGATGCTCTATATGATAATCGATTGAAAAATACATCTGATGTGTTATATGCATTAGTTAATCTTATCGATACAGCGATGTTAGCTCCCGCTGAAAATATTCGAAATCGCGTAACCCCGACCAAGGAAACCACACATTATATTCAAAATCACGAAGTTGTATTTCATATTGACGGCTTTGATTGCTTCGATGTTATCAGGCACGAAAAAGAATAATTTTCCATGCTATACTTCTAGAATATGGTAGCAAAACCTTCGCCTATGCTCAAAGGGGTGGCGAATCTTCTCACCGCCACATTTCTTTATGGACTGTTTGGGGTACTCTCTCGCACGGTCGGCCTCACGATCCCCATTTTTTACCAAAATGTCACACGAAACCTCGTTGCAGTCGTTATTTTGACGATCATCGTCGGCGCTCAACGCGCATGGAAGCCCGTGACGAAGCGTGACCTCCGGATTATGATTGTGCGGTCACTCGCAGGAGGCGTCGCATTTTTATCATTCTTTTATACGATCATTAACGTTCCGTTCGGCGCGTCGTATTTTCTTTTCTTCGCCGGATCGGTCCTGTTTGGATACGTCTTCGGGCACTATTGGTTTTCCGAACACCTGACGAAAATTAAAATCGTGTCGCTTGTGTGCGCCATCCTCGGACTACTGCTAGTCTATCAGGTCAATATCGCCGTCGTCAGTCCGCTCTATTTCGGACTCGCGATTTTGGCCGGTGCCACGACCGCGGTGTGGGATGTTATTTCGAAGAAAATCTCCGGCTCCTATGCCGCCAGCTATATTTCTTTTTGGGATGAATCCATTGCCATTGTTTTGTACACCGTGTTGAGCGTCGTCACCCGCGAACCGTGGTCCCTCCCCGCGCTGACTGCCCCGTGGATGGCGAGCCTCGGCATCGGGGTTCTGTTTGTCGCGACCGGCATTCTCGTTGTCAACGGATTCAAATATGTCGAGGCGCAGATAGGCAGCATCATTCTCCTTGCTGAAATTCTTTTTGCCATCTTTTTCGGCTGGCTCATCTACGGCGAAACCATCTCGCTTCTGACGCTTGTCGGTGGCGCATTTATCATCACGGCCATAGTGCTTCCAGAACTCTATTCCAAATCCCGCTGACGCTTCCCATGGTATAATGAAGGCATGAAAATCGATGGAAAAGGCATTGCGGACGCGATACTTAGCAATCTCACCCAAAAAGTGCTACAGCTCAAAGAATCGGGGATTGTTCCGACGCTTGCCGTAATTTTAGTGGGAGATGACCCGGAGTCGCTCGCGTACATCCGGCAGAAGCAAAAAGTCACCGAGCGGATTGGCGGCCGCTTTATCTTTGAACACCTTCCAAAAACAACGACACAAAAAGAACTCACCGCGCGTGTTGCGATGTATAACCGAGATCCCGAAGCCCACGGACTTATTGTGCAACGCCCTTTACCGACTGGTTTGACTGCTTCGGTAGATTCCAAAAAAGATGTTGATGGATTTGTACCCAATTCGCCATTCCCGGTACCGATTGTTCAGGCAATATTTGAAATTTTGAAATATTGCGGGTGCGAGATACTACAAAAAAACGTGGTGATCATTGGCAGGGGAGAAACCGCAGGTAAACCGATAGCCGAGGCTTTCGCAAAACTAAAATGTACGGCGTCTATCGTTCATTCCCAAACGCCAAATCCCAAAGAAATAATGAAAAAAGCGGATATCATTATTTCCTGTGTCGGCAAAGAAACAGTAGTGGCTGCCGATGCAATCAAGCCCGGAGCTATCCTTATTTCCGTGGGACTTTGGCGGGGGACAGACAACAAACTGCACGGGGACTACAACGAAGAGGAAATACAAGATATCGCGTCCTACTACACACCGACTCCCGGCGGCGTCGGGCCTTTAAACATCGCTTGCCTCATGCAAAATCTTGTCAAAGCATGTACAATAAAATAAACAGGAGGCAATATGGATAAAATCGGCGGCGCAGTTGTACTTTTCTTCATTGCACTTTTTGCCTATACCAAGCTCGTGGGCCCTATCCCTTTTTCTGTAACTAGCACAACGACCACCACCGCAGACGTGTTTACCGTCACGGGAGAAGGAAAGGTATCAGCCGCCCCGGATATTGCGATCGTCAATGCCGGCGTGCAGGCACAGGGAGCAACAGTCAAACTCGCCCAGGATCAACTCAATAAAGCAATCAACGCCGTTTCCGCAGCAGTCAAATCCGCTGGCGTTGATGCCAAAGACATCCAAACCAGCGGATATAACGTCAACCCCAATTATGATTTTCAATCCGGAGGACAGCGAATCACCGGCTACCAAGCCTCCAGTAGTCTGACTATCAAAGTCCGGGATATCGAGAAGGCAAATGCGGTCATTGATGCCGCAACTGCCGCAGGGGCAAACCAGGTCGGAGGCATTTCCTTTGACATTGATGACAAAACCAAGGTCGAAAATGAGGCGCGCGAAAAAGCAGTAGCCGAGGCCAAAAAGAAGGCGGAAAATGCCGCCAAGATTGCAGGATTCAAGCTTGGGCGGATCATAAACTACAGCGAAAACTTCGGTGGCTCTCCGCGGCCGCTCCTGATGATGGAGGCCAAAGCGGTAGGCGCGCTGGACCAGGCGCCAACCCAGGTTGAGCCCGGAACCAATGAAATCGTGGTCAACGTTACCCTCGCCTTCGAAATCCGGTAAACGGGTTTCTTGACCCGGAACGGGTTTCTTGACCCGGAACGGGTTTCTTGACCCGGAACGGGTTTCTTATAGGTCTTGATGCTCCCCCCGGAGGCGAGTAGAATAGCCCATACTCATGGGCAGAAGTCACATTAAACCACTCCAGCAGCCAAACGGAACCACTTGCGGCCCGACGGCGTTAAAGCATGCGCTCAAAGTATTCGGGAAGCGTAAGTCTTTGGATGCGCTCATGGCCCTTTGTGGCACCAACAGAAACGGCACATCCACCAAAAACATGATCCGCGCAGCAACCAAGCTTGGGCTTTCGGTTTTGGTCGTTGAATACGCGACTCTCCATCATCTCCAGAGCGCACTCAAATACAACCCCAATCAGGTACGAGCTGCCCTCGTTTCCTATCTTTACGATTTGGACAAACAGGATCGCCCGCATCCTGAAAGCGGCCACTGGGCAATGGTGTCTTCCTATAGACCAAGTAAAAGCAGAATCGTTCTTTTGGACAGCGCCAGCGCCAAGAAAAAATCCTACGACTGGTCGGATTTCCGCGCGCGCTGGATGGATTATGACCTTAAAAGAAGGAAAATTTCCGGCCGCGGTAACCGCTTTAAACTCGTTCGCCGCTGGCAGCAGCAGCTCATGTGTGTGATTGCCGAGGACCCGTCTCATTTGCCGAAATTCAGGACAACGACGAGCCACCTCTTTACGCCTTCGCGGCTCTCCGCATAGCGGAATCAACAATCAGAGAAACAAAATCGGCAAACGTCAGTCCGACGGCGCGGTACGAAAGCGTCATGCCATACTCCACATCATCAGAGAGTCCCGGATTGCTATTTGCTTCAAGAATATACACTGTCCCACCCCGCATTCGTACGTCCAGACGCATATAGTCTTGAAATGAAAGCTCGACAAATGCGCGAGTTGCGATATCAACAAGAGCCTCCGCAAGCTCCGGCGAAAGGACGGCCAAGGCCATATCGGACGACTGGTAATCCGCGGCAGATGCGTCCCAGCGGCTTTCGTAGGTCAGAAGTGCATCTGTCCCTTTCGTCTTGTAGACGACTTCGGCCGCAGGCAGCACCCATGGAGAGCCGTTTTTTTCAATGACCGTCACCTGAAACTCACGCCCGTCCAAAAATTCCTCAGCAATCATGGGCTCGCGAAGCGTCTCAATCCGCTCTTTGATCCGGGCTGTCAGTTCCTCTTTGTTTTTTACCACTGCATCATGGGTTAAGCCCACGCTGCTGTGCTCAAGCGGGGGCTTGACGATGACTGGATATACAAAATCATCGCGAATATCCTCATCTCCTGTCGTAAATTCCTGCCAAAGGGCAATCGGCAACCCCCGAAGGTCAAGCGCTTTTTTCATGCTGCGCTTGTCTGAAGTTTCCATAAAATTTTCCCGCGTGGCACCGGTCACCGGAATGCCGATTTTTCCCATGGCCGTAAGGGCGCGGTCCGAAAGGGGTAAATCCGGACCGGTCCATTCGATAATGTTGAAGATGCAATCGGCCTGAATATTTTCAATCGTCGGCGCGATTTTGTCCTCGGCAACAGGAACGAGAGTCACCGTGTGACCATGAGACTCTAGGGCGTTTTGCACTTCGCGGGCTGATTCGGCGGTATCATCCTCCGACTCCATATATTTGGTGCCTGAAGCTCTCTTGGTTGGCAGATTATAGACGACAGCGACGTTCATTTTTTGTGGTGGTATTTGGCGTGAATTTCCTTCAGCTGGGGATTGGTAATATGGGTATAAATCTGCGTGGTTGAGACGTTTTTGTACCCCAGCATCTCCTGGATTGCCCGAAGGTCCGCGCCACCTGAAAGGAGGTCGGTGGCGAAGCTATGCCGCAGGCCATGGGGCGTAATTTTTATAGGCAAACGCGCTTTCTTGGCATATTTCTCAACCAATCGCTGGACGCTTCTGGGGGTGAGGCGAAACGATTCACCGTTTTTGTCATCCGCGTCTGGCTTGCGGCCGGCATAGCGGATAAACATGGCAACCGAGGTATCATCGCGATTTTTGAGATACCGCTCAATCCAGGTAACGGCGCTGTCTGATAAAAAGACCACCCGGGCGCGCCTGCCTTTCCCTATAACGCCAAATTCTTTCCGCTCAAAATTAATCTGATCGCGGTTTAATTTCGTCAACTCCGACACGCGAAGGCCGGTTGAGAAAAGCATCTCCAATATCGCTTTATCCCGAAGTCCCTCGGGGCGGCTTATCTCCGGCATGTTGAGGAGCCGGTCTATCTGTTCGCGCTCCAGAAATTTAATCGACCGGCTTTCTGCCTTCGGCAGATCAATTTTTTCCGGTGCAATCACTGCTATGTCCCGCTTGAGAAGATATTTAAGAAAGCTTCGGAGCGCAATAAGATGGTAATTCTGGGTCACGCGCTTCAGGCTGATTCCTTGCGGGTCAACGTACCGCGAAAGAAAGAGCCGGTATTCGCGTATAGATTCTGCTGTAATATCTTTTGGAGATTTCACACCTTTCACGGCAGGGGAGGGGGGGGAGCCCGACAGGAAGCCCAAAAATCGATGCAAATAGTGTTCGTAGTTCCTGATGGTCAGTTGCGAAACATTTCGTTCAATTTCAAGGTATTCTAAGAACTCTTTTAAAAGTGTATTCAGGTCCATAATCTAAGAATGTGCGACATCCCATGAAAAGTCAAGTATCTGCTATACTTAACTCCATGAAGCTCGGCATCAAGGTGGCCCCAGGGAACGCGTGGAAACGCGATATTGAATCCACCCACCCGTCCATGGTCGAAATTTGGTATAACGCAAGTAAACCAGCCCTCTATGACGAGCTATTTGCGCATCTTGCCGGAAAACCCATCGACGTCAGTTTGCACTATTGGGGCGCCCTTCCAAGCAATTTGTTAACGAACATCTCATTCCCGGACCCACAGATTTCAAAGCCGTCTCTTGCGCTTATGCACGGGACAATCGATGTAGCCTCCCAGCACGGCTGCGCATACGTCAATGTCCACCCGGATTTATATTCCTTGCTCCACGTCAACTTTGATACCCTGGACATCCGCGTCGCATCAGAACCTTCTGATTTCGCATTGGCGCGTAAGACCTACATAAGTGAAATACAAAAGCTTGACGCGTACGCCAAATCAAAAAGCGTTCTTTTGACGGTTGAGACGGTCCCAATGCGAGATTCGCTGACCTGGAGTCCCGACCGCGACCGAACCCGGGTCATAGACATCCACCAGATGCCGATTGACGTTCAGATTGATCTGGCGGCCCAAGGGATATCCATTGCCAACGACTTCTGTCACACCGCCTGCAACCTAATCTCCGAAGACCGTGCGAAGATTTGGGAATTCCTTAAACGAACAACGGAGACTCTGGCGCCTCAAACCCGCCTTATCCATCTTGGATATCTCGTCCCGCCGTATAACGGCATGGATTTCCATGACTCCTTGGATAATCCGGTTTTGGATACCGATCGCGCAATTCCAAACACCAATGAAATGATTGAACTATTAAAACTATTTGGCAATCGCGATGATGTCTGGGTACTGGTTGAACCAAAAGAAGACCACATGAAAAATTATGTTTTGGCAAGGGGAATCCTTCAAAAAGCCCGCGTTTTGACCAAATAACATTACCCACAACTTAGCCTCGGATGGGAGCCCCTGTATTGACCTAGGACGGCTTACATATTTTTAGATGATACTTTGGTCGTCTGGAAAACTACTTACGATGAAATCTTTGGAAAGTATCCCGCGAAAATCGAAGTTTTTCCTCCTGCCATGAGTTGTATCCGGTGCCGCGCAAAAACATGTGAAGCATTAAATTTTTCTCCTCGTAAAATGGATATGGAACATTGCCAATCCAAATAACACGGTCGTCATTGAGAAAAATTCTTACACACGAAGGATCCGTTGTGCCGCATTCTATGATGAAACGCCCATCCCGTGTGCGGATATCAGGATGTAATCCATCAAACTCAGATTCAAAAAGAACGTAGGATTGTCCTTGGTGTATCAACCACCGTTTTCCAAGCTTTTTGAGCGCCATATGGCCTTTTTCCTGCGGTCCTAAGCCTTCGGTGACAGCGATCGTATCCTGAATCTCGTGATAGGCTTCGACCGAAGCGATTACGGATTTTTCATAACGTACTGCGCCGTTGTCTATGGCAATCGCAAGCTCATCAAGCACATCCCACGACGTGGCCGCCGGAAATCCGGAATAAAAAATATTTTTGAGTTCTTCGGAAGTCGGATTCATCGCACATCCTTTAGCGGGTGGAACTTATGATGCGTTTCCTCTGCATATTGGTCTGATGTATGGACATATCGCGTCGTCGTATCCAGCGATTCATGACCCAAAAGAATCTGAATCGCCGCGGGATTGGCGCCTCCTTCCGCCAAATACGTCGCAAATCCATGGCGCAATGTATGGGCGCTTATAGGTATATTGATATGGAGGTCCTGCCGGTATTTTTTGATGCGCTCCTGTAAATAGTTTGTTGATATGTGCTGTTTTATTGACGATAACCCGCGACCCCTGTACGGGATAAACAATGCAGGAATATGATCATGTCGAATGCGTATATATGCGCTCAGATGGTATTTGGCGCGTTCAGTTAGATACACAAAGCGTTCTTTTTTTCCTTTGCCCAAAATAAAAATTCTTCCCGTATCATCGATCTGATCGCGTTTCAGATTGACAAGCTCGGAAATACGCATACCCGTCGCGATTAACAGTTCAAGCATGGCACGATTTCGCAGTCCCGCCCGCGAATCCTTTTCTAACCGACTCGGCGCTTCGATAATTCGTACTAATTCTTTGAGTTCTGCAATTTTCGGATGCGTGCGAATCGTTTTAACCAATTTGACCGCCTCAGGCGCCACCGGTACCTGAAAATCCATATCTATAAGGTACTTCAAATACGTTCGGACCACCGAAAGCATACGGTTCACGCTTGTAGATGCTAGCTCTTCGGAGTGCTTAAGCCGTTCTAGGGGCGTTACACGGTCTTGCGATACAAGATATGCTTTGTAATATGCAAGTTTTTTTTTGTCTAGCTGATCGAAAGGAAATCGGGATTCAGATAAAAATTGCGCGAAGGTTAGCAGGTCGCGTTCATAGTTATAAACCGTTTCCTGTGAATACCGATTGGTTTGAAGAAAGAGGAGAAAGTCATCGAATAATGGTAAGGAGGCTGAAACATCGATGGAACGAGATGAACCCGTCAGGGGAGTTGGAGAAATTGGTTCAGGCTTGTTAGTCGTGTTCATATCGAGTATAAGGGATATTATACTCGATATTATATGAGACTATACCTGCTTGTCAATGCTCAACTACACCTCTACACAGCGATTAAAAATTAAGAGTGGCCCAAAAGAGAGGAAAACAGCCTCGGATAGCCACTCCCCGAGAATAGCGTGTTTTTCCGTTATATGTTATGTAGACGGTAAAGCGGGGCAAAACGAGGACAACGCTTACCCCCAAGACTCTTATCCTCTGCCGTCCTGGAAGACGTCGCATTTAGAGCATATCAATGCTCCAAACCATGAAAACTAGCCTCATCAGCACTCTGCTTCATGGAGTAATAAAACGGCCTTTCGGGTTTCTTTAGCGCCTTGTTATGGTCCAAACCTCTATTTTCGACCTGCCCGCAACGCTTCGCGTAGCGAGGCGGGCGGGGGCTTTAGCGCGTACAAACAATCCAAACCACTAAAAATACGCACACATTGTGTACTCAAGCGAGTGGACCAGTGGCCCACGAGCGCAGGGGTGCACCGAGCTCCGCTCTGGTGCGCCCCAAGGGTGTGAAATGAGCCTAAGCGATTCCGTGAAAGAAATTATCCACACTGTTATAGGCTTATAAGACTTAAATGCATCAAACTATATCACCCTCTCCTACCTATTCACCCTACCCCACTCCTCTTCCCCGCCTCTACCTCACATATTTCCGCGCCAGTGCGTTGCGAGCATGGTAATTGCAAATACAATTGCAGACACCGAAACAAATTCAATGACTGTTTTTTTATAGAGCTTTTCCACCAGGTACTGCTGGCCCATGCCGACGGCGCTATAGAAAGACGTCGTAAAAAGAAGCGCCTGCAGGGTCGTTTTGGTCGGCAAAAAGGAAAACACCCACGCAAGCTCAACTAAAAGAAGCGTAATTGCGATACTAATGCGGCGCGTGCGGACGGTCACGATAGGAGTAAGCTCCACCGCCCAGAGGGACTGGAATGCCAGGAAAAAACTCATCGCGCCAATGGCGAGAGTCGAAACGAGTGGATTAAAGCGAAACGCAAGAATCGTCTGCGCGAGTAAAAAATACGTAACGAGCGTCAACAAAAACCCGACGGAATGGGCCGCGCGAAGAAGTGCAATCGTCCGGTCCGCCGCCACGTTATATATGTTTTCGGTAAGAATGAGGGCATACATGCCCACGCCGTAGAGGGCCGCGACCGGCAGTCTCGTGAGCCACCGGACCGGCAGAAGAAAATAAAAAAGCGCGACGGCTGCGGTAAACAGGGTCGGCAACGTCAGAAGGGTCACCCACTCTGCGCCGTGCAAATCCTCCCGAAGGACAACCGCCGAGAGTCCGTAGGCAACCAGAGACAAGAAAAAGACCAGTGGATACCGAAGTTCCTGCGACACCAGCTGGGTCAAAAGAAGCCCAATGGTCAGGATAATCGTCACGGCGACAAATTGTTGACGCTTCGTGAAGGTCACTCGCCTATCCCAGCGGATAAGCCTTTTTTTGATATTCCCGAACATACCGCTTATTGTACGCCGTACTTCCTCCCTTGACAATTCTTGCCAATCCACTACACTCATGCCTTATGACGTCCACAGTTTTTGCGGCCGATGATGCCATCGCCGCCGCACTTGTCCAGGACTGGAAGAAGGCAATCAGCATCAATTCCGCGATCCTGAAATCCAACAAAACCGACATTGACGCCATGTGCAGGCTTGGATTTGCTTACCTCAAAAACGGTCAATTTACCTCCGCCCGCCGCATGTATCAAACCGTTTTGACCTTTGACCAGTACAATCAGATTGCCACCAAAAATCTCAAGAAACTAAGCTCAATCAAGAAAAAAGACGTCATAGAAAACCCCGGGTCGATCATGTCCCCGATGATTTTTCTGGAAGAACCGGGAAAAACGAAAATCATCGAGTGTGTACACATCGGACCGTCTCATGTGTTGTCCACTCTCTCTGCCGGTCAGGAAGTCGCACTGAAGGTTAAAAATCACACCGTGGAAGTGCGGAGCCCCAATCAGATATATCTGGCAGCGCTTCCCGATGATATGTCATATAAACTCAACAAAATGATTGCCGGCGGCAACACCTACCAGGTCATTGTCAAAAGCGTCGACAAGAAGTCCCTTCGCGTCCTTGTCCGGGAACTGACGCGGGGCAAACGGTTTGCCAAACAGCCGTCATTTACTTCAACAACCAGCTACGTCTCGTTTGCCAAGGGCGGCGGTCGTGAGTCGCTCGACATGACCCCAACGGGCGAAGACGAAGGCGATGAAGCCGCGCCTAGTGAAGAGGCTGAAACCGTTTAACCGCACTATCCCCCATCCGGACGATGAGATCTGCACGTCCCGACTCGGTTGCTACTAATTCTTTGCACCCGAGTATAGCGGTCGTCACCTTCGCGCTCACGCTTTTGAGCGTTTCTTCAGATCCCGCAATTTCACACGCATCTATATCCGCGTTTTCATTTCCCACTGCCACGACGGAAACGCCTACATGCGAAAGCAGGCGTGCGGTGCGCTCACCCAAAGAGGGCATATCCGTCGTATTGTACAGCGCTACCGTCACCCCCTCACGGCGAACCCGCGCGTCTTCAAAGATTCCTTTGAGTTGTAAGTCTATGGCAGGCATATCAATCACCCACTGCTTGGTCCCGTCCGGAAGGATAGTGTCACGCGCGACCGATTGTGGCTGACGGGAGAAATCATAGGTATTGACCCGGTCGGGTTTCGTTACTTGCAGGAGCCAGGTAAATCCAAGAAATGTACGAAGAGATATATTCGTCCGGTACTGTCTTCCAATGTAAGAAAAGATATTTCGCAGTGAAAAAATCTCTTTTGCCAACGACGGTGCATCGGACGAGCCCGTAAATACTCCGGAGACCGGTCCTATATACCACTCAACCGGTATCCCTATGGCCTCGGTGAGACTTTCCGAGAGTACTGTACCGTCTTTTTTATCAATCTCGCCCAGGCGCCAAAATGCATCGAGCGAATACTCCCCGTACCCGTGCGTCCCCTCGGCAACGACGTCAGAAGGCAAACTCACGAGCGTAAGCGTCCGGTCCGTGGGATCCCAGGAAAAAATGATCATGGGAGAACCTGCCAAAACTACCGATTGTCTGGCATATGGACCCTGCCGTGGAAAAAAGATCCATGTGGCCAGGATTGCCAAAAGAAGGATGAGCGCGAACTTTCCCATTTACCAATCTTTTTTGCCCTTTTTGATAATCGTAACCTGCGGCAGCTGCCAGCCCATACCGCTGCCCATTTGTTTCTGCGCTTTTTTTTCAAGCTCGGTCTTTTTGAATTTTTTCTTTTCGCCTTTGTAAAACCCGCTGTTTGATGCCATAATTCCACCTCCTTTTCTATTCTATAGCCACGAGCGCTTAAGTTCAAGGAACCGGTTTTTCTTAATGGACGTACGAATATCTTCCATGAGGCGCTCCATAACATGGAGATTGTGGATCGTGGCTAAGCGGTACGAAAGGAGCTCTTTCACGCGAAACAGATGGTGGACGTAGGCCCGGGTGAAATGCACGCATGTGTAACAAGCGCATCCCCTTTCTATTGGCCCGAAATCCTTTGCAAACTTCGATTTAGTAATATCTATCTGCTTGTTTTTCACATACAGCATCCCAACGCGTGCGAGTCTCGTAGGCTGTACGCAGTCAAACGTATCCATGCCGGCTTCAACGAGCGTGAAAATATCATCAATCTCCCCACTCCCAAAAGATGACGGGGTTTGTTTTGAGGAAGAAACGGTACGACCCACTCCAAAACTTTTGCCATTTCTTTTTTGCTTTCTCCCACTGACACGCCGCCAATTGCCAATCCATCAAAATCCATGGAACCAATAAACTTGGCCGACTCCTGCCGTAAATCTTTGTACACACTCCCTTGAATTGAACCATACAGCGCCCCCTTTTTATGAGCTGCCAAACTGCGTTTTGCCCATCTATGGGTTCTGTCTAAAGATTGTCGTGCTTTTTCGTGCGTCACCGGATACGGTGTGCAATCGTCAAATGCAATGTGGATATCCGCGCCTAACTCTTCCTGCCATTGCATACTTTTTTCCGGGGTAAACACATGCTTACTGCCATCCCAGTGGGATTTAAATTCCACTCCCTCATCCGTAATTTTTGCGCCCAAAGAAAATATCTGGAATCCTCCACTGTCGGTCATGAGCGGCCCGTTCCAGTTCATAAATTTGTGGAGTCCTCCTGCTTTCTTCACCACCGCGATCCCCGGCCGCAAATACATGTGATACGTGTTGACGAAATACAATTGAACACCAATGATGTTCAACTCTTCAGGTATGAGGCTTTTGACCGTCGCCTGCGTGCCGCACGGCACAAACGCCGGGGTCCCAATTGTGCCATGCGCCGTCCTTATCTTCCCTACTCGAGCGCGGGTATTTTTATCTTGATGAAGAACTTTAAATGCAAATGGCATTGCTATATTTTATACGGTTGGGCAGAATATAGCCACGTGCGTAAATTTGCCAAAGGCCCATCTATTTCCTTTTTTTGGTTTTTCCTATACGCTCCCAGCAAACGCAAAAGCTGTTGGCTTCCTAACTGTTCTGGTTTTTGTATGCTATAAAAGTCATGCGAATTCCTCGCATGCCATGATGGAAATTGTAAACAAAACATCGTTATTGCGGTATCTACTTGATCCGGTTTAGAAAATGAAAAGGCCGGTCCGTATACCATATATCCGTATCCATAGATGAGTCGTCGTAATCCCGGTTCAAGCGCATCCATAATTCCCATCGGAATTGCCATACGAAGAAATAGCTCTGAATCGTAATCATTCAATCTCATAAAAAGCCGTATTATTTCGGAATTTAAAAAATTATTTTTCCGTCCAAATACTGCTACTTCTGTTTTTTTATCACGCAAAAGAACAAGCAATTCTTTCCGATAGCGCACCCACCAATCGCCATATAATAGATTGTCACTATATCTCCCGAGATGTTGCGTTTTTTCCGCAATCGCACGGAGTCCGGCATGAAGCGCTTCTTCAATAGTGCGATAATTTGGCTCCTCAATTACTTCCGGATGTTCAAAAGCAGCACGCATATCGATATATTTTTTGCTTGGCAACACCATCCATTGTTGGGAACGGATTGATGTACCATCAAAAAGCCTACTATACCCTTCCTCAGCTTCTGAGTAGATATATAGTGGTACAAGCGTATTCATTGATCTAGGCATCTGTGGACCAATGCGCAAATCCCGTTCATAGTTAGTTACGTGAATCGTAATATCCGGCAATTTAGGATCCGCTTTCTCACGTACATCGCTTAATCGCACTTCCAAAGCGGTAAGGTGCGCATAGCGCACAAATCGTACCGTCACCACGCTGACGGGTTTACCCCATTTCGTTTTTTGTTCCATCACCCCTTTAAACACCACATCTTTTTCATCCGGTTTAATACGCATTCGCCTAAACGTATCTCCTTTTAATAAGTGCAGAAAGTTTGGCAGTAATCGATCTTCAACAAATTTATCGAATGGTTCACCGAGTGGAAATTTTCTGTCAATATCCATCATATCGGGTAAATCTCCGTACATGCGCTTATGAAGCGCCGCAACTGCTGCATAATTATCCGGTCGAGAAATGGCACTTCGAAAACTACCACCAAATCCAAACCCTAAAAAACTTAAGTGTTTCGCATCAAGTAGCGGCGTCTCAAAACGCTTAAGAAGGTCGGCGTCCCATATAGGATTAGATTGCAGTAGTGCAATATCAAGAAGCGTATTCAGAAACAACGCATCGTCGACCATGTGATGGAACTCTTGAGTGCCATATCGCCAATCAACGGCACTTGCTGTATCTATCAGAAACCCTTTTAGTCCATTCTCAAGTGGAGCATAAACATAGCCGTCGTCGATTTCAGAAAATGGGAGTTTGTCACCGGACAAAATTGACTGAGCAGCTACCTCGCTACCCAACCATTGAGCGACGGGCTCATTTGCACTGATGCCAATTTCAGGAGTTGTCATACCGAAATCCCTTTCCCTTGACGGCTTGAATAATCGATTTATTGAAATTGAGCTCGACACATTTTTTGCGAACGCGGGAAATAAGCTGATCGATCGCCCAATCTGAATAGGAATTCTCCCAATTATCTTTCCAAACGGCTTTTGCAATTTCATCGCGGGTCACAATGTGGCCCGCCCGCTGGACAAAAAGCCGCAAAACGTACTGTTCCTGCGAAGACAGAATTGTATCTATTGGGACATCTCCGAGGACCAACCTATCCCCTGATATTTCTATACGTTTATTTGGTTTTCGAAGCGATTCTACATATTCTGCAAGAAGAGGTATCGTGAGGTATAATCGATGACCTCGAGCTTCCAGCCATCTAGTCTGTTTCAAAAACTCGATACTGATTGCTTCGTCCGGCGTAAAATCGTTCGCGCCCACGACAACTTTCAGTATCGCTGTTTGTTCCGACCGCAACAATCCATCATATATGCTTTTTAGCTTTATCTGCATCATCGGGTGATGTAATATATCTTGAACATTCGTAGATCCGGTATCCCGAACAAAACGCACCGCTTGCTTAAGGGGCGTAAAATGGCATGTTGCCGTTCGCACGACTTCTCTCAGAATTTTTTCGCTCATGGATACCTTCCACGCGCGGGTCCAATGGTACAAAAAATACGCGCTCGAGGCTTTGTCGTGAAGGGGCATTATAACGGTATTTTGAATAAAAGTAGAGGTATAGGTAAGTATGGAACTTACCGTCGGGTGAAGAAAATTTATATTGAAAAATAAAACGTATGAAATGGTCGGATTTTTCGCCTGACGTTTCCGTAAGTAATGGAAAAACGATTCAGACTTGCCCACAAGCAAACGGTCTATGCCACAAATCCAGTAAATAGGCGCGTTTGTGTTCTCTTCATGTTTTTGAAATTCTTTTTCAAGAACATCGGGGTCTTCCAGGTTTCCTGTATCGATATCGATAATAATGGGGACATTTCCGCGAAAATGCGTCGTAATAAGATCGGGTCGTTTACAAAGCGCTTCATGACGCCGAAGCACTTCTCCTTTATGGTAGATATACACACTTCCCGATTCCTGAAACTTGGAAATATGACTCCATGAAAAAAGCAAATCCCGAAACTCTTCTTCTGAATACGCGTCTGCATATAACGCTTGTTTCATACGGATATTGGGCAGGAACGGAAGTATATCATATTGTTGTCAAATTGACAATATTTCATCAGAATCCCCCATCAAGCATCGAAAGGATACAAAGTATATAAAACAACAACAAATTATCGAAGGAGGCAATTATGACAAGAGATACCGAGCCAAAGTCAATAAGTCCGGAAAAAGCAATTATAGAAGTTGTCGTACAAGGGGCTATGCGATATGGAATTGGGCCAACTCAGGCAGGCGAATACCTGCAGGAACTAGCAGGAATTCTGACACCAATTTCAGAAAATCAAAGAATCGACGAGTTAACAAAACTGATAGACCCTAACATTCCGAACAGAAGTTTAATCAAAAAAATTGCTGAGAGTGGATGGCGGCTTCATATTGACCCTATCAAGCTATTTCAATTTAATATGGATTTCGTCACTGTTGTTCTTGCGTTACCCGAAGAAATGCGATCGCAAGCCATTGATCCGGATTTTCTAAACGGCATTGCCGGACATCTCAAAGGCAAGATGTAATATGGCAAAAGTTTCCCCGGAAGACACGGAGGCAATGGCATTACGAAATGTGATGACGCCGAAGTTGCGCGAAGACTTGGACCGGGCATTAAGCACATTATCCGAAAGGCGAAGAGAAATATTTCTGGCGCATTTTTTGGATGGTGCTACCTATGCTGATTTGAGCCTGCACTATGGAGTAACAGAAAAAAGAATTGGTGCAATTATCAACAATACTCGCAATAATTTACGAGGCGTCACTAGTCTCAGGCAATATTTGGATATGATTCCGTGACTCTCTTAAGGTGCCTTCAAGGACTCTCCTCGTAGGCCTTACCCGGCCCCGTGTTCGATCCGCTCAATCAGTTCCTTTGGCGAAACAATGCGAAACATGCGGATTTTGCCCCGAAGAGCTAACAGGTGTTTCTTATCCAGGGTCACGAGGAAATCTGCGCGATATTCTTTCGCCGATGCGAGTACATGCGCATCGCCGACATCAACGACCACTGCTTCAAATCCTCGTACAATACTGACCGGCGGTGCGGGAACAACGGTAAACAATTTTGTGAGTGTGCGGATAGATGTAGCGGGAATACTCAACTTCGCGCGGTGGCGCATAATTTCATCCAGAATGATTTCACTCACGAATCCCTGTACATTCCCTTTCCGGATCCATCCCAGCAGTTTCCCTGAACCTCCGGACGGTGATGCAAAACCCGAAAGAACAACGGAAGCATTAAACAGTATTCGTGGTTTTGCGCGCATGCAACTCCTTGCTTTCTTTTTTATCCAGCTCAATGAACTCACGGAGCTCCGCATCTGTATACGATCGGACGGGATATGCCAGAGTCCGCACCGGCTCGATCGTCAGTCTCCCACGATCAGTACGCACGCGCACCAGATCATTTTCCGAAATACCGACACGCTCGCGGAGTTTTTTTGGAATAGTAACCAGCCCCTTCGGCTGCATTTTTACAATATCTTCAAGTGGAAGTAGTTGCATAAGTTGGAATTTCTACCTTTCTATATTTCCATATTATACTATTTTTAACAACGTGTCAACTATCCCGCGCCGTGTTCGATTTTGAGCCGTGAGATTTTGCCGGCAATTTAATATTCTTTTGTTGCAATAACCTGCGAGAGAAGGTTTGCTACATCAAGCTTCTTTGCCTGACCCAAAAGATATTTCTCATCCAGTTTACCTTTTTGCACCAGCCACATTCCCACACAGTCACGCATATGACGTTCGCTGGGCACTTCTTTACACCATGACAGTTTCGTAAGAATCAAGTCTTCCGGGGATAACAGAGGAATTGTTGTGTCTATGATGCGAATAGCACGGCGGCGTTGCCATTTCCTGTCAAACTCCGTACTTGTCACTAACCATAAATCTATTTTTACCCCGACATATGTGTGATACAGACTATAGAAGCTGATATTTGGATCGTGAAGCTGAATTGTATCCTGCAGATATATACGAGGAAGTGCAGTAAGCGCTCGCATAAGCCTTTCTTTTGCATTCCTCGAAATTTCCAACACAAAATCAATGTCATGCGTAGCCCGGGGATATCCGTAAAACGCAACGGCAAGACTCCCAGTGAGAAGATAAGGAATGGTAAATGTCTGGAAAAGACGCGCAAAGGTAACAAGAATGTCTTGCTGGCCGTGTTCAATTTTGTTTTGGAGATTTTTTTTGCCCATGATATGTTTCCCTATCCTGCTTCCCAAGTCGGGCTAGTTCTCGTACAAAATCAGACAGTTTGAGAGCCTGTATCAGCCGTTTTTCGCCGGAAAGTTTACGAAGCACCGTCGTTTGATCCATGAAAAGTATTATACCACGACAACTACCCCGCCCCGTGTTCGATTTTGAGCCGTGAGATTTTGCCTGCGATTTCTTCTTCATTGACTCCAAATGATGGAAGCAAGCGTTCGACGATTGAGATTGCCGCTTCAAACTCCGGCTGAACGACCGCATCAACGCCTAAAGATTTAAGGTGCTTCTGATCTTCTTCATGATGCGTCCGGCAGATGATTTTAATCTTGCGGTTTAAGGTTTGGGCGTGTCCAATGACCATCTCCTGCGTATGCCGGTCCGGTATAGCAATAATCAGCGCCTTCGCATGGTCTACCTGCGCAAAATCCAAGACGTCCTTGTCCGCGGGGTCGCCGTAGATGACCGGTATCCCTTTTTCCTTCAGCGATGCCACGGCGGCACTATTGTAATCAACAACGACAAACGGGAGCCCAGACAACTCAAGCGCCCTTCCTATATACTTCCCCACCCTGCCGTAGCCGCAGAGAACCACGTGATCCCGGTACGGCAACTCTTCTTTCATATCCGCAAGTTCTTTTTTAGTGTGAAAAATCGTCGGCGTATACTTCCCAAGCCATTCGTGGAACGCGTAATACAGTCCGTGGCCCCGGGCCATAAGCGGAGTAGAGACTAAGATCGTGAGAAACGTAAGGGCGACAATAAAAATTGCATGCTCCCCGCCTATGGCGCCAAGGGCAAGACTTTGGGACGCGATGATAAATCCAAACTCGCTCATCTGGGTCAGGCCAACGGCGACCAAAAATGACGTTTTTCGGTGATAGCCTAAAAACCGCATGAGCCCCATGACGACAAACCATTTAAGCGCAAGAATGACGGCGGTCATGATCGCAAGCGTGCCTGCCATCTGCCACAAATACGCAACTGGAATTCCCATCCCGATCGATACAAAAAACACCACGGCAAACAGATCCCGAAGCGGCCGGATTTCAGCAAATATCGCATGATTTTGACTGGTCTCGGCAATAAGAAGGCCGGCGATGAACGCACCCAAGCCCGCGGAAAGTCCTAGAACATACGTGGTAATTGCGGAAAGAAACACCAAGGCAACGGTCGCCAAGACAAAGATTTCGCGGCTCCCCATGGAGGCGATTTTCCCCAACACCCGCGGCACCACGCGTTTGCCTATAAGGACAATAAGCCCCAAGGCAAGAGCCGCCTTCAGAACGCTGATGCCAAGCGTCGTCACGAGACCCGTAATACTCGCGTCACCCGAGGCGGAACTGGATACCACGGACGGCAAAAGAATCATGATGGGGATGACCGCAATATCCTGAACAACGAGCCACCCGGTCATCACCTCGCCCGGCAAGGTATCCAGCTCTCCCCGTTCCGAAAGCACCTTGACGACAACCGCGGTTGAGGAAAGGGCGGCGGCAACGGCAATCACAAGGGCAGGCAAGAACCCAAACCCCAGATACATGGCACCAAGAAGAAACAGGAATATGCAAATGAGTATCTGAAACGATGCCGCCCAGGTGACCGCGCCAAGAACACGTTTCAACCTGTGAAATGAAAACTCCACCCCAAGGGTAAAAAGGAGAAGGGTGACGCCGGTATCGGCGATAATTTTCAAAAATACGTGATCCGTAATTCTCGGAAACAGATTGCCAAAAAGTACACCTGCCGCGATATACCCGAGAAGAAGCGGTTGCTTGAGCAGTTTCGCTATCGCCCCGCCAAACATGGCGGCCCCAAAAACAAGAAGCAGCGTTGTGATGAGGGATAAGCTATGCGTGTCCATGGATAATTCTATCCATATCATCTGGTATCGGGGCGTCGAATGCAAGTTCTTTTGCGCTCACCGGGTGGAGACATCCGAGCTTCCATGCGTGCAACATAACTCGAGGTGCCCATGTACGGTCGTCCCTGGCGGTTTTCCTACCCGCATACAAATAATCACCGAGGATCGGATGATTGATATATTTAAGATGGACTCTAATTTGATGAGTACGGCCAGTCTCTGGATACAGTTCTACTACGCTAAATTCTTTCAAGTGTTGTAGTACCTTATATTTCGTTATTGCTTCTTTTCCCCCTGGAACAATTCCAAATCGCTCTCTATTCCATGGTAAACGACCAACCGGCGCGCGTATTTCGCCTTCGTCGGGCACGAGCTTCCCGTGCACGATTGCAAGGTACGTTTTTTTAATGAGGCGCTCCTTAAACTGCCGCTGAAGTTCAACAAATGCATCGGGTGTTTTGGCAATAAGAAGTATGCCCGAGGTTTCCTTATCTATCCGATGTATGATGCCTCCTCTATCCTCAATAAATATGTGATGCGTCTTTTCGACCCAATCTTGGAGCGTTTCCACCTTCACCGAATTCGCACGATTGACAACAAGTCCCGACGGCTTATTGACCACAAGCATGACCTCATCTTCAAAAAGTACGGGAATGTTCATTTGCTGTGCGTCAGACATACCGTTGCCGCGGGAAGTATTGCAAGCCGATCCGTATCAATCATGTCGCCACAAACCGAACAATATCCGTAGGTGCCATCGCCAATACGCATGAGTGCCCCGTCAATATCCGCACGTTTCGCTTTCAGCTCGTCCAAAATTGCGGCAAACCGGTCGTGGCTGGATTCCTCGCTCGCTTCTGAGTCGGAGGCTGCATTGTTATGGGCGCGCTCGGGATCCGAAAAAGGATCCTGAAGAGAAACTTCTGCCATGCGGCTGGCGAGTTGTTTTTTCTCTTCTTCAAGATGGAGTCGAATCTGTTCAAGGACTTCGCTTGGAAAACTTACCATGGATGCCTCCTAATAATTTGTTGACCATCGGCCGGACCCATTCCCGGCCTCCCCCGCGAACATAAAACGCGCCTATCGTTTCTGCAAATATTGCGATCAATATCCACTGATTGGCGCGAAGTACTCCCCAGTATACACGAGAGTCCTTCAAAAATTCAAGGATAAACATGAAGACGGCAAAAAGAGAAAAAAACCAAAGCCCCAGAAGTCCATACGGCCACTTGTTTTTCCGGCCGCGACGGGTAAGAAAAACAAGGAGGATGAGAATAATAACGATCGCGATGGCCTCATATAACTGTACCGGGTGACGCGTTCCCACGTGCCCGACGTACCGGACCGCCCACGGAAGATTAGAAAGAGCCCCCACGTATGACCCGTCCAAAAATGCCCCAAGGACCCCGACAAAAAAAGACGCGCCAAATGCGTACCCGACCGCATCCAACACGTACCCCAGGCGAACCTTATACTGTCGCGAAAGATAGATAAGGGTCATGAGGCCACCCAAGAGAGCCCCGTAGAGGGACAATCCCGGGGCGACCCACATAGCCACAATCTTTAGATAACTCTCGGCAAACGTATTCCAGTCAAACAACACGAACCCTGCACGCGAAAAGACAAATGCGGCAATGGTCGCGTAAAACGTGAGGTCAAAAATGCGGTCTTCCGGGACGCCTTCGTTTCGGAGTCCCCGCCAAAACACAAATGAAAATATAAGCCACGCCAAAAGAAGCACAATGCTTATGCTATAGACATGCATCCCACCGATCGTAAAAAGTACAGGAAACATATTATCGATTATACACCCATCTTACTCAGATTTGCAGCCCGAAGGGCGAAAAAACTGATTAGATGGGTGGATACCCGGACTTACCTACTTATAAAGGGTATACTTCATTCGCCAGAGTCCGTACGCAGTAATCAAAAGTCCCAATGCAAAGATAACTTTGCCGACTCCGACCGCATCGGCAAGGATCCCGCCTACAACCACGGGGAGTACGCCGACGCCGCCGACGGCGGCCGTCAGCATACCGTACACTCTCCCCCGCATGGATCCTTTTGCTTCGTCCTGAAGGACGCTATTGGCCGGCACATCCAAGAAACTATTGGCAACACCCAAAAGAAAAAAGAGGATAAACACGAGTGGCAGCCGCACGCTGTCGCCAAACAGCCAGGAAACCTGCGGGACGCGGTGCAGGCGCACAATCAGCGATATACAAATGAGGATGGTTCCCGCGCCCAAAACACCGGTCCGAATCAACCTCTCTTTGGGTATCCGGAACCCGACTGCCCCCACCCAGACCGCCCCGGCAATCACCCCCAACACCGTAGGGCCGACTATAAGAAGCGACGCATCGCGGAAGTCCACCTGAAGCACCCGGTCGGCAAACCCCGGCCCCAGGGTCCCCAGCATGACGAGAATTATCTGGGTGCCGGTAAGAAGGAGGAGACTATCGGAAAGCACCCGGGACTTCCGTACATAGTTAATCCCTTTGACGAGTTCTCCCCAAACCCTTCGGGTAATATCGGATACGGAATGGCGAAATATCGCGTGGAATGCCCAGGTACCGGCCGACTGCGGCGGGAGCTGAGACTCGTTCCATGCGGCAAGGGCAAAGACGAAGCTGATGAGGACAAAAATCCCGTGTGCCCCAAATACGCGCAGAAGCGGTCCGGCAAGCACCGACCCCAGAGCAAGGCTCGAGTAAAAGGTGAATGAAAACAGACTATTTGCCGAGACAATTCGATCTTCAGGCGCAAGCTTAGGTATCAAGGGAGCCTCAGCCGGCACAAATAACTGGGTAATGATGGCATTTAGGAATGTGACGGCATATATCAAAAAAACATTTCCCGATAGAAAAAGAAGAACAAGCGTGAGGACCGCCCGCGCAATGTCGCAGTAAATGAGCACCCGCCGTTTGTCAAGATGATCAACGACCGCCCCAGCTACCATGCCAAAGACAACTGCAGGCAGACCATAAGAGAGAAAGAGCGCGGACACGGCGGTGTTGCTACCTGTTGCTTGATACACGTGGAGAGCAAGGACGAAAAGAAGCGTATTGCCGGCAAGCTGTGAACAAATCTGTCCGAACCAAAGGGAGCGAAAAGATGGGACGGCAAGTACTTTGGCGAATGATGATTGTTCCCCGTTATTTGCACCGTTTGTCATAGATTTGCTACAATAGATACATGACTGCTACCGCGCATGCATTGATTGCCGGCGCCATCGCCACAAGCATCCCCAATCCGTATATTTCGGTACCTCTTGCGATAGGCTCTCATTTTCTCATAGACAGTGTCCCCCACTGGGATTTCGGCACCAACTGGCGCGGCCGCACCAAACAAAGAACCGGGCTTTTCGCAATCTTGGAAACCGCCCTTGGTATAACGCTAGCATATTTTGTATTTGCGGGAAAGGTGGAGACCCCGGTACTCATGCTGACGATCATCGCCTCGGAACTTCCGGATTGGCTGGAAGCCCCGTGGTATATATTTTTTTCCGGGCATACCAAACACGCGCCCGACAGCCGCGCCGGTTTTTGGGAAAAGCTCACCTACGGCATATACCGCACGGAAAATGTATTTCACGCCAAAGCGCACTTTCCACTCGGGGTCCTGACGCAAATTCTGACGGTAGCATTTTTCCTACTGCTCTTGCGTTAACGGCGGATGCGGATAAGTCCGGAACACGGGGTAATCTTTACACCTTTCTTCTCAAATTCATCCAGAAGTAGATTCATACCCAAACTATCCGAGCTCATATGCCCCGCAACAACAAGATTTATGTGGTGCTTGAGGCATTCTTTACGATGCTCTTCTCCCGCGTGCATGCCAACAATGGTCCCAACTCCAGCATTGGCAAGTTTTTCATACACAAGATGAGAAGGCTCTGTCCCGCCGGTCATATCAACAACAATTTTCCCGATACGGTTTCCCTGGTTTCCCGCAAAAATCATAGGTCCAGCTTTGACCTTCGTCGCTTCTTTATACTCTGGAATGTCCCGAAGAATATCCACTACATCCCCTACTGTCTCAGGCGATTTTTTTTCGATCAATCGATCTAAAAAGGTTGATACAAGATTGTCGGTAATTGTATGCGTACACATAAGGGCCAACCCTAAAAGTCGTGCGGCATCGACAGGCTGATTATGATTGCGAGGAGCAAATCTCCTTTGAATTTCACTTAAACGGTCATTAGTGAGGGCTTCGGCAATATTAATTGGTACGCCATATTTTGCCATCCAGTCTGCCTGAACTCCCATCACCTCATGCATAGCAGCAAGAGGCGCGCCAATGGGATGATGCCCAACAAGAAGATCAATGCTTTTGCCTTTCTCATTCAAGCGATCCGCAAGCAGTACCTCGGCGGCTGTAATATCTATGCCAGCCAGAATTGAATTAACTTCGAGATTGGGATTCCCAATGAGAACGCGAGAATCTGTGTAGGGATTCTTGAAATCCTCCATGTCAAACTCTTCTTTTTTTGATTTAGGAAGATCTTCGTATTCAGCTTTCCGACGGGCAAGAAATTTTCTCACTCCTTCTACCCCGCGTGGATCGGCTGCGATTCCCATTTTGACTGCCAGCGTATATATATCTCCAAGTTTCATATGGGTTGTATTTCTCCGAAGGAGCAATACGTCTTCGTATTATATCAAACTCTGGTGCCTAGGGAGAGACTCGAACTCTCATGGAGTGTTAGCCCCACAGGTTTTTGAGACCTGCGCGTCTACCGGTTCCGCCACCCAGGCGCGATTACTGCGAAGCAGCAATACGTCTTCGTAATTACTCCGAAGGAGCAATGCTTCTTAGCATTATATCATTTAGCCGCGGCCTCTTCGCGTTTCCGCTCTACGCCGTAAAAACGGATCCTATCGCCCCGGAAGATAAGGTCGACCTCCCCCAAGGGTCCGTTTCTGTGTTTGGCCACGCGGAGCTTCGTCGGGATCTGAGTCCCCCACTGCGTCTGGTCGCCTTGTTCCCGGTACAAAAACATAACGACATCGGCGTCCTGCTCGATCGATCCTGACTCGCGAAGATCAGATAGCTCCGGAACCCGGGTGCCGCGCGATTCAACGGCACGCGACAGCTGTGAACAGGCAAGTACCGGAAGCCGGAGTTCGCGCGCGAGATTCTTGAGGCTCTGGGAAATGACGGACACCTCCTGGACGCGGTTGTCGAATTTCCGACCCGAATCGGCAAGTTGAAGGTAGTCGACGATGATAAGTTTCACGTCATGCTCCACCTGAAGGCGGCGTGCCTTCGTGCGCATTTCCAGTATGTTTAACCCAGGTGTGTCATCAATGTATAGGGGGGCCTCCGCAAGCTCGCCCATCGCCTCGGAAAGCTTAGTAAAATCATCGTCCGTCAGCTTGCCGGTCTTGAGCTTCCACGCGTCGATATCCGCCTGGGAAACGAGGAGCCTATCCACGACCTCTTCTTTACTCATTTCCAAAGAAAATATGCCAACCGGAATTTTTTCCTTCACCGCCACATACTGGGCGATATTGAGAATCATCGCGGTTTTCCCGGTTCCCGGACGGGCTGCAAGAATAAGAAGGTTAGCGTCCTGCATGCCTGCGAGCCGGAAGTCTATATCGGGAAACCCCGTTGGCACACCCCGGAGTCCCCCGGCTCTCTTATGAAGCTCGTCTAAACGGTCAAACGAGGAGGCAAGCGCATCTTTAATCGGGATAAAGTCGCGCTTGGTTGCCGCCTGGGAGATGGCAAATATTTCCTGTTCTGCCTGGTCCAGTATTTCCTTGGCATCCCCTTCTTCCTTAAACGCCAGTTCGGTAACCCGCGCCCCAAGTTCAACCAAGCGGCGCTTGGTATAATTTTCCTGGATGATACGGGCATACTTGGCCGCGTGGGCTGAGGTCGGCACCACATTCAAAAGATCGGAAACTGCAGACGCTCCGCCTGCCACTTTCAGTGACCCGTCTTTTTTCAGCTGGGCGGTCACCGACACCACGTCTAAGGGCTCATGCGCCTCGTAAAGCGCTATCATTGCCGTAAATATGGCGGCGTGGGCGTCGCGGTAAAAGTGGGCGGGACGCAAAAATTCCGCAACCTCAATCATCGCGTCTTTGTCGATTAAAATCGCACCCAGTACCGATTGTTCGGCCACCGAGTCATGCGGGGGGACCTTGGGATCGGCCATATTATTCAAGGACGACAACCTGCATTTGTTCGGGTAGTTTGCCGGCGGACGCGACAAGTTTTGCCTGCGGCGCCGTGTCTTCTTTTCCTATTTCCTTCAAAAATGCTGCTAGCTCGTCTTTTTCATAGCGCATAGGTATGACGATTGACGGTTCTATCTCATGGATCACGGGTATGGCAGTTGCGACGGGAACTAAAAGAATATCCACACCATCCAACGCTTCCACCTCGGTAGTCGACAATGGATCCGTAAGATCTCCAAGATGCACAATAGATATGCCGTCTACTTCAATTCGATACACCGTGTTGATACCGATGGAACGACCGATAATGCCCACTCCTTTTATTTCATATTCCCCGGGACCACGCACAATATACGGATCGCCTTCGATCTGCCCTTCTGCCGAATGATCGCCGTGCCCATGGGAGATCGTGACGATATCTGCCGCCACGTGTTTGGGAAATTTGAGGCCAGAATCCCCCCCATAGGGATCCGTGACAATTGTTGCGGTTTTTCCTTTGATGCGAAACGATGAATGACCCAAGTAGGTGATGTCCATAGCGGCACTTGCAATTTATAACAGATTTGGCTATCCTTAGCAACACCTTTCTTTATGAACAAAGACGCACTACTGGCGACATTAATCGGTTTTGGCATAGGACTGCTCATCACGGGACTCCTCCTTTTGGGACCAAACCTCCTGAAGTCTTTCCCCAAAATTCGGCTTCCAAATTTTTCATTCGCTCAAAAAAAGACAGACGTTACGCCGACACCGACGCCTACCAGTCTCACGCCAACGATCGATAGTCCCCTGGCTGATGCCATAGAAGAAAATGATGAAGTGTTGGTATCGGGATCAACCAGCCCGGGGGCAATCGTGGTGATTGCCGGATCCATAGATGAAATCGTTGTTGTTGCAAGTGGTGATGGTAAATTCGCCGGGAAAGTGGCGCTTGCGGAGGGAAAAAATGATTTGACGATTACCGCCTACGCAGACACCGAGCAGGCGGCATCCGCCGTCACCGTATTTTATACACCAGAAAAACTATGAAAAAACTACTCCTTATTCTACTAGCCTTATTCCTAACCACTGGCGTTGCTGCCCAAACTGCAAGCCCATCGGCGACTCCCTCGGAATCCAAACAAAAACTGGATGATCTGAAGGACCGGCTCGCGACCAAAGTCGCGCAGCTTCGCCAAACCCAGAAACGGGCAATCTTTGGTACGGTGAAGGCAACCTCTGTTTCCACCATCACCGTGGAAACCAAAACGAGCGATGTCAAAATAGAACTCACGGACGAGATCAAAGTCGGACAGATCCTTAAAGGAAAGCGCACCGAGCTGACGACCGAAGATCTTGCCAAGGGTGACACCGTCGTTGTTTTTGGTGACTACGACGAGAATCTGGATCTTCTGAAGGCGCAGGTCATCTTTATTCAAGCTACCCTCCCCATGCGTATATCCGGCACCATAACGAAGACATCAAAAGATGACTTTACCCTGACGGTCGCCACACCGGAAGGCCCCACCTATACCGTGGATTTCGAAACTTCGACCAAAACATCTCTCTGGACGCAAGAAAAGGGCTCTGCCAAAGGCAGTTTCTCCAAACTCCTCGTCGGGGACACGGTCCATATATTGGGAAATCCCGTCGCCAAAAAAGAAAACCGCGTGAGTGCGCTGCGGATTCTGGATATCGGAAACCTTACGGGCGCTCCCACGACCCCTACCACGACAGAAGCGTCGCCATCGGCGACTGCCAAAACAACGCCAAAACCAACTGCAACCCCGAAGGCTACGCCTACTCCCACCCCATAGGACGTGTTACCATGGAACTATGAAAAAATTCCGGACTGACCCGTTCCCTACTGCCACGCCAAGTAACTACCCGACTCCGGAAGTGAAAGAACTGTTTCAAGCAATCCTTGCGCTCAAGAACGAAACAGAGGCAAAAAGCTTTTTCCGCGACTTACTCACGATGGCGGAAATAAAAGAGTTTTCCAACCGCTGGCAGATGGTAAAGTTGATCTCCCAAGGAGCCTCCTACGCCACCATTGCAAAAAAACTAAACGTGTCAACCGCCACCGTCACTCGGGTCGCTCATTGGTTCAAAAAAGGTTTCGGCGGATATAAGGCAATTGCCGACCGCCAATTCTCCCCTTGACAATGACATATTAGCGTGTTAATATATTAACGCGTTAATACGCATGATCTGTCTATGAATCTTTTTCGATCACTCATTATCACTTCGTATCAAGCCGATTCTGTCGGCTTTTCCTCGTTGCATCATCGCCTTATCTAAACCTACGCATGGTCGAGGCGAGACCAATTCCTCAAACTAGCTTTCTTCATTTTCTCTCTCCTCTCCCATTCGCAGGTTTTATTATTCTGCGAAGAAGGAGGTTCTATGAAAAATGTTGTTACCCTGACGGGTGATTCGCTCACCATTGAAAACGTAGTTGCTGTGGCACGAAACAATGCCAAAGTTGTCGTACCCAAAAAGGTTATTAAACAGATACAGGATAATTGGGAGGCAATCGCAGAAATGCTTGAGCGCGGCGACACGATGTATGGCCTCAACACCGGCATCGGTGGATTCGGTAATGTCAAAATATCCAAAGACAAAGCCGGTGAGCTATCAACACGCATGCTCCGGGCCCATTCTTCAGGGTATGGCAATCCTGTTGATGTGGAAACGGCGAGGGCCACGCTCCTTTTGCGGCTCAACGTATTTGCCAAGGGGTATAGCGGACTCCGGCCAAAATTGTTTTTGACCTTCGTTGAGATGCTCAACCGTGGTGTGACTCCTCTCTTCTATGAAAAGGGCTCTGTCGGAACAAGCGGCGACTTGGCCCCGCTATCCCAAATGGGGTTGGTCATCATCGGTGAAGGCAAAGCGTATTACAAAGGACAGGTATATCCGGGCGATGTTGCTATGAAACGCGCAGACATACCTATCGTTCCCCTTGCCTATCGCGAGGGACTCGCAATTATGAACGGCAGTCAATTTATGACAGCGATTGCCGCGCTAAATATTTATGACGCAGAGCGACTCATCAAACAAACAGAAATTGTTTGCAGTATGACGATTGACGTCCTCAATTGTGTCGAGAGTGCGTATAGCAAAGAATATAACGGCGTGCGGCCGTTTAAGGGGCAAAACATCACCGCGGCAAACATTCGAACCATCACGCGCGGCAGCGAGCTGATGAAACAGCCAAAGAAAAACGTCCAGAATGCATATTCGCTCCGCAGCGTCCCGCAGGTGGTTGGCGCGATCCGGGATGCGCTCGATTATATACGACCTATTACAGAAATAGAGATGAACGCAGTTGCCGATAATCCTATTTTCTTTACGAAAGAAAAGGTATGTCGGACAGGAGCTAATTTTCACGGTGCACCGATTGGATATACGCAGGATTTACTCGGCATTGTCATCACCGATATGGGAAACATATCAGAGAGGCAAACCAACAATCTCATGGACCCTGCCTGTTCCAAAGACTTACCAGCGTTCTTGGTTGAGAGCGCCGGGCTTGATTCTGGCCTCATGATCTCGCAGTACACGCAGGCCGCTCTTGTGTCTGAGAATAAAATCCTTGCAAGTCCAGCAAGCGTTGATTCGATCCCTGTTTCGGGCAACCAAGAGGATCACGTTTCGTTCGGAACGATTGCTGCACGCAAAGCAAGGGAGATTATCAGAAATACAGAAGCGGTCGTTGCCATACAACTTTTGGCAACGTGCCAAGCTTATGAATTTCGTAAGCCGCTGGCGCCATCGCCGACTTTTCAGGCGGTGTACAAACTCGTGCGAAGAGTAAGTTCGGCCATTACCGAGGACCGGGCCTTTTACAGGGATATTGAAGTAATGGTTCCGCTTATTCGCGAATATAAAGTATTGTCTGCAGCTGAAAAAACCATAGGCAAGCTTTTATGAAAGAGGCGATGCATTATGTCAAAAATAGAAATATTAGAAGGACTAATCGAAAAAATATACAGGAACAACCCGATATATCTTCCCAAGAAATCTTGGCTTAGAACCGTAAACGGTCCTATCGTTGAGGGTGTGGGCGCTCCTGAACCTGGGGAGTATGAAGCATGGATTAGCACATGTCGGAGTTGGTTGGAAAACGATATCGAGGTAGCAAACGATTCCCCCATTCCATAATACCCATGATATATAATGCAATGAACTATGTTTTCACCGTTAAAAAATATTGACGCATTACTCATAACGGACCCGACAAATATTCGGTATCTGACGGGGTTTGTCAGCGTCGAAGATAGAGACGCATATGTGCTACTGACAAAAGACAACACCTACTTTTTTACTTCTTCCCTGTATATGGAACAAGCCAAAAAATTATCACCCATCCAAATCTCCAGAGACGATCCGATTGCAAAAGAAGTAGAAAAACTCTGCGAAAAGTTACACATTAAAAAACTTGGGTTTGAGGAGTCGGATCTGACGGTTTCCGAATATAACAAGTTAAAAAGTCTACCCCTTGTTCCGACAGCCAATAGAATTGAAGAGCTGCGTATGATCAAACGCGCTGATGAAATTGCGAATATACGCTTGGCGACCAGTCTTACGGATCAATGTTTCAAATTCATCGCCCGCCGCATACGACCCGGCGTCACAGAATCCCGCCTTGCACAGGAAATCGAGGGGTTCCTGCGGTACCATGGGGCTGAAAACGCATTCCCCCCGATCGTTGCTTTTAACGAACACAGTTCCCAACCTCATTATCAGACGCGGAGTCATGATCCGCTGCGGCGCGGCTCACTCGTGCTTCTCGATTTTGGCGCAAAAATAAACGGGTACTGTGCCGATATGACGCGTGTTGTGTTTTTGGGCACGCCGAACCCTGAATGGAAACGGGCCTACGATACCGTTTTGCAGGCACAAAGCAAGGCGCTTGAGCTCTTGGCTAGCGGCACAAGAAGCGGGAGGACACTGGACGCCGCTGCAAAAGAAGTGATTGCCAAAGCACATCTGCCGCCCTACTCTCATAGCTTGGGGCACAACGTGGGCCTGGATGTTCACGAAGGACCGCGCCTGACGGTCAAAAAAGACAAAACACTTCTGCCCGGTATGGTGTTTTCCGTCGAGCCGGGAATGTACATCGAGGGCCGGTATGGCATACGCATCGAAGACTTGGTACTATTGAAAGAGGACGGTATCGACATACTATCCAAATCAAACAAATAATATGATCAAAGCACAAACGCTCAAAGGATTTCGAGATTTTTTACCGGAAGAGGCAGCGAAGCGTAAATGGCTACGAGATAAACTCGCGGCAATTTGCGAGTCGTGGGGTTTTGCGCCTCTTGAAACACCTACTCTGGAACCGCTTGAGATATTTACCGGAGCCATAGGAGAAGACGAAAAACTCTTCTTTAAATTCAAGGACCAGGGCGATCGCGAAGTGGCACTTCGGTACGACCAAACCGTCCCCACGTGCAGACTTATTGCGCAGTACCAAAACACGCTCACGTTTCCATTCAAACGGTACCAAATCCAACCCGCGTTCCGCTCAGAAAAACCGCAGAAAGGCCGCTACCGTGAATTTACCCAAGTGGACGCAGATATTTTTGGTGTCAAAACTCCAGATGCAGATGCGGAGGTTATCGCATTATCACTTGATATTTACCGCCAACTTGGCTTCAAACGCGCGCTAGTTCGTATTAATTCGCGTGCTTTATTTAAAGATATGCCATATGAGGCAATTGTCTCGATAGATAAGATAAAAAAGATCGGCGATGAAGGCGTCATCCGCGAAATGGGAAAGAAGGGAATTTCTCTGGCAAAAGCGAAAGAGTATCTTGCATATGTCAAAGGTCTCCAACCAAACGAGGAGATTCGTTTTATCTTGCAATATCTCAAAAACTACGGATTTCCGGATGATTGGTACCAATTTGATCCGACCATAGCCCGATCGTTTTCTTACTCTATGGGACCGATTTGGGAAATCGAGATTCCTGATGCAGGGTATGATATGTCGGTTCTTGGTGGCGAACGCTTTGACGGACTAGTCGAGAAGTTATCGGGGAAAGATATCGGGGGAACGGGATTTGGACTCGGGTTTGACCGAACGCTGGAGGCGGCCGACTTGCTCGGTCTGACGCCCACGCTGACGACCGCAGGCCAGATACTGGTTACCGTTTTTTCGGGTGACCTTCTTCCGGAGTCGCAACGAGTGACAAGACAACTGCGAGACCGCGGCCTATCGGTCGACCTCTACCCGACAACCGATAAGCTTGAAAAACAGCTCAAATACGCCGACCGCAAAGGCATCCCGTATGTCCTCATCCAGGGGCCGGAAGAAGTGAAAAAGGGATTGGTGAAACTCAAAAATATGGCAACGAAAGAACAGGAAGATCTGACGATTGACGCGGTCATAAACAAATTAACCTCGGCATCATAACATGAAACGCCATACTGCCTACCTGTACCTCCTTCTGGTTTCAATCATCTGGGGAGCCGCATCTCCGGTCGTCAAAAATACCCTCACCTGGTTTGATCCGTGGATATTCCTCACCTATCGGTTTGGGATAAGCGCCGCAATCGCCATTCCGTACCTTTGGCTCACGCGGGCCAAGATTCCCAAAAAGTCTTCGAGTCTGGGGCTCGTACTTCTTACCGGACTCATATCTACTCCCCTTTCGCTCTGGCTGTTTTTTGAGGCGCTAAGTAAAACCACCGCGCTTTCCGGAAGTTTGTTGACTGCTGTGGGGCCGCTTCTTATGATCCTTGGGGGAGCCATATTTTTCCATGACCGGGTCACGCACCACGAACGGATCGGCATTGCCGTCACCATCGTGGGTGCGCTCGTCGCCGCAGTTGGCCCGCTCATTCTCAACGGCCAACCCGATACGCTCGGAAAATTTGAAGGAAACATGATTATGCTCGCTGCAGTAGTCACGGATCTTATAGGCGCACTGCTGACCAAGCAGGCCATGGAAAGAAAAATAAATGCGGCGTTCCTGGCCCAATCACAGTTTATCCTCGGGTTTGCTATTTTTCTTCCGATTGTCCTTCTTCAGAGGTCAGCCGGTGACATCGTGAGCGTCATAACCCGCGCGCCGCTTGAGGCGCATCTGGGAGTCCTTTTTATGGCCGTGTTTTCCGGAACCATCGCCTATACGTTGCGGAATATCGCCATCAAAACTGTTGAGATATCCGAGTCTGCACTTTTCATCTATCTCCAACCTTTGTGGGCGGCGATTCTTGCTGTTCTCTGGCTTGGGGAGCCGATAACCAAATCATACATTCTCGGAGGCGTCATTATTGCAGTCGGAGTACTCGTTGCGCAGCAGCGTCGACACCGAAGCTAAACCGTGATATAATTCTTCTATGAAATCCGATATTCACCCGAAATGGTACCCGGCTGCAGTTGTTTCCTGCGCGTGCGGCAACAAGTTTGTCGTGGGCGCAACCAAGCCCGAGCTTCGTGCGGAAATCTGCTACAAATGCCACCCGTTTTTCACGGGCGAAATGAAGTTTGTCGATACCATGGGGCGCGTTGACCGCTTCCAGCAAAAACAGAAAGCAGCCGAAGCCCAGGCGACCGTCCTTGCTGCAAAAAAGAAAAAGAAAACAGAACGCGAACAGCAGCTTCGCAATCCCAAGTCGCTGAAGGACATGTTGATGGGACTGACGTAATGAACTCCGATATAGCAATCCTCGAATTTCGACCCGGTCCGGGGGGCGAAGAAGCAAAAAATTGGGCCGCGGACCTCATGCGCATGTACACTCGCTACGCAAACCTTTCGGGCTGGAAAGTAGAGCAAATAGCCGATATGGCGATTCGCATCCGAGGCGCGCAGGCATTCACGAAGCTCCAGTATGAGGCAGGCACCCACCGCGTCCAGCGCGTGCCCTCGACGGAACGCTCGGGGCGCATTCACACCTCTACCGCCACGGTGGCGGTGCTTCCGGAGATTCCTGAAACCGAAGTGACGATCCGCCCCGAAGATATTGAATGGGATTTTTTCCGCAGCGGCGGCGCAGGTGGACAAAATGTAAATAAGGTCTCATCTGCCGCGCGCATTCGCCATAAACCGTCGGGCATAGTTGTATCTGCGCAAACAGAACGCGACCAGTACCAAAACCGACAAGTTGCCCTCTCCATGCTGCGGGCAAAGCTCTGGGAACTGGAAGAAATAAAAGCAGCGGCAACGATGGGGGCGGCCAGAAGTGTGATCGGCCGCGGCATGCGGGCGGAAAAAATCCGTACGTACAACTTTCCCCAAAACCGCGTCACCGACCACCGCATCGGCAAAAGCTGGCACAATCTGGACGACATTATCGAAGGAAAACTTACGAAGATTACCGAAGCGATGACTGCAACAGGCGCTACAATCTAATATCTATTCCTACCGAAGAACTCTTGATAGGGGCCATTCTTCTTTCGAAGTTCTTCTTCTTGCTCTCTTTTTTCAAGTGCAAGCACTTCTCTGGCGGCATCTTGATACACGCTTTGCTCTTTAGGATTCCATAAATCTGGAACCTCCTCTTTTGGGAACTTCTTTTTGTATCGTGTAATAACTTCTCTCGCTTCAGGCTCAACCCATTTGCGAGTCTTCTCTGGTAAGGCTTGGAAAAAATTTACCGGCCTCTCTGACGTTGTATGATTGTGAGCGTTGAGTAATCGATTTCCCAATTCGTCTCTTTCTTCTTTGTTCGGAGCACGAAGCATCAAAAATTTGGCTAGCATTGCAAATACCGGAAAATGTTTGTGTTGTCTGCCACTCATAGGATGCACTACCAAACAAAATTATTTTAGTAACAATTCAATCGCCTTGGCAAGCTGGGCGTCGCGGGTCGCGTCGAATTCTTCCATGGGGACCAACACATCCGGAGTGATGCCTTTTTGACTGATCGAATCGCCTTTTGGAAGAAGCCATCTTCCGGTCGTGATATGAATGCTTGACCCGTCCGGCAAGTCCTCCGGCGTCTGCACCGTGCCTTTGCCAAACGACGTCTCGCCGACCAAGGTCGCCCGCTGGTAGTCCCTGAGGGCTCCGGCGACGATCTCCGAGGCAGAGGCGCTTCCTTTATTGATAAGGACAATCAAAGGAATATCAAGAAGTTTCCCTTTTCGCAAAACTGGATAATCCTGCTTTGTGCCGTCGCTATTGACTTGTGATACCACAATGCCGTTTTTCAAAAATTCACTCGCGATAAATACCGAGCCGTCCAGATACCCGCCCGGGTTATTCCGAAGATCAACGATAAGTCCTTTGGCTCCAGACGCCGCCACCTGCGACACTGCTTTCCCCCAGTCTTCATTGCTATGGTCGCCGAAGCGGGAGAGACGAATATAGGCGACGCGTTCGGGCATAACCCGCAGGTCCAGTCCGGAAACTTCCGTAATCTCCCCGGGTACTTTAATCCAGGATTCCACCGACGGCACGGTGATCGTGTTCCTCACAATGGATACGTCAACGGGCTTACTGTCTCCGTCATGAAGAATCGAAAGCTTGACCGTGGTGCCCCGGGGACCTCGAATTTTGTTTACCGCCTCGTTTACTGACCAGCCGGTGGTATCGACTTCGTCGACTTTCAGAATATAGTCACCGGCGCGAATGCCGGCTTTTTCTGCAGGATTTCCCTTCAGGGGCGCAATCACCATCACACGGTTGTCGCGGGTACCGAGCTGCGCGCCGATGCCTTCAAATTGACCTCCCAAATCGTCTTTGAAATCTTTGTTGTCTTTGGGAGGCAAGTAGGTCGTATACGGATCCCCCAGGGCGTTAACCATTCCTGAGATTGCGCCCCAGACCATCTTTTGCGGATCGATAGTTGCGCGGTCGATGAATGATCTTGTGAGCCGCTGCCAGACATCCCAAAAAAGAGAAAAGTCTATATCCACCTCGGGCGGAGCCGTCTGATTAACGACAATCCGCTTGTCAGGCGAAAAGGTGACGGTTGCGCGGCGCTCTCCCAATCGGTAGCCGATCCCGGAGGAAAAAATTACAAGGGCGAGAATGAGAATGAAGGAACGGATTTTAGAAAACGGCAGTATTTTCATTGTTATGCGCGGACGACAAATGGCAACAGTGCCACATGGCGAGCTCTTTTTATGGCGACCGTTATCCCCCTTTGGTGCGTGGCACAGACTCCGGTCCGGGCGCGGCCCAAAATCTTCCCGCGTTCGGTCATGTATTTGCCGATCGTTCCGACGTCTTTGTAGTCAGGCTCTGTTTTGCCGGCACAAAACGGACAGTTTTTGGCAACCGGCCGCTCACGCCTCTTATCAAATCTTCGCTTCATCATATTTAAAATGGTATATCATCCGGGTTCACTTCCTCGGACGGGCCTTTGTCTTGCTTGTCCTCCGTAGCTTTAGCGGAGGAGGATTTTTTCACCCGCGGCTGTGCAATCGTGGTGGCACTGGGGCCACCTGTATCGGCATCATGCGACTCACCGGCCTCTTCTGCTGTCGCCGTCTCTTCTCCGGTGGGGGCAACCCCCGGGCGCCGCGAATCCAAAATAATCATGTCTTCAATAACTACCTCGGTGGTACTTCGTTGGGCGCCGTCTTTCCCCTGCCAGGCGTTCGTCCGAAGCCTGCCCTCAACATATATCTTTCTGCCTTTTATTAAAAGTTGCGAACACAATTCTGCGAGCTTGTTCCAGGCGACGACCCGGTGAAATTCAGTCTCTTCCTTTTTTTCTCCTGATTCAGTCGTCCAGTACCGGTTGGTGGCGAGTC
Source organism: uncultured Gammaproteobacteria bacterium (assembly GCA_964515005.1). Lineage (GTDB taxonomy): Bacteria > Patescibacteriota > Microgenomatia > UBA10105 > UBA927 > XYB1-FULL-47-11. The sequence goes on from CAZEVT010000002.1 coordinate 93,379, forward strand.
CGATCGTGCAGACTGCGGCGCCAGTCGGCGTGTACCGGAGTTCCGGGTCGCGGGTCAGGTTGCCGATAAGTTGGACTTTGTTAAGACTTCGACTTGCCATAGTTAGTTACCCGCCGATGAGGCGGGACCTTTCGCAATGAGCAGGTATCGTAGTATATCCGGACCCATTTTCATTTGAGTCTCCAGAAGATCTACTTTGAGGGGTGCGCCTACAAATGTTGCCGCCACATAGACGGCATCACTCTGCTTTTTGATGGGATACGCAAGCTGTTTTTTGCCCAATACCGAAAGAGTCTTAATCTCGCGGTCGCCGATAAGTTTTTGAGCAAGATCCCGGGCCGGTTTTTCTTCCACACCGAAATCCGGGCGAAGCACCAACATAAGCTCATACTGTCTCTGCATAGAGGCTAATACTATCAGGTTCCCACTTTAAATTCAATCACATCTCCATCTCTGACAACGTATTCTTTCCCCTCGCTTCGGACTCGCCCCGCTTCCCGCGTCTTTTTCCACCCCCCAATGGTAACAAAATCATCAAAAGATACAACATCGGCTTTGATAAACCGCTTTTCAAAGTCGGTATGGATCGTGCCTGCCGCCTGGGGCGCCTTCATTCCGCGCTCGACCGTCCAGGCGCGCGCCTCAATGACACCGGTTGTAAGGAAAGAGATGAGCCCGAGGGTTTCGTAGGCTGTTTGGATCAGGCGGTCGAGCCCTGATGTTTCCAGGCCAAGCGACGTAAGATATTCCTTTTGTTCTCCCTCGGAAAGTCCTGCAAGCTGGGCCTCGGTTTCGGCGCAAATTGGAAGCATGTCGTTTTTTTCTGAAAGTTGACCCTCTGAAACATTCGCAACGTACACAATGGGCTTCATGGTGAGAAGCTGCAGATCCCGGACGAGGAGCCGCTCATCTGCATCCGCAATAACCGCACGGGCCAGACGTCCGCCATCCATTCCCGTTTTGAGCCGTGTGATGACCGCCCAACGCGCCAGATCTTCCTTCGTCGCGTTCATTTTGGGCTCTATCTGCTTGTTTAACGTCTGCAAATCCGCAAGTACCAGTTCTGTTTCCACGATCTCCCGGTCCCGGTCGGGGTTTATATCCCCTGCAACATGCACGATATTAGCGTCAGGAAAAAAACGGATGACGTGGCAGATGATGTCCACCTCGCGGATGTGCGAGAGAAATTTATTCCCCAACCCTTGCCCCTCGGAGGCGCCCTTCACGAGCCCCGCAATGTCCACAAACTCAACAACGGCAGGGACGACCGGCGGAAGCTTCTCCATTTTTTCTTCCTCTTTGGTAATTTCCGCAAGCCTTTCAAGACGCGCGTCCGGCACAGGCACCACCCCGATATTTGGCTCAATAGTCGCAAACGGATAATTCGCCGCAAACGCTACTTGTTTTTTGAGAAGCGCATTAAAGAGCGTCGATTTTCCGGCGTTTGGAAGGCCAACGATACCGATTTTGAGATTCATGGAAAGATTGTATCATGGATTCGAAGAAGATCGAAATGACGGGCTAAATATAATCAAAGCTTAGCTTTGACCCGCTTTACGTAACTATTTCTTTAAAGATGTATTCAAGAAATTCCTCAGGTTTTTCGATTTCAATGGGCACTGGCTTGGAGAATTGGTAGTGATTCTGAAATGTAGTATTTAAATATGGCAAAAATCTCGAATCATTTGCTGTAATTTCTATTTCCCTACCCTGATCATCCGTTATCTTAAACTTGTCTACAGATAAATAATTTTTTTTAAAACTTTCTTCAAACCCTGAAAATGTTTCTTTGTCCGCATCTGTAGACAGTTTTTTTATCAGATTAAACCTCTCCTCACTGAGGTCAAATTTAAAGATAACCTTTTCTGGTGTTTGAAGAATTACCCCTATGGGTATCTTTACACTGTTAAATGGCATTAAGCTGGTGTAATACGCTGTTGTAAATAACATGTTACCAAACCACATTACCTAAAAATACTTTGAACTTTTCCTCGAGGTGATCTTTTCTGTAAATTAGCAAATCTTTAATTGCATTTTTTTGACCGGCAATCAAATAATCTCCAGGCACTGTATTTAGCAAATCGATTATAAAAATATTATCAATTTGCTTCAAGACTTCTATGTGTTTTTGGAAAAATTCAATTCCCTTTTTGAATAATTCTCTAAACTCGGGAATTTGCACCATACTACTGAAATTGTAGGAGTTATAATCGTTTGGCTGTGCATTCGGACCATAAAGCGAGTGAGCGTGATCGATCAGGTAGTAATCAAATTTTTTACTTTTTCCTATTCTAGTATACATCAAATTGTCCGGATTCCTATCAGTATTTAATATCCAAATATCAAACACTACTACTCTAGCTATACTTTCATAGTCGTTTAATGTATGCTCCATACTTTCTTTGTATGGAAATTGCCGCCACATGTTTGGCTGACCCGGGGTAGCAAATGTAAGAAAACCTTTCTTCCCCTCAAATTCCTTTAAGTACGTTTTGTTTACGGGCAATTCTAGCTTTTCTGCAAGTTTAGCCGCAATAAATTCATTGGCTGCAATCGGCCCCATGTTTTCACTTAAAGGATACTTAAAATAGCCAAGTTGCGCATCCGCGTACCCTTGAGGTATTCTGCAAAGAATCTTAACGCCCTGTTTCTTTTCATCTATCTGCATCCAATTCTCTTGATTAACAATGTCATCCATAATATTAATCAATTATACTTCATCCGGTGCAGATGATTAATATCCGGTAAAGTTTTCGGATTTGATTTGTTCGGCGGGGATATCTAGATGTGTAAGGGATGCGGCGACTGCCTCTACCGCCGCAGGCGGGCCGGAAATGTAATAAATATTCGCATTGGAATCGGGGAAGTATTCTTTGACAAAGTTTTCATCCACGTGCCGCTTTTCCCCTGTCCAGTTGGGATCCTTTGTGACGGTGAGGATTAGTGTAAAGCTGGGATTATCCTTTGCGTATGCCGTAAGCTCCTCCAAAAAAGCCATAGACTCACGGTCAGAGTCGGAATAGATGAGCGTTATCTGAAACGGCACATGTTCTTCGCGGATCCAACGAAGCATGCTGATATAGGGAGTGATACCGATGCCTAGGGCGATAAAAACCAGCGGCTTGGATGTATCTTCCGGCAGTACAAATTCTCCTTTTATCTTATAAATCTCAACCACCGCTCCTATAGGCAACGCTTTCAACGTATTTTTAAACTCACTGTCCCGCATGCGGGTCGCCAAAGATACCATGCGCTTTTCGTTTGGGGAATTTACGATCGTCAGATGATGCTTGACTCCTTCTTTTAAGAGAATATGGAAAATCTGTCCGCTTTTGAAGTCTATATCCTCATCGAGGGAAAACTTGAAAAAGGAGGTTCCCTTGGCGACATCTTCTTTATGGACCAGTGTTCCCTTCATAACGAGCATGATAACAAATCAGTGCTTGTGAGAAGAATTGTGAAGCCGAAGCTCGTCATGCACATGGTAGAGCGCGGCAAGTATGGCAAGGGACAGGTAGACGTGCCAAATGGGAATATCGTAGTACGGCGGACACGGGCCACCGGAAACTGGCGCTACCGCATCACAGATTGCTTTATAGCTAAATCGGTCCAGATTAAGTATATCAACTGCCCCTACAACGACGAAAAGGCCGAGGAAGACAAAAAACAACCGGTGATGGGCAACGAGCGCTTGTAGTTTCATATATATCCATCATATACACCTTCCGTCAGGCAATGCAAGTCCTGTTGTATAATTGGACGATGACAAACATCACTACCCTTGCCGAGGCGGAAGCATATCTTGCGCGGTTTCTCTCGTCCAGGTGGACGTATACGCTCGGACGGATGCAACAGCTGATGCAGGAGCTTGGTAATCCCGAAACCAAGATTCCGTTCATCCACATCGGCGGGACCGCAGGCAAAGGGTCAACCGCGTATATTGCCGCAACCATCCTGGAAAAGGCAGGATACAAAGTAGGCCTCCACACCTCGCCGCACCTCATAACGATCACCGAACGGCTGATGATCAACAGGCAACCGATTCCGGGAGAAAAATTTGTGAGGCTCCTCACGGATATCATTCCTGCAATTGACAAGGTAGCAACATCAAACCCCGACGGGCCACCGACCTATTACGAAATCACCGTCGCCATGATGTTTAGATACTTCGTAGAGGAAAACGTAGATATCGCGATCGTTGAAGTGGGGTTGGGCGGTAAGCTTGATGGAACGAATGTACTGACGCCTGCCGTTTCCGTTGTCAACAATGTGGGCCTTGATCACACGGAGATTTTGGGCGACACGGTCGAGAAAATAGCGTCTGACAAGCGCGAAATTATAAAAGCGGACCACCCGGCGGTGTCAGGAGCCACGCAAGAATCCGTACGAAAACTTCTCATCGAAAAAGCGCGTGAGGTGAATACCGCGCTCTACCTCCTTGACCGCGACTTCCGCGTAGCAAACATACGGGCCAAAATTTTTCCGGATCTGCCGCCCATTACTTTCGATTACATTTCAAAAAACATAACGCTCAAGAATCTTGAACTCTCCTTATTCGGCCGACATCAGGCCACGAATGCCGCCGTTGCCGTGACTGCCGCAATCCACTCCGGGCGGGCGATACCCCAAAAAGCCATACGCGACGCGCTTTCTTCTGTTGATTATAGGGGCAGGTTCGAAGTGACCAAGATTCGGAGTACCCGGGTTATTATAGACGGCGCACATAATCCCATGAAAATGGCGGCGCTTTCGACGGCGCTTGATGACCATTTTCCGAACAAACAGTTCCCGACACTTCTTGCCGTGAAAGGCGACAAGCACGTGACGGAAATGGTCAGGATCCTTGCTCCCCACGTGTCGCACTGGTATGTAACCACTCTCATGCGCCAAACCGACTGGGGCAAGCAGGTGATGTTTAATACCGACGACCTTGGCAAAGCCGTTGCCGAGGCAGATCCTAATAAACCTATGACGATAGTCCCCGATTTTTCTGCCTATTTATCAAAACTCAAAACGCCTGAACCGCTTCTTATCACCGGATCGCTTTACCTCGTGGGCGCGGTTGAAGAATGGAAAAAGAAAATCTGAACCCCTCGGCTTCCTGCAACTCTTTGGAAATAACCTCGGAAAACCGCGAGTAGTCAGGGAAAAACGTATCTGCGTCGGGGGCTAACTTATCAACAACGGTAAGATATAGCCGGTCGGCTCGGTCAATGGCTGCCGCGTAAATCTGTCCTCCGCCGATGACAAATATTTCTTCTGCCCCCGGCGCGACCTTTGCTTGTTCTAGAGCTTCGTCAAGGGAATGAACAACCGTCACTCCCGCAGGAGCAAAAGACAGGTCACGGGTTATGACAATATTGGTGCGTTCGGGAAGCGGACGTCCTATCGACTGAAATGTTTTTCGCCCGAGGATCACCGGATGACCGGTTGTTAGTTTTTTGAAACGGGGTAGATCACCGGGAATGTGCCACAATAATTTATCATCCTTCCCGAGCTCGCGGTTTACTCCGATGACGGCGATAAGAGACAGCATCAGAATCCTCCTACAACGGTAATGTCTCCCTTAATGGGCGGGTGCGGATTGTACCCAACCAGTTCAAAGTCTTCAAATTTAAATCCGTCTATGTTTTTGACCTTTGGATTGATGTTCATTTTCGGGAACGGGCGAGGCGTGCGCACAAGCTGTTCCCTGCACTGCTTCAAATGGTTTTCGTAGATATGGACATCCCCGAATACGTGGACAAATTCTCCGGGTTTGTAGCCGGTCACCTGCGCAATCATCATGGTAAGCAAAGCATACGAGGCGATATTGAAGGGAACTCCCAAAAACAGATCCGCGCTTCGCTGATAGAGAAGAAGCGATAATTTGTCCCCGGTGATGTTGATGTGAAACATCGTGTGGCACGGCGCAATGACCATGCTCGCCGCGTGGCTCCCGCTCATTTCATAAATACACCCGGCGTTCCAGGCGGAAATAATATAGTGCTTCTTCATGGGGTACTTTTTGATTTTTTCAATCGCCCACCCAAGCTGATCCACGGTTTTCTTGTGATCTGTTGGCCACTTTCTCCACTGGACGCCGTAGACGGGACCAAGTTCGCCCCACGCTTTAAGGAACTTTTTGTCCGCTTTTACCTTCTCCATGAACTGATCAAATGTCATGGGCTTAGCTTTTTTGTCCTTGACGGCCCACTCATATTTTTTGTACGCCCACTCGTCCCAAATGTGCACATTGTTTTCCAAAAGATACTTGATATTCGACTCGCCGGAAAGAAACCAGAGAAGTTCATGGATGATGCCGCGGGTGAATACTTTTTTTGTCGTCAACACCGGCAATCCTTTGGAAAGATCATACCGGCAGATGCGGCCAAAGACGCTTTTGAGCTTTACCCCGGTCGAGTGACTTGCCTTCCACTTGCCGTTTTTCATGATATCGGCCATCAGATCGAGATATTGATATTCGGGGTGTTTTGTTTTCATTTTTCGGTTATGACCATGGTCATCGGAACATCATATGACGCGCGCGGAATTTTCGCAACCAGCTGACAGGCAAATGCAAGGCCGATTTTGGGAACCGTTACGTTGGCAAGAAGTGAATCGTAGTAGCCCATCCCCCGTCCGAGACGATTACCTTTTGAGTCAAACGCAACACCAGGAACGATAAAGAGATCAGCACCCGCAGCCGGCGGAACTACAACTGTTTTCTTCTGTACCCGCGCCTCGGCAAAAAGTTCTTTTGTATCCACTTCGGTAGGCAAAGACTCATAGAGACATACTGTTTCTGCCTGCTGCCACTGCTGAAGCATCAGTACCTTTTGGACAATGAGTCTACTTGCATGAGTTCGCTCCGGCGCAGGAATATTTTTCCTTATTGCAATCATTTTTTTCCGAAGATCTTGCTTATCCATGAATGCGATTGTATCATTTCGGCAAATGATATACTGGAAATATGCACACAGGTCTGACTGGTGAAGAAGCGGAAAAGCGGCTCAGCCAATACGGCCTCAACGAAATCGTTGAGGGCAGGCGGATACAGCCGTTTGAAATTTTTGTACGGCAATTTTCCAGCATTCTGGTAATCCTTCTTATTGCGGCCGCGGTGGCATCGCTGTTTTTGGGAGATGTTCTCGATGGAGTCTTTATCATTCTTATCGTCATTCTCAACGGGATATTGGGATTTATCCAGGAGTACCGTGCAGAACGGGCAATCGCCGCTCTCAAAAAAATGACGGTCACTACCGTCCGGGTACTACGGGCAGGCCGGCAGATACGCATTGACAGTAAACAACTGGTGCCGGGCGACATGATCGATCTCACTGAAGGAGACAAGGTTCCGGCGGACGGCAGGATTATCGAAAATTTTCACCTCGAGGTCAATGAGGCGTCCCTCACCGGAGAATCCATGCCGGTTGAAAAAAGCACCCGCGATGAGGAAAAAGGCCGGGTATTTTTGGGGACAATCGTTGCACGAGGGCGTGCGCGCGTCTTGGTGGAGGCAACCGGCATGCAGACGCGGTTTGGCGCGATTGCCGCGTCGCTTGCCGCCATAGAAGATGAAGAAACGCCGCTCCAGAAAAAACTCAATGTCCTGGGCAGTCAGCTTGGAGTATTTGCGATTGGTGCAAGCGTTACCGTATTCGTTATAGGGTATTTTGCACGCGAACCGTTGATTGTGATGATTTTAACCAGCATCAGCTTGGCGGTCGCCGCGGTGCCTGAGGGATTGCCCGCGGTTATCACCATTACCCTTGCCGTCGGCATGCAGCGGATGGCCAAGAAAAAAACGATCCTCCGGAGGCTCTCTTCCATTGAAGCGCTTGGTAGTGTGACGATCATAGCAACAGACAAAACCGGCACGCTCACTAAAAACGAAATGAGAGTCGTCAAAGTGTGGACGCATGGGAAGAGTGAACAGGTTACCCATCAGCTTCTGGTGGCCGGCGTGTTGTGCAACAACGCAAGCTTGGTATTTAAGGAGGATCATGGTACCTATGACGTCCTGGGAGATACCACCGAGGGCGCGCTTCTTCTATTGGCAGCCGACCGCGGGATTGAGTCCAACCAGATAAAGGAAGAAGGAAAACTTGTTGAAGAGTTTGCCTTTGATCCGACACTCAAAATGATGACCGTGGCTTGGAAAGCAAACGGCAAGCTCACCCTCTACACCAAAGGGGCTCCCGAAACAGTTCTTGCCAAATGTACGCGATTTATGGACGCCCGCGGCGTCAAGAAGCTCACTCCGGGAGTGCACAGCGATATTGAAAAAGCGTTTCGACAGTATGCCAAGGAAGGCCTGCGGGTTATCGCCCTTGCCACGACCGAGGTCAAGGGCGTGCCTAAAACCCGTGAGGACGCGGAAAAAAATCTCATACTCATTGGGTTTGTGGGCATTGCTGACCCGCCGCGGGTGGAAGTGGGTGAAGCTATTGCCCTGGCGGAGGCGGCCGGTATTCGCACGGTTATGATAACCGGGGACAATGAGCTGACGGCCATGGCAATCGGGGCTCATATTGGTCTCACAAAACACAACGAGGAGATCATAACCGGCAGCCAGTTTGCGGCCCTCACCGACGATGAGGCGCGTGCAAGACTCCCAAGCATACGGATATTCGCTAGAACCACACCTGACGAAAAACTTCGCATTGTAAGGCTTTTTCAAAATATGGGTCACGTGGTAGCGGTAACCGGCGACGGCGTCAATGACGCCCTGGCCCTGAAGCAGTCCGACGTCGGCGTCGCCATGGGAATAACCGGCACGGATGTTGCCAAGGAAGCCTCCGATATGATCATCACCGACGATAACTACGCGACCCTCGTCACGGCGGTTGAGGAAGGCAGGACCATTTTTGACAACATCAAGGCGGCAATCAAATATCTCGTCGGCTGCAATATAGGGGAAATTATTGCCGTTGTTGTCGGAATCCTTCTGGGGTGGCCGCTTATCCTCACGCCACTCCAACTTCTCTACATCAACCTCGTTACCGACGGGCTCCCTGCCCTGGCCCTTGCCGTCACGCCCAAACACGAGGGAATTATGAAGCGAAAACCCAGAACCGAGAACCGTATGTTCGGGAAGCGTGATGTTGCGTGGTTCCTGGAAGTGTCTATGCTCACTGCAGGAGCAACACTCGTTGCGTTTTGGGTCGGCTACCAAACCCAAAATCTTACTGTCGCGCGGGCGTTCGCGTTTACCACTATGATTTTGGTCCAGCATTTTATCTTGCTCGACGTATGGGCGCGGGAACGATCAATTCTGCGGACGCGCGTATTTAATAATACGTTTTTCATCTTCACATTTTTCGCGCCGCTTGTTTTTCAGCTCTTCATTCTCTATGCGCCTGTTCTCTCGGGTATCTTTTCCGTAACCCACATTTCTTTGATAAGCCTTACGCAAATTATCCTTATTTCATCGGTACTAATTTTTGTTTCAGAGATTCGGAAACGATTCGTATAGTACTGCCCATATGAAAAAACGCATCAAGAACCGACACCGCCACCATCATTACAAGAATATTGCGCTCGTTCTTGCTGGAATCCTCTGTGCTTGGCTCCTGTCCCGCGCTGAAGGCTTTCATGAAATACTCCTTCACTTCGGTGGTTTCGGATATCTCGGCGCCTTTGTCGCCGGACTCCTTTTTGTATCGACGTTTACGTTACCAACCGGATATCTTCTCTTATTGATTTTTGCCGAAAAATATTCAGCCATCGAAATCGGTATTATCGCGGGCCTCGGAGCGGTTCTTGTTGACACGCTCATCTTCCGATCATTTCGAGGTCAGCTCGTGGATGAACTTAAGGATCTCGACACTAGATTCGGCGGCTCTCACCTGAAGCATCTCCTCCATACGAAATATTTTAGCTGGTCTTTGCCGTTCCTCGGTGCCATCATCATCGCCTCTCCTTTGCCCGACGAGCTTGGCATAAGCTTACTTGGGCTATCTAAAATGAACACGAGTCAATTTATGGTCGTCTCGTTTATTATGAATTTTCTTGGGATCATTCTTTTTGTCACGCTCTCCACATTTGTCAAACCGTAACACTCTTTAGTATTGCTTCTACTTGCGCCCGGCCTGTAGTTTGCATAAGCTTCTCCCGAAGGTCACTGGCGTTGGGAAATCCCTGTACATAAATTTTGAAAAACTTTTTCATGATCGCAAAATTTTTCGCGTCGCCCCAGGTTTCGTCGAATAATTTCAAGTGCTCGCGCATAATCCGGAAAAGCTCTTCCTGGTTATCCATCTTTGACGTACCGTTTTTCTCAAACGCCCAGAGATTGTGAAAAATTCCCCTGCCAATCATGACGCCGTCCGTACCGTACACACGGCACTTCTCGAGCGCGTCGGCGTAATTTGTCACATCTCCGTTTCCTAGGATAATCGTTTCTTTTTTCATCTGATTGCGCATGCTCACGGCCTTCCCTATCTCATCCCAATGAGCCGGAACCTTGGAAAGTTCCGAAGCCGTGCGCCCGTGGATCATTATTGCATCCAAATCTTGTTCGAGTAAAAACGGTATCCAACCAGGCGCAACCTTTTTGTATCCAAGTCTGGTCTTGAGGCTTACGGGAAGACCCTTCGCGCCCTCTTTGGTCGCCGCAATAATTTCCGCGGCGCGCTTTGGGTCATCGATGCACGCGGCGCCCGCGTGGTGTTGAAGTACATTTTTTTCCGGGCAACCCATGTTGATGTCTATGCCGTCAAATTTCATCGCAACGATGAGGGCCGCTGCTTTATGAAATAGCTCCGGAGAGCTACCCCAAATTTGTGCAATAATCGGCCGCTCCTCCTCCGTATACGTAAAACGTTGTATCACCTCATGGCGGCCAACGGAGGCGAGCCCGTCGACGCTGGTAAATTCCGTGAAAAAGACATCCGGGCGGGCGCAAGAGGCGACAATTCGACGAAATACCGTATCGGTCACATCCTCCATGGGAGCGAGCGCCATGATCGGCCTGTGGAGGGCTTGCCAAAACGATTTCATAAAGGCAATTGTATCAGAATACTTGACAGACACGTACGCTCATGGAAGAATAAAACAAGACCAATGAAAAAAGGCAACCTCATACTCGTCGGAAGCGTCGTTTTTGTTCTTCTTGCCGTCGCCCTCGTTGCCGTCCTTGACAAAAGCTCAAGCTCAACTTCGACCAGCGACGTCCGGGCACGCGCCGGCACAAACATCGCGCTCAAGCTTGAAGGCGTTGTCAGCGCAGTCGATGAGGCGCGCCAAACAGTCGAAGTGGCCAATCTTCAGTTTTCCGCAGAAAGCAGGTCCGGCGAGGCGAAAGATTTGGGAAATTGGCTGGTCACTCCTCCATCAGGATTTAATTTTGCTTCGATATCCCCGGGGACACGCGTCATGATAGCAGTCGACAGTAGTACATTTCAGATCACTAAACACGAACTTACTGCCGTTTCACTTGTGCCCGTACAGTAGTTTGGCCTTCTCCGGCATCTTCAACCTCATATCCTTTCGCTTCGATTTCTTCTCGCACCTTGTCTGCCTCGCTAAATTTTTTCTCTTTCCGGAGGTCATCCCGACGCCTAGCGAGGGTTGTAATTTCCTCGGGGATGTGTTCGTCTAAAGGTTTTTTCAGCTCGAGCCCCAATACTTCATCAAAATCCATAAGCAAATCGTATTTATCAGGCGTAGGAATGTTGCTTTTGACTACTTCCCACACGACAGCGAGCGCTTGTGGGGTATTCATATCATCGGCAAGCGCCTCATCAAATTGAGCTCTGTACTGGTCAACCTTCGCAAGCTTTTCCTGTGATAACGTATTTCTTTGTGAATGTGAAATCTTCAAGCGGAGTTCACTCAAGGCATTCTGTGCTGCGCCGAGCGCTTCCCAGGTAAAATTCAGGGGCTTCCGGTAGTGGGCGGTGAGGTAAAAATAACGAAGCGCCAAGGGATCAAAACCTTTTTTGAGAACATCTTCAATCGTGTAATAATTTCCAAGGCTTTTGCTCATTTTTTTACCGTCGACGGTGAGGAATGCGTAGTGTACCCAGTATTTGACGAATGGTTTGCCGCTTGCCGCCTCCGACTGGGCTATTTCATTCGGGTGATGAACGGGGATATGGTCGATGCCGCCCGTGTGGATATCAAATGACTCCCCAAGATACTTCATGCTCATGGCAGAGCACTCGATGTGCCATCCGGGGAACCCCGCGCCCCACGGACTGTCCCAGTGCATCGTGTGACCCGCAAATCTCCCGACGCATTTGAACCAGAGAGCGAAATCCGCCGGATTCTTTTTGCGCTCATCGGTTTTCACTTCTTCCCGCGCTCCTGTTTTTTTCTCATCAAGACTTTGATTGCCGAATAGACTGTCGTATGTGGGAAACTTCGCCACCTCAAAGTACACGGCTTCAGGCGTATCGTATGCAAATCCTTTTTCTACCAACGTTTTGACCAGTGCAATCTGTTCGGGAATGTGATCGGTTGCCCGGCAAACAACAGACGGACGAAGAACATTGAGCGCATCCATGGAATCGTAAAAGTGTTTGGTAAAATACTCCGCCACTTCCCACACGGTACGCCCCTGTTTCCTTGCCCCTTTCTCCAGTTTATCCTCCCCGGCGTCCGCATCTGACACCAGGTGCCCCACGTCGGTCACATTCTGGACATGCATCACCTCAAACCCGAATCTCGTGAGCAAACGCCGGAGTATATCATCACCCACATATTTCCTGCCGTGCCCGATATGGGCAAAATCATAAACCGTCATGCCGCAGGTATAGAGACCGACCTGGGGAGGGTGGAGCGGTTGAAAATCTTCAATCGTGCGGGATAGCGAGTTATACAGTTTCATAATCAATGATTACTGCAACGCAGCAATACGTCTTCGTATTATATCATCAGTCCTGACGCGCGTTCTTCCCTTTTTCAGAGCTTTGCTGGATGCCCAGTAGATCCCCTCGTTTACGCTTGGTGGATACTTCTTTTATTGGCGCCATCTTCGAGGCTCCCACCGCTAATTTTTGTTCTTTCTCTTCTTTCTCTCGTTTTTCTTTTTCGAGCCGCTCCTGGACAGTGGGCTCTTTGGGTTTGGATTTCGCAGCAAACTGATTGAGCCATTCACGCGGAGGTAATGGTTTTCCCGTTGGTTTGGCGGCATCTACGGGTTTGACCTGCTGCTTAGGCTTACTGGAACCTAAAAGAATCTCCGTCGGCAACTTCGCCGTCTCGCGAATAATGTCTTTCCCTAAATCTTCAAAGGACCCGATGATTTGTTTGGCAACGTTTGCCATATTATGCAAAACCCAGCTGCGCTTTTGCCTCTTCGCTCATCATCGCAGGTGTCCAAGGAGGCTCAAAGGTCAGAAGCACTTCTACGTCCTTCACCCCTTTGAGCTTGCCTACCTGCTCCCGAATGGGCCGTTCTATCTGGTCAAATAGCGGACATCCGATGGTCGTGAGAGTCATAAGGATTTCCACTTTGCCGGATTTTTCGACCTCAATATTATAAATTAATCCCAAATCCACCAGCGACACCCCGATCTCCGGATCCGGAATTTCCTTCAACACGTTTTTTACATCATTTTTCTTCACCATATTAATACGTCCGCCGTCCTTCAAGCGCCCGCGAAAGCGTAACTTCATCAGCATACTCGATATCCGCACCAACCGGCAATCCATGCGCAAGCCTGGTTATGCTGACAGCTGCGTTTTGTCCTTTGATTTGTTTGGTAAGGTACATCGCCGTTGCCTCCCCCTCCATGTTTGGATTCATAGCTAAAATAATTTCCTTGACGCCCTGGACGCGTTTTGTAAGACCGGCAATGTACAGCTCATCCGGACCGATGTTATTGAGAGGATCAATCGATCCGTGAAGGACATGATACAGTCCGTTGAATTTCCCTGTGCGCTCGATAGACAGCACATCCGTCGGCTGCTCAACGACGCAGATTATGGACTGGTCGCGGCTGGGGTTTTTGCAAATATCGCACGGGTCCCCCTCCGCGACGTTTTTACAGATCGAACAGATGACCGTGTTTGCTTTTAAGCTGGCAAGATTCTTGCCAAATCCGTCAAGTTCTTCCTGCGGTACGTGGAGAAGATAAAACGCAAGACGCTGGGCAGTTTTGGGTCCTATGCCGGGGAGCCGCTCAAACGACTCGATAACTTTAGAAACTGCCCTCGGAAGAAGTGACATGCGTCTATTTTAGCTCACTGTCCGGGAAATAGCATCTGCAATGAGCGCAGCAACGGACACCGTCTGTAATTTTTCAAATTGCTTCTCTTTGGGAACCAGTACGGTGTCGGCAATGATCAAACGGTCAATTGGGGAAGAAGATAACGCTTTGGTGGCGTCGCCCGCAAGTACGCCGTGGGTGGCAAGAAAATATATGTTTCCGGCGCCATGCGCCTTCAGAAACTCACTTGTTTTTATGGCCGTTGCGCCGGTGTTTATTATGTCATCAAAAATGATACACTCTTTTCCGTCAACCTTCTCAGAAATGCCCGTGACGGTCACTTCGCCGGTTGAAAGATCGCGGGTTTTGGTAAGATGCGCGACCGGAATACCCACGTCTTTGGCGAATGCTTCAGAGCGCGAGACTCCGCCGGCATCCGGAGATACCACGAGAAGATTTGGCTTCCGCTGAAGGCCGGCAAACAGTGCGTCTGCAAGCACCTTGTGCGTCGAGAGCTCGACAACGGGGATGGTGAAAAAGGGGAGCAGATTTTCCGAATGAAGCTCGCACGTGATGACCGCGTGGAACCCTGCGGCTTCAATAAACTTTGCAACCAGCTGCGCCGACACTGCCTCGCCTTTTCGAAATGCTTTGTCCTGTTTGCTGTATCCCATCCAGGGAATAATGGCGGTGACGTGCGCGGCCTTCAGACCGTTAAGGGCCTGACCAAGCAGGCAAAGCTCCACGAGATTTTGATCAGCAACTTCAGAAAGAGACTGGAGAACAAATACCTCCGCGCCTTCCACAGGCTCCTTCACAAATACCCGGCATTCATTGTCAATAAACCGGGTAATTTCTACGGCGCCCAGCGGAATCTTAAGCGCGCGGCCCACGTCTTGCGCAAGGCGCGGATTGGATGTACCTGAAAAAAATTTCACCATGAAACTATACGGACACTTCGACCGCAAATGGTTCTTCTACTTTTGGTTTGCCAAACTCTTCCCATGCGCTCCCGCCGCGGACCCAGATTTCCATAAACCTATCCGTGCCGCCGGTCGAGCCCGGCGCCCAGGATATATCGCCGTCACTGACCTTATATGTTTCATCGGCAACCACGCCAATTTTAGTGATACCGTTTACCGTAATTTTTACTTTGGTGCCGACGCCAAATGTGATCTCAGAATGACGAATCGTGGTTTTCAAATTTCCATAGCCGTCAATAAATCCTATCTTATCCTTCGGCGGATCAGGAATCGCACTCACCTCTATATCATCCCCGATAAGACGCATGTCGCCGTTTGCAATAGAAACGACCGCGTCGGGATAAAAATCCCGGGATCGAAACTGGGATCCGACGTTTGCCACATTGACCGCATGAAGCGATTGAATTTTGTGTTTGATAAACGAGAGCGCGTACCCGGAATTGACGGCAATAACACTCGCGCCGTCTTCAAGCTTCGTATACACGAGTTTGCCTCCGTCTGTTTCTTCCTTAAGATGCGGCAGGACTTTACGCGGCGCGGTATTTGAATACACAATAAGACCGGGGAATGCGTTCACCGTGGCAAACTGGGCGATCCATATGCCAGTTGCAATCGTACTAAATGGCGGCACGCTCATCGCCGATACGCGGATATGACGGTCCAGGTATGTCAGCCGCTGAATAACCTCCGCAAAGGCAGGATCACCTATCCCGTAGTCAGCAATAAGCTGGATGATAATGGGTTCTGCCATAACACTAGTATACTAAACACTACAGTTATTATGTAGGGGTAGCCGTCACATCATCGTGTGGAACTGGAGGATGAATATCCGGTTCTACGTCGGGCGCCTCGGATTTAGCTTTTGTTAGATCATTTATATCTTCCGATATTCTTTGCCTTACCGCCGGTGTCATTGGATTTAGTGCATACACACGATCTAACTCTATATTTTTAGCTACATCCGTATTAACTTCTGCCTTTGTTTGTCCCATACTATGTCCCCTCTTCCCAACTGGACAAATAATTCCGTTGCTCACTCGTTAATGAATCCATTTTAATGCCCATCGCAATAAGTTTCAAGCGGGCAATTTCCCGGTCCATTTCAGGCGAAATGGTATACTATCAATATCGATAGTGTTCAGCTTTAAACGGCCCGTCGGTCGATACTCCGATATATGCAGCTTGATCTTGAGAAAGTTTCGTCAGTTTACCTCCCAATTGCTCAATGTGAAGCGCTGCTACCTTCTCGTCCAGGCGCTTCGACAAACGGTGGACGCCAACCGTATACTTCTCGTTATACAACTCAATCTGCGCAAGCACCTGATTCGTAAACGAATTGGACATAACAAATGAAGGATGTCCAGTGGCGCATCCCAAATTTACCAGTCTTCCTTCAGCCAAAATGATAATACAATGTCCATCCGGAAATGTATAAAGGTCAACCTGTGGTTTGATTTGTTCTTTTTTTATCCTTGGAAATGCGTTGAGCTCTTTGATTTGAATCTCCACATCAAAGTGGCCGATGTTACAGACAATGGCTGCGTCTTTCATTTTTTTCATATGCGGAAGGGTAATAATGTCTTTGCATCCGGTGGCGGTAACAAAGATATCTCCACGACTTGCTGCCTCATCCATGGTGACGACTTCGTACCCTTCCATAAGTGCTTGTAACGCACAAATTGGATCTATTTCTGTAATGAGCACTCGGCATCCATAGGCCTTGAGCGATTGCGCACTCCCCTTGCCAACATCACCATACCCTGCAATAACCGCAACTTTGCCCGCAAGCATCACGTCTGTTGCGCGCTTAATGCCATCTGCGAGTGACTCACGACACCCATAATGGTTATCAAACTTTGATTTGGTCACGCTATCATTCACATTGATTGCTGGTATTTTGAGCTCTCCTTTGGCATGCCGTTGGTACAGCTGGTGGACGCCGGTCGTCGTTTCCTCAGAAACGCCAATGATATCATCAAGAAGCTGCGGATATTTGTCGTGTACCCTCCAGGTAAGGTCTCCACCATCGTCAAGAAGCATATTTGGTCCTTTGCCACCTGGAAACTTGAGTGTCTGATCGTTACACCACAAATATTCTTTTTCGGTTTCACCCTTCCAGGCAAAGATCGGAGTCCCTGCTTTAGCAATTGCAGCGGCGGCATGATCTTGTGTAGAAAAAATATTGCTTGATGCCCATCGTACTGACGCGCCCAGTTCCTGCAGGGTCTCAATAAGGACTGCAGTTTGAATAGTCATGTGGAGTGATCCTGCAATACGAGCGCCCTTGAGCGGCTTTTTCTTACCAAATTCCCGGCGCAAACTCATGAGCCCCGGCATTTCTTTTTCTGCCAGTTGAATTTCCATCCGTCCCCATTTGGCGAGAGACAAATCTTTTACTTTGTAATCTTTATTTGCCATAACTTGGTACTTTAATACTTTTACCTCTTATTGACAAGAGGCAGGTACATAATTCCATATTTCATAAACTAATAATCGAAGAATAATTATCTTTATATCGCTTGATAAATTCCTTTTTGGTGAAGTGGTGGGTTTGCGTGCCGTACTTCTCCACGGTGTAGGCAGCAGCGACCGACCCCATCTGGCCGCAAACCTGTAAATCGAAGTGGCGCAGGTATCCGGCCAAGAAGCCGGCGCGGTAGGCGTCTCCCGCACCTGTCGGGTCACTTACATTTTTAGGTTTGGCGGGCTTGACGTGAATGCTTTCGTGCTGGGTTTCAATGACCGAGCCTTTGGCTCCAAGCGTCGTGATAAGAACCGGCACACCAATCTTTAGCTTTTGCTTTATCAATGCAATTTCGTAATCGTTGCCAATAAGTATTTTTGCCCGGGATATGCCATCGCGAAGTTCTGCTGTCGAAAAGCTGTCTATCTGGAACGCCGGATCAAACATATATTCGTATCTCAATTTTTGGCACTCTATAATATATTTTTTCATCGCTAGTGGATCCGTAGGGCCGATAACGACGATATCCGGTTTTTTCTTTTGGCGGACAGAAAGTGTTTTGTTGTACCTCGAAGCGCCGATATAATAGGCGCCAATTTGGTTATCATCTTGATCAGTGACCACGTGATACACGCTGCATGGCTCACCACTAAATTGTTTTATACCGGAAATGTCGATCCTCTGTTTCACAAGAAATTGTTTGTACTCAAAAAAATCATGACCAGCGGAGGTAACTATACATGGATCGACACCCAGCAAACGAAGACCGTACGAAATGTTTCCAGAAGTTCCGCCTAAATGTTTCGTCATCTTATCTGCTAGAAAACTTAACGAGATTTTGTGAATTTTGTCCGGCATGATGCGATCGGCAAACCGTCCGGAAAAATTCATGATGTAATCAAATCCCAAACTGCCTGTGACAACGACATTCATGTGGGGTTTACTGCTCCATGGTCTTGGAGAGTTCGGTCAGCTTCATGGCTGCGGCTTGCTGGGACTTTTTGATCGCGTCGTTTATCACGCGCTTCAGCGTTTCATTCGCTACGCCATCAACTTCAACCAGCTTCACGTTTTGATTGCCGTTGATGAGAATCCTGACGTTTCCTTCTTTCACGTCAAACTCTTCCTTCTCAAGGGCCGCCTGGATTATTGCCGCTTGCTTACGCATGGCGTTGAGATCACCGACGCCTTTTGCGAAATTACTGGCGGCTTTTAACGGATTAAACATAGATCCTCCTTGCCCGCATGTGCGGTCATCATTTTTTGCCCAATACTATTTCTACTTTTACCTTCTCCCCGAATAATTTCTTCAGGACGCCGACGAGCATGTCCTTTGTTTTTGACTCCGACAGCTTGTCTTTATGAAACGGGTAAAACGCCTCAATCGTTACTATACCACGATCGACGCTTTTTGGTCTAGCGCTGCGCAGTACAGCAGCCACGGAATGGTTATACGGCTTAAGCTCCCCGATAAAGTCAACCCAATGTTCGGTGAGCTTCTCAAAGGTCAAAAGACCCAGAGACGGAGTTGTTGGGGCTGCTGCGGTGGTTGGAGGCTCTGGTGTCATTGGAGCTGCCGATACGACTCGATTCACGGACCTTACTTCTCTCAAAGGGGTCTCTTCCGGACTGTCCGCCGCACAAAACTCTACTATCGCAAGTTCCAATGGCAGTTGCGGGATCGGCGAAATTTTCATCATACCGTAGGCCTCGGTAAACCGGCGAATGAGTTCGCGGGCATTGGAGTGACCAGCAAGAAGATCCGTGTGCAAACGACGCAGACACTCGGTAAGAAATGATTTGATATCTTTTCCGCCTGCTACCAGATCGGAAACCACGGCAAGCGATGCACTGACGTCTTTTTTGACAAGCGTATCAAAAAATTTGTCGAGAACAGATTCATCGGAAAGCGAAGTCAACGAGCGGACGACGTCTCCTGTAATTTTTCCCTTATGAAAACTCACCTGCTCCAGAAGTTTCACCGCATCCCGAAACGACCCGTCAACACTGCTCACCAGAACTGCAACGGCGTCGTCATCGATGGTAATTTTTTCGGCCTTCACGATACGCGTGATGGCCGCGACTAGTTCGTTTTCTGCCGCGCGGTGAAAGGAAATACTCACGCACCGAGACTTAATCGTTGCGGGAACCTTTTGCGGATCCGTGGTAGCGAGCACAAACACAGCATGGGCAGGAGGCTCCTCAAGCGTTTTCAAAAGTGCATTAAACGCCTCGGTGGTAAGCATGTGAACCTCATCGATAATGTACACTTTGAAGGAGGCCGAGGACGGCGTGAGATTAATCGCGTCCCGAAGCGCACGGATTTCGTCAATCCCGCGGTTACTCGCAGCATCTATTTCCAAAACATCGAGGTTTGCCCCTCGAGCAATACTGGTACACTGCTCGCACTTCCCGCAGGGCCCTGAGCGTGCCGAAGGGTGGGTACAGTTAAAAAGCTTCGCAACGACCCGCGCGGCGGTTGTTTTGCCGGCGCCTCTGGGGCCCGTAAACAAAAATGCATGCGGGAGCTGTTTTTTGTCTTTCGTTAAAAGCGACAGGAGTTGGTTCCGCACCGCAACATTGTCTATTTCCTCAATCACTTGGGGTCGATAGATTCTATAAAATGACATATATTATTCCGGGTGGTGTTTGCCCAGTAAATGGTCGAGGCCGTGGAGGACGAGCGTGACAATCTGATCGTCGACAAGTTTCTGACCCACCCGCGCCTGCTCAAGTGCCTGGGGATACGATACCACAATATCCCCCAATCGCAAGATGTCATCAGGTGCCTCAATAAACTGATCGTTCTCATTTGTCGTCGGATCATTGAGCCCAAAGGACAATACGTCCGTGGTTTTATCAAGATTCCGGTACTTTTTGTTGAGTGTCTTCATTTGACGGTCACCAACGATGCTGACCGATACCTCTGCATCACGGTGGACTTCGTGGGTGAGCGCAGCTGTAATGGAGTCTCTGATCTTTTTACGGTCAACGGGGAAATGAGATTCTGTTTGAAAGAGTACGCGTACCATGGGTTACTTGTTACTCATTAATTGTTTAAGAATTCCGGACACCCGGCCGCCGTCTGCCTGACCGCCGACTGCGGCCATTGCGTTTTTCATGAGTAATCCGAAATTTTGTTCACCGGAGGCGGCGATCGGTTCCAACATTTTCTTCAGATCTTCGTCAGACAACTCTTTCGGCGCAAATTCTTCTAGAATACTAAGCTGCGCTTTCTCTCTACCCGCGAGTTCGCTGCGGCCCGCTTTTTCAAACGCCTCAATAGATTCGCGGTGCGTTTTGATTTGTTTTTTTATGGCATCTACGACATCTGGATCTTTTACTTCCTTCTGCCACTCGGCTCCATATTTGGCTGACGCGCTATTGGCAACTGCGGCGAGAAGAAACCGAATCGTTTCCACGCGGTCTGCCTTCCCCGCCTTCAGGGAAGTGTTCAAATCATTCTGAAGCGTATCCATCAACATGGTTTATCCTCGATTTGGATGGCGGAGGCGCCGCTTGAGTTCCCGCTTTTTCTCTTTGCGAACTTCTGCTGGCTTCTGATAAAACTCGCGCTTTTTCAAATCCTGCAAAATACCCTCGGAAAGGACTTTGCGGGTAAACTTGCGGATGAGTGAATCTGATGTGTCTCCTGGCTGTGCTTTGACATATACCATAAAAAATTACAACACCCCCTTTAAGCCATGCTTCGCTTAATCTTTTCCATAATCTTGGTTAAATCCTTTTCCTTCTGTTTCCGGCTTGGAAGCGACTGCATTATACCACCTCCGTCGCCCTCGAAGCGAGGAATCACATGAACGTGGGCGTGGTGAACACCCGCGGGTTCTCCATGATTTATGCCGATCGAAAGAATCTTCGTGTTAAACGCGCGCTCGACGGCGGACGCGACTTTTTGGACGGTCGTAAACATTGCGGCAATTTCTTCCTTCGTGTAGCCCGTTATTTTTTCCTCGTGGCGTTTATGAAGAACCATAACTGCGCCGTCCGTGGTTGGGAAAATATCCAAAAATGCGCGGGTGTCGGCGTCTTCGTAGACGGTATATGAGGGCACTTCGTTTGCGATTACCTTACAAAAAATACAATCCATAGTTACTTCATATTTTTCATCACGTCAATAATCTCCTGTAGGCTCTTTTGCGTGGGTCGCATGTCCGGATTTTTGCTGCTTCCGTTTAAAACCATATGATGGCTTGCATGGAGAAACCACGTTGCATCGGGCTCGGCCTCCTTCAATAGATTATATACCGGCTCCAAATCAATGGTATCTTTCGGAAGAGATTTAATGCGCAGATACCCCTTCTTGGGATCCTTGCGCACCGCAATCGTATACCCCATTTTCTGGGCCAAATGCACCACTTCGTCATTTGTCGTTTCCACGGCAATCCCCTTACCCCATTTCGTCTCAAATTCTACTCCTTTTTCTTTGAGTTCCTTTTCCGCCCAAATCTTGTTTTGAAAGGTTTTGTATATGGCGTCCAACGCATTCATCCCGAGATCCACAATCTTGATCGGATTATCAGCGTGGAGAAGCCGCCATCCGTCTATTTGGGCAACCAGCCCGAATTCCCAGAAGTCCGCCGTCGGATTGGGAAAAAATACTTCGCGAAAATGATCAACATCATTGACCACAGTAATTAAACGCTCAAGCGCCGCATCAGCCCCGCGGGTTTTTTTAATTTCTTCATAGACGAGAATCGACGCACAGGTGTCTGCGTTCGTCTGGTGGTGATCAAATTTGCCAAATCCGGTATCCACATGGAGAATCTCGGGGTTATCGTCCGGCGGCCTGTCTCCCAGGGTCTTGCCTGCCGGCACAAACGCAAGCGCAGCCTCCTCCCAGCCGGGGAAGAACATCTTCACAAGCCAAATGCTGGTTATGGCATCGCAGTCAGGACCAATATGGGCAACAATGGTTTTCATGGGATCAGTATACCAAAAACTTAGTACGCCTGCGCGAAGAGCCAGCGGTGAGTGGCGGGATTGCCGCAGCGAACACAGGTTCCTTTTTCTTCTTTTGCGTCCAAAGGTAGGCAACGCGTCGAGGCTTTGGTCTCTTTTTTAATTTCTGCTTCGCAACTAGCCTCTTCACACCAGAATGCTGAAATAAATCCGCGCTCATCGGTCATAATTTTCTTAAACGCTTCATAGGAATCTACGATATGCGTATGGTCTTGGGTAAACTTTTTGTGAGTTTCCAGTAATTTGCGCTGTATCGCTTCAAGCATCCCAGGAATTTCATCGATACTAACTTTTGTTTTTTTCATCGTATCCCTCGCCACTACAGTCACTATCCCTTCTGCCGCCTCCTTATCACCAATCTCGAGTCGGATAGGTACCCCCCGCACTTCCCATTTATTAAACTTAAAGCCAGCACTTTCTCCTTCTTTATCGTCGCATTTAACCCGTATATTCAAACTCTTGAGTTTCTCTCGCTGACTAATTGCATACTTTATAGTTTCCGCACTCGATCCCGGTATCGGAATAAGGATCACCTGAATGGGCGCGATATTGGGAGGCATGATAAGTCCTTGGTCATCCCCATGCGCCATGATGAGTCCACCGATACTCCTGGTAGAAAACCCCCAGCTATTTTGCCATGGATAAAGCGGTTTCCCTTTTTCATCCTGTACGGTCCAATCAAAAGCTTTGGCAAAATTTTGTCCTAAATCGTGCGAAGTACACCCTTGAAGTGCTTTCCCATCGGGCATGAGCATTTCATAGGTAAATGTTTGCTGAGCGCCGGCAAATTTTTCCGATTCACTTTTTACCCCGGCAATACCATAGAGAGCCATGAGGTTTTGATACGTATCAACGTACGTATTCATTGCCCAATGGACAGTTTTGAGTGACTCCTCGTGTGTTGCGTGCGCGCAGTGGCCTTCCTGCCACAAAAACTCGCTCGTTCGCAAAAATAAATATGTCCGCTTTTCCCACCGGACGACGTTATTCCATTGATTTATAAGGATTGGCAAATCTCTGTAGCTTTGCGTCCACTGCTTATACATTTCGTACATAATCGTTTCACTCGTTGGACGCACAACGAGTCGTTCTTTGAGCTCCTCTCCTCCGGCTATTGTGACGACCGCCATGTGCGGCGCAAACCCTTGCACGTGTTCTTTTTCAAGATTGAGGAATTTTTCAGGAATAAAGAGAGGAAAATACGCATTCTCTACTTTGTGTTTCTTAAAAAGCGGATCCATATACCCTTGTATCCCTTCCCACAGCGCATACCCATAGGGCCTGATGACCATGCATCCTTTGACCGGGGCGTAGTCAGCAAGCTGCGCTTTAAGAATCACATCCGTGTACCAATCAGAAAGATTTTCCGACTTTTTCTTAAGTTCCTTTTTTTCAAAAGATTGTTTGTTCATATATTTAGTATATCCTTTTTCCCAATGTTGCAGTAGGGTCAGGTCGTAAAAGATCGTATCCGCCTTCATCTCGTTCGGCGCCTAAGGTAAGAACTTCTGAAATATAAGGGCCAATTTGTTTTTCGGGAAAATTAACAACGCAAACTACTTGTCTACCAAGTAAGTCAGTTTTTTTGTAATTTACAATTTGTGCACTCGATTTCTTTGTTCCTAAAGGACCAAAATCTATGGTCAGCTTATACGCCGGCTTTTTCGCCTCAGGAAAATCTTCAACTGCAACTATCTTCCCCACCCGAATATCTAATTTACTAAAATCATCATACGTTGCCATACATCCTCCTTTATACTATATTTAACGATCCCATTAAATCTTTTGGATCCCGAATAACCGGCGTAAGATTGCGTTCTTCTCCGATCTGATACTTTTGGGCAAGTTCATACACGAGGCGAAGCACTGAATAGTCTTCGAGCGCAATGCCCACGGAGTCAAACAAAGTTATTTCTGTATTCGACATCCTCCCTTTTTTCTTGCCACTCACTAATTCGAACATTTGAGCATATACCAATTTTTCTGCTTCAGTTTTGCTCAATCGTTGAATCTCGCCTTCAATGATCGACTGCTCAAAATATTCAACAACTATTCTAGCGCGTGATAAAATGCCCAATTCGAGCTCTGTTTTACCTACCGTATCTCCTCCTAGGGCGTTGATATGAACTCCAGGAGTGATCCAATCATTTTTAACCACATCAACATTTGCCTTGCATGCAGTGACAGTAGTAATAATATCTGCGCCTTTCACTGCCTCTTGAGCGTTTTTGCACTGAACTAATCGAAGCGATGAATTTTTCATATTTTCATGAAATTTATCCATTGCTTTAGGATCAATGTCAAAATATCTGACTTCCTCGATACTTCGCACCAACTGTGCCCCACGAATCTGAAATTCGCTTTGGGCACCCGTCCCTATAATTGCAAGTACAGGTGCATTTTTGCGCGCCATGAGATCTGTGGCGAGTGCTGATGTCGCTGCCGTGCGTAGCGCAGTAAGCGTCGTCATTTCACTAAACATAAGTGGATAACCAGAGTCAATTCGCGACAATTGTCCCGTCGCCACAACAGTTTGTAGACCAGTGAGCGGATTTTTGGGGTGACAATTCACATACTTAAATGTGTAATACAATTCATTGTCACAAATAGGCATAAGCTCAAGTACCCCACCAGATACATGCATAGCAGGGCGAGGCATATTGGTAAAAGAATGCCATCGAGCAAAATCTCGCTTGAGGGCATCCATAAGATCCGTCAAAAATGCATCAAACCCATGATGTTGTAATAATTTATGCAACGATTCAACCGATATAATTTTCATATTTTCCCACAAAAAAATCGACCGGAGGTCGATTCTACCTAAGCCTCATTCGTACTCTATCTTGCGATGACATACGATGCAGTCTTTTTACGGTTTTGCCTCCGTATCCGTTATTAGCGGATCAGCTCGTCCCGTTCGGAGCGGAACTTAAACGCTTGTATTCAACTAAATGCGAGTATATCATTTGGCGAACGTGTTGTCAAAATTATTAATCCTTTTTATCCTGCCCCTGCCCTTGTCCCTGACCTTGACCGAAGTCACTGTTTCCGGGTCCGTCATCTGACTCGTCTTCAAGTTCCTCAATGGCGTCCTCTATGTTCTTTTGTGTTTGAGAAATGGAGTCCCCGACGTTCACAGGCGGAATCGTCGGAGGGGGGAAATACGGTGTAGGTGTGGGTTCACGTGTGGGCTTACGTGTCTGAGTTGGTGTCGGCGTTGGTCCGCCTCGCGTCGACTCCGCAATGCGAGTCGAGGCGGGCGTGGGCGTGAGTTCGGGCGTAGGTGTGGCCGTAGGCGGAGGAACGTATGCATCAGGGGCGCCACGGGGAGCCGTCGCGACGGCTATTTGTTTTTGCTCCTCCAGCTGTGTGGAGACATCCCGCAAAGACGCCACATACTTTTGAGTAAGCTGCCGTTTCACGACCGGATCGCGGGTGGCGAGAATTGCCTGTTTGGTGACCTTCACCTGACTATCTAAGTATGTGAGCCCCTGGACCGATGAGTCGCGGGTAATAAGTTCTTTTGCCTCTGAAAACCTTCGGGACGTATAGGCAATCTGCAAATCTCCCTTCGCCTGCGCCGACGGGACAACAAATACGAGGGCCTGCTCCATAAAAAGCTTGATTTGAAAAAGGCGACTCCCCGGGAGGCTATTCCACGACGCGACGGCCAGGGAACTAGGCAAGAGAAGAAGAAAAAGTACGATCCAAATTATTGTATTTGCAGTTTTGCTCATACGCGATCACCCTCCTTTGGCAATGCGAAGTATATCATTTATCGAAATAAGAAGAATAAGAACAAACAAAATAATCATACCGATCTGGTGAGTGGACTGTTCAAATGCAGGCCGAACTTTCCGCCCCAAAATCTTTTCCAAAAAGACAAATGCGAGCCTCCCGCCGTCGAGCGCGGGAATAGGAAGCACATTGAGAACCGCAAGATTCAAAGACAAAATACTCATAAACTCCAACACCGCTTTGAAGCCGAACCTCACCGCGGTACCAGTCACCTGCGCAATGCCAATAGGACCTGCAACATCCTGACCGACCGGCTGAAGCTGTACAAGACGGGCAATCAGCGTGCCGATACCGGCTAACATTTGCCCTGCACGATGGAGATTAAGTTTAACCGCCTCAAATGGCGCACGGGTCACGGGATATACCTTGGTTTCCAAATCCGAAATCGCCACCCCCATAGGGCCTTCCCCGGCAGGATACTCGCGGCGCGGAACAAGGGTAATGGTAAACTGATCATTTGCTCGAAGAATGGTAAGTGTCACCTCTTCCCCCGCATGGTCTTTTACAAAAGCAATAAGTTCTGGAGGCGTTGAGAAGTTTACAATAACATCTTTTTCCTTGAGTCCCGCCTTTTCTGCGGGGCTCCCGGGCAAGACCCGTTCCACATGAACCTGGCCAGTTACTTCCTGCACACCTTGGGTCAAAAGATAGGTGGAAATCCCGACCGCCAAAAGAAAGTTCATCGTGACGCCCGCCAAAAGTATTGCCGCTCGCTCCTTCTTCGTCCGGGCCCAAAAAAAGTGCTTGATACCCTGCGTTTTCTGATTCGGAGAAATCTCTTGTTCATCTTCCCCGGCAAGCTTCACAAATCCGCCGATCGGGAGCCAATTTAATGAGTAGATCGTTCCCTTGATTTTCCTGCCCCAAAGGCGGGGCGGCAAACCAAAGCCAAATTCCTCGACCTTGACGCCAATGATGCGCGCCACCGCAAAGTGGCCAAACTCATGGATAAAAACGAGGATGCTTAATATGATGATGAAAACAACGGCGGTGATAAACATTTTTGTGATGACACAAGCGCTATACTTGTAATAACTCCGTTTCTTTTTTCTGACCCATGGCGTCGATCTCCGCAACCATTTCGTCGGTCAACTCCTGTATGAGTCTCTCCCCGTGTTTCCTCTCATCTTCAGAAATCGATTTATCTTCGTCTGCACGTTTGAGATCTTTCATGGCTTCTGCCCGAATTTGCCGGACCATAACTTTGCCCCCTTCCAGTTTTGCCTTGGCAAGCTTGAGGTACTCGAGTCTCCGTTCTTCAGAAAGGGCGGGGATCGTAATCCTAATAATCTCACGGTCGACAACCGGCATCAGGCCGGTATTGGCTTCCAGTATCCCTTTTTCAATCTCCGCAATCGTTGAGGGGTCGTATGGAGAAATGACGATGGTCTTGGCGTCCATGGTGGTTAAGGTCGCCATCTCCATGATGCGAAGTCGCTGGGATCCGCCGTAGGCCATAATGACGATGTTTTCAACAAGTGCGGGGGTCGCGCGGCCGGATCGGATTGAGGTGAGATCGTTTCGGGTAATCTCGAGGGCTTTCTTCATCTTCTCCCGAGCGGTCTGTATTGTGGCTTCGATCATCAAAATAATAGTATCACGTCTACGCCCCCAATTCCATGCGTGAGAACCGGGCAACCGTGATATTTTCCCCGAGCTTGGCGATCGTTTGCTTCACCAACGCTTCGATCGTGACACCGGGATCGCGAATATAGGCGCCCTTGAGAAATTCTGCCACATTTTTAGGTTCCATGGACGCCACTTGCAGGGCAAGCTCATGAGCAAGCTTCTTAAAGTCATCCGTCCGCGCCACAAAATCTGTTTCGCAGCGGAGTTCCACTAAGACCCCGACGCGGCCATTGTGCACATAGGATTCGACGATGCCCTGGGAGGTTTCGCGGTCACCTTTTTTGGCAGCCTTCTCAATCCCGCGCTCGGCGAGGAGCTTTTTGGCCTTCGCATAGTCGCCGCCCGCGTCTTCAAGCGCCTGACGGCAATCGGCAACTCCGGCTTTGGTCTCCGCACGGAGTTTTTTGAGAAGTTCAACGTCGATCTTCATACCTTTATTTTACGGCAGTCTTCGCCTTTTTGCGAGGCTTCTTCACTTCCGCCTTGGGCTCTTCTTTTTTCTCCACGGCTTTGACCTCGGGTACTGGTTTCGGAGCCACCTCGGCATTTGCTTTCACCCACAGAGCCTTCCCCTCGGCATAGGCTTGAGCCAGGTAGTGGATGATAATTTGAATGGATCCCACAGCATCATCGTTCGCCGGGATCGGGTAGTCAATGAGGGCCGGATCGGAATTCGTGTCAACGACGCCTATAATCGGCACGCCGCGCCGTTTCCCCTCGCGCACTGCGGGTTCCTCTTTTTTGATATCGACAACAACGAGGGCCCCCGGAACATCTTTGATAGAAAGAACGCCGGCGTAATAAATCTTAATCCGGTCCAGGTACCTGCCCATCTTCACCTGCTCGTGCTTGGGGAACTTCTTCCAGGCGCCGCTTGCCCTACCCTCATCCATGCTGATGATTTTCTGAATGTTTTTCTTTATCTGGTCCCAGTTGGTTAAAAACCCGCCGATCCACCGCTCGACAAAGTACGGCGCACCCACGGCAATTGTTTCTTCCTTCACGACCCCCGCGGCCTGGCGCTTGGTGCCGACAAAAATAACTTCCCGGCCCGAAGCGACGGTTTCTTTTATAAATGCGGCTGCCGTCTCAAGTCCTGCCTTGGTTTTGGCAAGATCGATAATATGGATGCCGTCTTTTTTCGTATAGATAAACCCGCTGGCCTTCGGATTCCAGCGCTCCGCCTTGTGTCCGAAGTGACATCCGGCTTCCAGAAGTTGTTGTAGTGTAATTTCTTCCATAACATCAAAAAACACCGATACGCCGGTGTTCATCGCGTATCTTCTTTTCATCTTCCACTCACTGCCCTTTCGGGAAGAAGACATCCGTGAGTGTGTGTAATAAAAGCATTATATCACACGTTTATGGCAATGGGAAGCGGCGGGTCAGAAGTTTGATTTGCTTTTTAATGACGAGCAATTTTTTCATTTTTCCAACAGCTGCTTTGAATTTCTTGATATACGCGACACGAGCTTCTTTGTCCGTAGGCAGGCGGCTCCCCGCTACTTCCTTTATAGCCTCACTTATCCATTTCCCAATGAGCTTCATTTCTTTTTCCTTCATTCCTCTCGTGGTTAAGGCGGGTGTTCCCAACCGAACACCTGACGGATAAAACGGACTCAAAGGATCTTTCGGAATGGTGTTTTTGTTGACCGTAATTCCTGCAGCCTCCAGCGCCTCCTGGGCAAAAATGCCCCCGCCGGGACCAAATATATTGACAAGATCAACGAGGATTAAATGATTTTCCGTGCCGTTCCCAACGAGCTTCAGTCCTTCTTTTTTTAATGTTTCCGCAAGCGCTTTGGCGTTTTTGACGATTTGCGCCCCGTACTTTTTAAATGCGGGAGTTGCGGCTTCTTTCAGGGCTACCGCAATTGCTCCGGTCTGATGATCATGCGGTCCCCCCTGGAGACCCGGGAAAATCGCGCGGTCTACTTTGGACGGCAGTTCCGGATCTTTTTTCACTCCTGCAGGGGTCACCATAATCATGCCGCCGCGGGGACCCCGAAGCGTCTTATGCGTCGTTGTCGTCACAATATGGGCATACGGAAAGGGGCTTTTGTGGACACCGGCAATAATAAGGCCGATGACATGGGCAACGTCGGAAGCAAGATACGCGCCAACTGATTTGGCGATTTCAGCAAACTTCTCAAATTCGTACTGATACACGTAGGCCGTCGCACCGGTCCAGATGAGTTTCGGCTTGTGCTCTTTTGCAAGAGTCCATACCTCATCGATATCCACTCGTCCGTCAGGGCGCACGTGATACGGGACGCTTTTGTAAAACATTGCCGTTGCCGACACTTTCCATCCATGGGTCAGGTGCCCGCCGTCCGTAAGGTTGAGACCCATGATGGTATCCCCGGGCTTACAAGTGGCAAGATATACGGCGAGATTTGCGGGCGACCCGGAATACGGCTGGACGTTGACCGATGCGACGTTAAATAGTTTTTTCGCGCGGCCAATCGCCAGAAGTTCTATTTCGTCGATGAATTCATTCCCACCATAATAGCGATGACCCGGGTAACCTTCGGAATATTTGTTGGTCAGAATCGACCCCATAGCTTCCCGCACCGCGGCAGACACGTAATTTTCGGATGGGATCATCTCAAGGCCTTCTTCCTGACGTTTGGCTTCAGCGGCAATGTACGCGGCAAGTTCTGGATCAAATTTCTTTATGTTCATGCGATCGATCATACGCAATTTTCTGCCAATAGGCAAGCACGGATATCAAGCGGAAACAGGTATAAATTTCTGTTTCTTTTTCCCCGTAATAAATTCAATCATAAATCCGGAGGCTTGACCGACGTATTTTGCATCGTACGGAAAACATTTGGGGAGCGGCTTACCCGCGTACTTGGTCGCAATGGTCATAATGCCGTCTCCGTGAGATACGATGACAATGTGCTCGCCCGGATGGTCGCTGGCTTTTTGGCGCATGAAGTGATCCATGCGATCAAAAAGAGCTTCCATAGTCTCTCCGCCCGCGGCGATAAAGGCCGGATGATAAAAATACGAATCGAGCGCGTTGAGGTAATCAATCGGCTTACCCTGCAGGGGGCTTCGGATATCCAGGAGCCGCTCGTCGGTCCAAACCGGAAGCTTCAATCTCCCTGCAATAATCTCGGCAGTCTGCCGCGCGCGCAAAAGACGGCTGGAGTAGATGGCGGTGATCGGCTTCGTTTTGAGAAAACCGGCAATCCGTGCGGCTTGCTTCTTTCCTTCGGCCGATAATGGAAATCCTGGACTCCGCCCGTGAAAAATGCGAAGCGGATTTTCATACGCCGCGTGACGGATAAGATAAATGATTGTTATCACAGACTTTCTTTGCTTCCTCTCCGTGCGCCCTCACCTTGTATACGCGGAGCAATAAACGACTGATACGTGAGTGCTAATTCCCTCTGGTACTCCGAAATGCCAATCCCCTCGTTGCGAATTGCACGGTACCGTCCATTCAAAAAAACGTATCTCCTGTTTACCAAAGAGCCCGTCATCACCAAAATATTTTATAAATTCCTCGTCAGGAATGCGCCCCACCCGATTGAGATTCCGTGGACGCCGGACCTCAAGGCTTGCCTGGATATCTACAAGAAGCATTCGGTTGATAAAACCCAGTCGAATAAATTGCGTTACAAACTCACCCGCTGATTGACGAAGTGGGCCATTCGGATATTGAGCGTCTTTACCGTAGGCAATTTCAGCAACAATCACTCGATTTGCAACGCCTTCGCTACTCAGTAAGGCTATTGTATCGAACATTCTTTCATGAGCCTCGTTGAGCGCTCGTGATGTTTTAAATGTAATACTCCACGTCTCCCGCGGGGCTGAGGGGTTGGCCAAAATTGTATCATCACTTTCCAACGACCCATCAGGGTTCGATTGGCGATGGAATAGATCACGTATAACGGCAACATGAAGCGCCTCTTTATCCGTCATCGCCTGTGTCTGAAAAACGTCATGAGTCAACGACCTTTGAATTTCATTTTTTGCGACAGATTTGCCGGATGCCGGCGCGCCGGCAACAAAAATAACATTGTTCATCGTCGATCCCTCCTTTGCGTTGACGCAGGACGCTCCCCTAATCCTCTTTGCGGTCCCTCTTTTACGTTAACTGGCAATCGCTCAAGAACGGTTCGTGTAGCGGTTTCAAAAAAAGTTGGGGTACCGTCATTTTTTACGGTAACTACCCGGCCGTCTAGGCCGTGTTCCGCGTGAAGATAGCGCTCCATAAATTCAAAATCATCATCTCTCGTAAAAAGCATCACCGGCTGGGGCAAAGGTCTGGAGCGTTCGCCTTTCGTGTCCTGTCCCAACGTAAACGCTCCGTCTCTTCGCTCTTCATTGAGGTAGTCACGCAGCGTGTAATCGGTCTGAATATGAACAATCAACGCAACGCGTTCAATCCACCCCGTGGCATAGGTACCGTGACGAAACTCGTGCGCGATACTCTCATATGAATAGTCGTTTCGTGCAGTTAATAATTCCGAAGACGTAGCGTTCCTCCCGCCAGCCAACTCGGCAAAAACGTGCGTACCCGGATCCCGCGGCCGTGAGAGATCCTCAAAAAAATTCTCAAACATCCATTGTTGCATCTGGGGACTGACGTTGATAAACGTCAGGGGCTCTGTCGGGGCATCATACGCATGCGGTGCAGGCGCATCGCCTTCTTGGTGAATATGGTGGATCCCCCCTGTCTCTTGATGATCGCGTTCTACCGCGGCAACAACATACTGCGAGTCGGAGACGGGCGTAGGTTCAAACAAAATGCCACGCGAGTCAAACACGGTTTTGAGATGCACAATCAATTCCGTTTTCCCCCCGGCAAATGGACCGGTCACGAGAATAATATTTCGTCTCATAAATCTTTTTCTTTCCCCTTGCCCTTTCTATTTTCTCCCCGGATCGACCCTTCCCACGACTGTAAAATTTCCGGGAGTCGAAACTCGATCCCTTCCCGCAGGAGGCGTCCTCCGTCGTTGGGAATAGTAAATACAAACGGGATCTTTTTCTCATGAACGAGTGGCTCCAACGCATAATAATCATCCTCTCCGAAAATTCTCATCGCTTCCACCCCCAGAGGCCAAGAAGCCGTCCCGCGATCGATTTGCACTTCCGAGGGTACTATTCGCGCGCTATTGAGTTTCTGCCGGATGCTTTCATCCGTCTCCGGGTGGATAACTGCCAAGACGCGGGAAAGGCCATGCGCATTAAATTTCCCCTCACGAAGAAACCGCGCGTATGTTGTAAAAGAAAGATCTGTACGGGATGCCGGTTCATACCTATCATTAGTATTTCTCCCGCCGGAAAGTTCGGCAAACCGAAGTTCACGCGTATACGGCAAATTCGCGAGCGCATGGAAAAAGTCGGCGATAAATGCGTGACCAACTTCATTTCCGGAAAGCGTGAAGGGTATGGGTGGAACGACCGCATAGTCTTCATGGGTGTGTCCAGACCGGCGTTCCTCCATGGTGTTGGTAGGATGGTAGTGCCCACGCCCATAATTTTTTTGATCATCCTCCATCATTCGTTCAATAATCGTATGGGAGTCAGAAAGCGGCTTAAATACATGCGGTATCCCTCGCTCTTCCACGAGCTCACGCAAAATATTGAGTGATTCTGTTTTGCCGCCGGCCGAAGGACCAACAACGAGAATCGTATCTCTTTGTCGCAATACAAGTTGAGTATTCATCCTTTGTACATTCTGTGGCAGGTCGCGCAGACGGCTATGTATTTGGCAACAGCTTTACCGGTTGTACCGATTGACTGTTCTTTTCCTCCTGCCACGCGCTCGGTGTGGGCCGCTTTCCCGCCGCACCGGACGCAAATGGCAAATTGCACGATCGTCTCGTCTGCCATCTTCATTAGAGCTTTCGTCGCGCCGTATTCTTTTTTGCGAAAATCATATATGAGCCCATTGACGTACACATCGATTTTCTGCGCAAGCAACTTTCTGACTACCTGAATAAATTCTCTCTTTGGGAAAAAATTGATATTGTCGACAATCACTTTTTGGATGCCCTGCGTACTTACATAGTCAAGAATTTTTTTCGGTTTTT
Organism: uncultured Gammaproteobacteria bacterium; assembly: GCA_964515005.1. Lineage (GTDB taxonomy): Bacteria > Patescibacteriota > Microgenomatia > UBA10105 > UBA927 > XYB1-FULL-47-11. The sequence goes on from CAZEVT010000002.1 coordinate 127,427, forward strand.
TCATGTCGATATAAATAACCGGAAGCGGCCGCTCATCATGTGATTTGGTATGTCCCATACCGCCGCCGCTGACTGCCTCTGCCTTAAAACAGAGAATGCTATACCCGAGGCTTGAAAGCACGGAAAAAAGTGTAAGAAGTTTGGTCGTTTTTCCGGCAAACATAGGGCCGGCAATCACCGTGAGCTTTCCTTTTTTGGGGGCAGATTTCGAAGCTGAAATCCTTTTCTTACGTTTGTCCATTCCGTTTGTTGAGCGCGTCTCCTACTGTCTTCCAAATAACTGATGCGACCTCTTCAATAGATTTTGTCGCATCAACAACAACATAACGGTTCGGAAATTTTTTTGCAAGAGTCAAATACCCCTCCTGCACCCGATCATAAAAATCCCGCTCCTGCATATCCAGACGGTCTTTTACTTTGCCCTCCTTTTCAATACGCGCCATTCCCGTCTCGTATGGTACATCAAGAAAAAGTACCATATCCGGGAGTATACCGTTGACGGCAAGACTATTTAAGGCCGTCACGACATCCTCACCCAACTTTCTTCCGTATCCCTGATAGGCAATACTGGAATCAACATACCGGTCACTCACCACAATGTTCCCTTCATTGAGGGCAGGCGCAATTATTTCGCGCACGTGCTGCGCCCGCGATGCCGCCATAAGGTACGCCTCGGTCGCTGCGTCCATTTCTGCGTTTGCAGGATTATGGGTAATTGCCCGAATCTGTTCACCGATTCTCGTGCCCCCCGGCTCGCGGGTCACCACAACCTGATGGCTGGCGGCCTGCAGTTGCCGCACGAGTAGTTCGGTTTGAGTAGATTTCCCTGCTCCCTCCCCCCCTTCGATGGTGATAAAAAACCCGCGCTTCATAGAATATATTTCACCACCTTCTGGTGTATCTCGTCAATAGTGTGGTCAGCATCAATGGTAACATGCGGAATATTTTTTAAAACCTTTTGATATGCTCTTCGTTTTTCAATCATAAGTTTCCGTGTTTCAAATTTTCCGATCGCCTCGCCGGTCTTGGTATGACGGGCCATCACCCGAGCCATCGCCGCCCTGGGGGCAATGTCAAAATAAAACAGACAATCATGTTTTGGTTCAAAACGCGCAAATTCTTTAGAAATCCACATGCGCTCATCTTCAGTTTTGCCCTGATAGACTAATGCGCTTACATAATTTCGAAGACTGATGACCCACTCGCCTTTGGCGAGAGCCGGCTTAATGATCTGATGGACACGGCTCGACCTATCCGCAAGAAGCAAATAGACTTCTATCAAAGGCGTAATGTTGCGGCCTACTCTCCATGAAGAAAGAATTTTTTTGAGTTCCGGCGAAGGATGAAAAACAATACGCGACGTAATTCTCTTTTTCTTCAAAAACTGTTGAAGTAATTTCGCCTGTGTTTCCTTGCCCGTTCCACTGACTCCTTCAAACACAATGAGTTTGCCCGGCTTCATATCAATGCGTTCGGCAGATCATACACGCGGGGTACCGTTATATCAGCAACCGCGCTTTTTTCCTCACTCCACACCAGACACGTGTGCATACCAAGATTCCTGGCGGGGGTCAGATCGACTGCTTCCCGGTCGCCGATCATAAGGTGCGCGTCCGCTGGCAGGCCTGACTTTTGCATGATATAGCGAAATCCCCTTTCATCGGGTTTGTTTTCTCCGGAAAGTTCCGACGTCACTATTTCCTCAAACGTTGAAACGGGGACTCCCAGTGTCCCGAGCGTTTCCTCAATCCGGTGCCGCACGCCGTTTGCCAGAATAAAATGGCGGAAGGCCTTGAGTCTGTCAAAAAGCGCGATAAGCTTTTGATCGCGGGCAAGAAACTTCCGCCGGTCATAATATTTTTCCATAATCATGGCCGCTTCGGTCGTTGACATTCCGCAGATTGCCCCGACCGTCTGTGTAGCGCTGGGTGTCACCTTCTTGTAGGACTTTTCAAACTCGGCAACGGATTGCTCGCGGCCCCACCCTTTGCATTCCATAATGGTCCGGTACTCGGCTTCCCGGACCTCTTGCCAGAGCGCCGGATTGGGCGCATAAAACGTCCCGTCAAAATCCCAAATCAAAACGCGAACTCCCGGAAGCCTCATAGAGCTATTATAGTGTTAATTTCTTGCGAATGGTATGCACGAGGAACTTTTGCGCTTGCCTGGAGCGGACGACATTCAACCCGTCCGTGGGTATGATGAGAACCGGAATCCCTTTTTCTGCCTGCGCAGACAAGTTTTCCGACAACCATCGTTTATTGAGCATATCCAAAAGCTCCAAATAGCTCTGCGGGATTTTCTGCTCATAGCCGCGGCCTCGTTTCTCAATCCGCTGTGCAAGTCCCGGTACCGTGGTATCCAGATATATGATGAGGTCGGGCTTGGGGAAGTACGGTTCGAAGGATTTATATATTTTTTGGTAGAGCCGCCACTCGGCGTCATCTATATTTCCCAACACGTGCTGTGCCTTGGCATAGGAAAAGGCATCCTGCTGGATAGGCGTATCTTGCACCACGGAGTGCTTGGCAAGGATCGCAGGCGTCACGAGCATCTGGCTTATTTTCTCCATGAGAAAAAACGTCTGGCTGTGAAACGCCCAACGCTTCATGTCGCTGTAGAACCTCGATAGAAACGCGTTGTCTCCGAAGTTTTCTTCGATGAGGCGGAATTTGAATTCTTTCGCCAGTAATCTTGCAACCGTCGTCTTCCCGCTTCCAATCGTACCCATGACCGAAAGATAGAGCCGTTTTCTTTTCACAGTACGTGTTCTATCACACCCGGGGTAAACTTGACAATATACGGCGTTACCCATAGCATAAAATTCCTATGTGTGGCATTTTTGGATATGTTGGAACAAAATCCAACGCAGCGACCATTGTTCTATCCGGGTTAAAGCGTCTTGAATACCGGGGCTATGACTCTTGGGGTGTGGCAGCCATTCCGGAGTCCGGGGATGTAATCGCAGTAAAGAAAAAGGCCGGAAAAATAGGTGCATCCACGGTCGCGGATATGCCCAAAAGCACGCTTGCCTTTGGCCACACGCGCTGGGCCACCCACGGCGGGGTCACGGATATCAATGCCCATCCGCACCTGGATTGCACCGGAAAAATCGCCCTCATCCACAACGG
>CAZEVT010000003.1:0-79183 GCA_964515005.1 uncultured Gammaproteobacteria bacterium
AAAAAGCTTATTGCGGCAACAAATGGTACAAACAGTACTTTTGTGGCTATATAGGAGTAAAAAGCCAGAATTAGCGGAACGAGCGTCCATAAAATGTGCCACTTTTTTGTTTTAAGTATTACCCACAAGGACAATAAATAAAAAAACATTGCCGGTGTTGCCTCGTACCCGGTACGACCCATGACGATAAGCCAGGGATTGATGGCGGCGAGGGCGCCGGTTGCGATCGCCGCATGAGGCCCGAATAACTGGAGGGCGATTGCCGCAAGAAGTAGTACAATGCCGACAGAAAGCACGGCAAATGGCAATTTGATAAGAAGAAGTGAAAACGGGTACCGCGCGCTGGAAACAAGATGCAAAAGATAGGGCAGTTCTGCCTGGTGTTCATTGGGCGGATACCGAAACCAGAGGAGTGATAAGGGATTCCAGGTTCCTGTCAGATCTCGGCCAGTTAGCCAGACTGATTTGGCGGTATTTACATAGTGTAGTTCGTCACCGCCCACGGCGTTGGGTATCCGGTCCAGATAAACGAACCGAAGCAGAATAGCAAGAATGACGATAATAACAACTTTCATCTCTTGTATATTATATAATAGCTGAAGCACTCATACTATGAAACGGTATCTATCCGTTTTGGTACTTGTAGTTATTCTGTCAGTGGGCGCGGCGGTCCGTTTTATAGGGCTAGGGACAAACCCCGTAGGTTTTGTTGACGATGAAGCGGATGAGGGGTACGACGCGTATTCACTTCTGCAAACCGGTAAAGACCAATGGGGCACCTCATGGCCACTCCTGGCGTTTAAGGGGTTTGGGGATTACCGTCCGCCTCTCTATACCTACCTTGCAGTTCCATCAGTGGCATTATTTGGTTTGACGCCGTTTGCCGTTCGTTTGCCCTCCGTCGTATTCGGTACGCTTACCGTGCTTGCCGTATTTTTTTTCGTTGGCGAATTGTTCCGTGAATCCAAACGCGCCTCCGCGTTGGCTATGCTGTCTTCAGCCGTTCTTGCCGTGTCTCCGTGGCATATAGGAATGAGCCGTATTGCTTCGGGGGGTAACATAGCGGTTTTTCTCGTCGTTTTGGGATTGTATGTGTTACTCGTTGCAAGAAGAAAACATGGACTATTTCTCATTGCAGGGCTGGTGTTGGGGCTTTCCGTATACGCCTACACCGCAAGTGCCGCTTCTGTCCCATTGATGCTTGCGACGCTCATTTTTCTCCACAAGGAAACATTTGTGAAAAAAATGCGGATTTGGACAACGGCAACACTCGTTGTGTTTTTCTTTGTTGCGGCACCGATCATCATAACCGGCACTACAGCTTCGAGAGTTCGCATAAGCCAGGTGAATCTGACAAAAGATTCCGGTATGATTGATTTGCTCAATGAAAAGAGAGGCGCGTGCCAGATGCATTTGTCGGCTACTCTATGCCGACTAACATTGAATAAATATTTTGTATTTGCGGAAAAATTTATTCATAATTATCTACATCACTTCTCTCCGAACCTCTTGAGTATTGCAGGCACCTCAACACAGTACTCCATGCTGCCGACGAGAGGGTTGCTGTATTTGATTGAGTTGCCGTTTCTTCTTTTGGGGATATACACGGCCTTTCGTTCAAAAAGTAAAGCCGGAATATTTGTAACATTGCTGCTTCTTATTTCCGCATTACCGGACAGTATTACGTCAGACGGGCATTACAGCAGATATTTTATTTCCGTACCTGCCTGGCAAATACTCATAAGTATCGGACTGCTTCGTATTGCCGATTTTGGTACAGGCCGGCTGATTATCGTTCCTGCGGTAGCTCTTCTTTACCTCATAGAAATGTTTAGTTTTGGGGTTGACTACACAACATATTTTCCATACCGGTATTCAAGATATTCCCATTATGGATATAAAGAGTTGGTAACAAAGATTGAAAGCTACAAAGATCAATACGATAAAATACTCGTTTCAAGCAGTGTGAATGATTCTAAGCAGTATATTTTTTACCTTTTCTATACCAAGTATGACCCTCTTATGTTTCAAAGAGGACTTGGTATAGAAAAAGGGCTTGATACGTTGGGTTGGGTTCGCGTAGAGCGAGTTGGGTCAATATATTTCGTATCGGATTTACCGGTTATCAGCGCACAAACGGCCATCGCGGACCGTGAGCTCTTTATCGCATCCCCATCGGAGTTTCCTAAAAAAGAATACATACCTACTCTGTTTGACGTGAAAGATAAAAAAGGCGATGTGATTTTTCAGGCGGTAGATGCAGCTGACTATCTGCGTTGTATAAGGACGATTTGTATTCCCAAGGAGACAAGATGAAAAAACTAGTAGTTTTGATTTTTGCCTGTTTTACTTTATTTACACTTATTCTATTTCGTCCAGTTTTTTTTCAGCAGAAGATACTTTTTCCTTCAAACCTACTCGCCTCCGCGTACTCCCCGTGGAAATATGAGCCGGTCCCCGAATATCCGAACGGTCCGCCGAATAAACCAATGGGGTTTGATGATATACGACAATTTTTTCCAAATAGGAAACTCCTTGGGGAGTCTTTTGCAAAAGGTGTCATACCGCTTTGGAATCCCTATATCTATAGCGGCACTCCGTTTATGGCGAGTTTCGATACGGCAGTGTGGTATCCGCTGTCCTGGATTGCAGCGCTTATGCCGGCTGTAGAAGGGTGGAATTTTTTAGTGATTGTTCAGCCTATTTTGTCACTTCTGTTCATGTATCTTTTTTTGAAATCCCTGAGGTTTGATCCGCGTGTTTGCACATTCGGGGCACTGGCGTATGCGTTTTCCGGCTGGATGATTGTGTACTGGCAGGAAATTCTCGTTCTTGAGCATAGTTTTTTGTGGCTTCCGCTTGCACTGTATGCCTCAAACCGGCTATGGGAGAAGGCCCATGACCGTGTCGCGTTTACACTTCTTATTGTTGCCCTTACGAGCTCGATTTTTGGCGGGTTTTTGCAAATGTCGATATACGTATATCTCACGGTAATCCTCTGGAACGTATATTTATCTGTTATAAATCGAAAGAAAAACATGCGGATAGTTACTGCAGTCATTCTTTCGGTGCTTATTGCAGGTATTCAACTGATTCCATCTATCGAAGCCTTCTTTTTGTCCCCGAGAGGCACAGAGGCTGGACAGCAGACTTTTCAAAATGGTCTTTTACCATGGACACACATAATTACCCTTATTGCCCCAGACTTTTGGGGGAATCCCGGCGTCTACAATTATTTCGGCGGCCCGGGGTTTTACTTTGAAAAAATGATCTACATTGGGATTATTCCTCTTATTTTTGCCCTCTATGGATTCGTATCAAAAGGGGAAAAACGATCAATATTTTGGAAGATATCTGCCGTAATCTTTCTCTCTTTGGGATTTGCCCTGCCTACGAGCTGGCTCCCGTACTTCCTGCGAATACCGGTGCTGTCCAATTCATATCCTACGAGAATTTTTGCACTCTACGCATTTTCTGCCGTGGTGCTTGCCTGTTTCGGCTTACGCGCATACGTTGCGTCCCCGAACCGCCGGAAACTGGCTTGGATACTCCTTTTTTGTACCGCCGCTTTAGCCGCACTGTGGGCGTGGGTAGGGGCTTTTTGGCTTTTGACGTATCGGTACGATCTTGCCGTCGATTGGTGCGGGAAGCTTACCGGTATATGTCAAATTACCGCACTCTCACCGCTGCGCAGCATCGGGACTCTTTACGCCACAGTTTCTCTTCGGAACCTTTTAGTGCCGACCGCGGTATTGGGGGCCTCATGGATCCTTATTGTGGGATCAAAATATTTCAAGAATATAGTTTTTCTCGTAGCCATGACGTTGGCTATGGGGTCATCATTCTATTTTGCCCACAAATACCTGCAGTTTTCGGAAAGGAGATTTGTTTATCCGTCTCTTCCGGTTATCGAAAAAATATCCGAAGTCGCCGCGTACGACCGAGCATGGGGATATGGGAGTGCATTTATTGAAAAGAATCTTGCTCAGTATTACAGCTGGTTTAGTTCCGACGGCTATGGAAACCTCTCATCAAAGCGATACGCGGAACTTTTGTCTACCATCATCAACAATGGAAAACTCGGCGGCACAATGAGAAGAAGCGATACGGATCTGTATGAAACGTCGCAGCGGGATTCGATGCTGTCAAACCCATATCGGCTGCGCCTGATGTCGCTCTTGGGGGTAAAATATATTCTTGAATTAAAACAACCCAAAACGACGGAAGCGCGATTTCCGGATTCTCACTTTACACTGACATGGGAAAATGAAAAGTGGAGGATATGGGAATATAAAAAGGCACTACCTCGTGTGCTTTTTGCCACAAACTATCTCGTTAAACCAAATCCTCAAGAGTTGATAAATGCTCTTTATGACCCCAAAATACATCTCGACACGACGGTGTTGCTAGAGGAAGACCCTGGCGTAAAACTTGTCGCGGCAACTGCCGTTCGTGCTGAAATTATTTCGTATGAGCTTAACACGGTGAGAATCCGAACAGAATCAGATGTAGATGGGTTTGTTTTACTCTCGGATAACTACTATCCCGGATGGTCGGCAACCGTTGATGGGCAAAAGACAAAGATATATAGGACCGATTACACGTTTAAATCAGTATTTGTGCCGAAGGGAGAACATGAAGTTGTCTTTCGATACGCACCATTAAGCGTCATTATCGGTGGACTTGCGACATTGGGAGGAATTATCGCTATACTTGTATTATGAAACGCGTGCCAGTAATTTTAGGAATCATTTTTTGCGCAATTCTTGCGTCTGTCTACATCTATCCGATATTTTCAGGACTTATCCTCTTGCCGCTCGATTTACTTGTGAGTGATTCCGGCCCGTGGCACTGGGCAAGCACGATACTTTTGAAAAATTCCTTCATGAAAGACAGTATCCTTCAAATGTTTCCATGGAAGCACTTGACGTTTACGAGTCTTAGTTCCGGTATATTGCCGCTTTGGAACCCCTATCAGTTTATGGGTATGCCGTTTATGGCCGGAATGAAGCCACTCGTCTTTTACCCGGCCAACCTACTTTTTATATTCGGTGAAACTACGGCATGGAATACATTGCTATGGCTTCAGCTTTTTTTAAGTTCGGGGTTCACGTATCTGTTGGCCGGTTCACTCGGACTTGGGGTGGCATTTAGCTTGTTTGCGGCAGTCGCCTTTGCATTTAATTCTCTTATGATGGGTGTCCTTCAGTTTGGCAGCGAAGGGCATGTCCTACTGTGGTTACCGCTCCTTTTGTATCTTATCAAACGGTTTTCAGACACAAGAAAACTGGGATTTTGCCTAAGCATATCGCTCGTTATAGCAACCATAATTTTTGCCGGGCATCTACAATATGCGGCCTACGTCATTGCTATGTCTATCGCATTTGCGTTTACCCAAACACCAAGGGAAACAAGATTCGTGTTCATGAGATCAATAGTTCTTGCAATTTTCTTAGGCTTTGGTATCGGAGCGATACAGCTTATTCCGGGGGTAGAATTATTCCGGGCTTCTTACAGGGGAGCTACAGACAGTTATGCAGTGTTTTCCCCGGGACTTCTTCGCCCTTTTCATCTTTTACGGCTGCTTTCTCCTGATTGGTTCGGCAACCCCGTCACGCACGATTTGCGCGGGGGGTATATTGAGGCGTCGGGATATTTCGGGATCATTCCACTGTTTTTTGCGCTTTACGCAGCAGTGGTTGAAAGGAAAAATCGTTATGTAAAATTTTTTACATGGACTGCGGTGTTGTCGTTGCTTTTTTCCATGAACGGAATTGCCCAGATCCTTTATGCTTTGAGACTACCAATAATTACGAGTGGTTATGGATCAAGATTATTTTCCCTGTTCTTGTTTGGCGGGGCAATGCTTGCCGGTTTCGGATTGAAAGCATTTTTAGAACACAATGACAGATTCAGGATGCGCGCGTTTACCTCGTATCTCGGGTCTGTCGCGATATTGTTTCTTCTGGGTTTCGCGGCAGCTCGTTGGGGAGCGCCCTACGCGCTACAGTTTTCAAACGCAAAAATACAGATCGTTTCGATGGTATTGTTTGGAGTTGCCGGATTTGGCTATTTCTTTTTCAAACAGAAGATTCGTTTTGCCAAAGTACTATTCATGCTGATCGTGCTTGTGCTTGTGTACGGGGATTTGTTTCGGATGGGTTACCGGTTTCTGACATTTTCCAATACTAAGTTTCTCTATCCCGATCTTTCAGTCAATACGTTCGTTCGTTCTGAAACGAACAAATCGCTTGGAAGAACGTATGGGCTCTCAGAACCTGAATTGGAAACGATAATTGGAATATATAGCACGGAAACATACAACCCGCTGTATCCGCTTCGCACTGCAAAACTGCTTCAGGCACTTGAAGGCAAATCTGGAGAAACCCTTGCGGATAACGAGTATTATCTTTCCCAGGGTACGCGGATGAAATATGCTCTGGACTTTTTAGGCGTTTCTATCGTCGCCGTAGGGACGGGTAAAAACCCGGCTCTCGAGTACTGGAATAGCCCCAAATATGAAAAGGATATTACAAAAATATACTCCTACGAAGGGAATGACTTATACAGAAATGTAACCGCTTACCCCAGATTCGGTCTGTATTTTGACATTCGCGACGAAGTCAACGATGGGGAAGCGCTCTCTGCCATTGAGCACCAGTCAGTGGACTTCACCAGGACGCTCCTTATAAAGGAACACCTTGGCCACGAGTACACTTCGGGGTCGGGTTCAGCCCAGCTTCTATCAAGCGGATTAAATACACTCTCATTTCGTGTGACTTCAGACAAACCTGCGGTCTTTTATATTTCCGATACGTATTTTCCCGGGTGGCACGTTTCGATAAATGGCGCGAAAGCCAGGCTTCTTCATGCAAATTACAATTTTCGGGCCGTAGAGGTGCCAGCGGGAGATTCGGAAGTTTTGTTTTGGTATTTGCCTACCAGTTTTCTGATTGGCGCGGCAATCAGCGCGATCAGTATCGCGGTAAGCGTGATTATGCTTATGGCAATGCCTGTTTGGAAGGATCGTGGACGGTAGTCAAACACCACTGTAGAATCTCCTTTTGGCACGACCACCCCTCGAAACGCAAAGTCCGCTCGGTAGGTTTTCGTAGGCTTGCCGTTGACCGTTGCGGTCCAGCCATTGTCAAACGTGTCGCTGATAAAGAGAAATTGAGGAATCTCGGGAGATACGGTAATTTCTATCTTGGTCGGTTTGTAAGAAACCAGGCGAGCGGTGTTTGGTCGCGATGGTCTGACAAATTTTGGGAGCGAATGAAAGTCTAACTCGGAAACAAGTACTGTTTTTGCGTTATCAAAGCGTGAGTCAAAAAATTGTGACTCGAAATCTTTGGTATCGGCGTACGGGCGGACGTCAGACGTGACGAAGAATCTCGGGGCAGCCTTCAGATTTTCGTAGATAACCCAGTCGTCGATGCGTTTGACGAGTTTAAACCGGTCAATGGGAAAAGTTTTATCATCGCTGGGATTTTCTGTTCGATCCAGAATATATTTGACCCCCAGAAGATCCATGATTCGAAGCCGGAATTGGTTGCCTGGTAGATCGCCCGGTCCGTACCCGGGAGCAAGCTGTGCGTCGGATCTCGTGGTTCGATTAAAAAGCACTGCAATGTTGCCATCCTGGCTGGACTGGAGGAATCGGTTGTACCAGGAGAGATTCAAAGGATCCGTGCCGTCCGGTGAATAGAGTCCGGTTTGTGTGGCGAAATTCGCTTCGACCGCTGCCGTGCCGTATCCCCAGAAGCGGTCTATGCCGCTTATGTTTTGAAGCTCAGTTACGATTTTGTTTTCCGGGAAAACAAACTGTTTCGGAACAAAGGGGTTGAATTTTATAAAACTATACAATAGTTCGCCGATAGCAATCGGAATGAGTGCATAGAGCAAAACTTTTTTATATCTTGAGAGAACGACAACAACAGTAAACATGCCCAGAATGGCGCCAGATAAGATCATCGGCCGTTTTATCGGAGCCACAATCCAAAGAATAAGGAAGAACGCCCAGGCACTGATGAGTAAGATTTTAGGTAGCTGTTTCGTCTTTTGGATAGCGTCGAATCCGAACCCGGCGAGTATTGATAGCGCAAGCATAAGAAGAAACAGTATCCGTGTGGGTGTGCCGGTTGAAAGAATCGGCCAGGGGTAGCGGTACAAAAGTTCGGTAAGTGGAGTTCGCACTGTAAGAAGAAGAATACCTCCAGCCGCGGTCATGAAGAATTTTTGATGCCAGGAGTGCTTTGTCCATAATGAGGAAATTGCGAGGAAGAATCCAACGACGCCAATGGACAATGTCTTTCCGACATAATCTCCCGTAACGTTGGATTTGGTAGCGGGATTGCCGAAAAAATCGACGACCGCCATCAGCGGCAACTGCCACCACTGGACGAGCATGTTGTTGATAACGCCTAGGTAATCATGTGCGACACGTGCTGAGTTTCGGAAGAGCTCAATAGTCGGAAAGATTTGCGGCGCGGCAATAAAAAACGGAATGACGAATATGAAAAGAAATTGTGACCATAGTATCCGGGGAACCCGCAGCATTGTATATACGAGAAGAAACAAGAATGAGTTGATAAAGTCCTGCGGGTGTCCACCGGTTATGGCAGAGTACAGTCCAAAAACAAAAAGTATTTGCTGAAAGAGGGATAAAGATTTTTGTTTGACCCCTCGTTCGATAAGGTACAGGAGAAGCGGAAGCCAAAGAATCGTATGCCAGACGGTCGTGAATTCCATCCACACGTTGGCAAAGCTAGAGAAGTTAAAAAGGATGGCAGCCAGCAATGCGGCGCCGGATGTGAGCCCTATTTCCGTGGCAAACAGATACATAAATATGGACCCCAGTACTGGTTGAATGACAACCATAACCGTCCAGGCAAAAATTTGCGGAAGTACGAAGTACAGTATGGTTAGTGGGTAAAACACCTGGGATTGATAATTTGCCAAAAGTGGGGCTCCTGAAAAACTAAAAGGGTTCCATAAAGGGAATTTCCTTTGCTTTAGTTCCGATATGACGACCGTCTTCCAGGGATAGAGTTCCCGCAGGACGTCAAAATACTGATCTTTCGAAGGCACTGCGCCTGCCACGTATCCCGCGTACGACTCATGATTCCAGGGTGCATATCCGGATACGAGTAGGTCGCCGGGAAAGGGAATGTGGCCCAAAAGCAGTGTTTTATAAAAAAAGATCAGGCAGATGCCGATAAGTAATAGAAACGGAATGAGCTTTTTCATAAGGTGTATACGTAATCAGTTCCGAACTGACCAACGAGTTTGAGTTCCGGAAACTCCCGAATCTTCCGTTCGATATCCGAATACGGGACGTTGACGTATTGGGCGGCATGGACAACTATATACCGTACCCGTTGTTTTTGTAGTGTACTAATGGCTTCCCTTGAGGGAAACGCGTCCAGCGCAATGGAGTTATCATGATAAATAGTGGGGAAATATCCGCTATATCCATTGAGCATACGCTTCCGGTGGAAGGAAGAAAAGTAGGTCCTGTAGGCTTCAAGTGCGAACACGTCATTTTCCTTCGCTTCCTCATAGGTGAGATTCAGCTGGTCTTCCATGCGTACGCCGTTCCATTCCGGGTGAAGCGGTAATTCTACGATCACACTGTCATCGGATTGTTTTTCAAGGTATTGATACACGTCGGGTATTTCGTTCCACTGGGGGACACGGACATATGGGACATTGATTTGCCACACCTCGGTCAGAAATAGAAGACCGATAAATACAGCGACGGTCATATGTTTTGTACGTTTCAATATGTTTGCGAGCGTAAATGCAGCACAAACAGATAGTCCTAAAATCACGAAGATACTAAATCGGGCAGGAACGCGGATAGATTCCAGGAGTGGGTAAACCTTATAGAGATAATAGTAAGGCATATTCAAGCTGCCGATTTTTGGCCCGAGAGACAACACCAGTGCGGAGGCGGAAATCAGAAAAAATCCCAGGACGGTTCTTCGATTCTTTTTTTCGGTAAGAACGAGAGCGGAAAAACCAAGTATAAGTAGCGTCAGCGTTGGGTAGAGCGGTCGTTCATTGGTGTCGATGGGCAGTCCCAAGTCCCCAAGCCAACTGGTCGGCAGAACCGTTAGATAGTCGCGCGTCTGGGCGCTTAACCGCGCGGCGTCTTCAAGAGATCTTCGGATGCCCGGATATTCCGCCCGCAGTCGAATATAGGGAAACAGCGCGAGCGTAAGAATTATGGCCGCGGGGATAAGAATGATAAGAAATTGTCGGAAAAGAAGGCGCATATTTTGCTTGAATTCAGTGCATATGGTGATAAACGAAAGGGGAATTAAAAATACTCCAAAGTACATGGTCGAGGTGATTGATAGGAAATACCAAAAAAATAGTAAAAGGAGATATTTGAATTTTGCTTCACGTAAAAAACGTATGAGATACAAAAATACAAGCGGAAGCCACTGGCTGCTCAAGGCGGGCAGGTGCCCGATTTGCGAGAGGCGGGGGTAAGAAAATGCATAGAATAGGCCGGAAAGAATCGAGGCGATAGAATTTCCGGTCAGATAATACGATAAAAGAAACATAGAGATGGCAGCAAGTGGAAATGTAGCAAAAAGGTAGAGGTTTTCGGTGAGAACCGGGTTTTTGGTCAAGAGAAGAATGGGCGCCGACAGAATTGACTGGGAAAATAGCGTGTCCGAAAGGGCAATCGTGTTGCCTTCCGGGTAAAATATGTTGGTGTCCATCAGATCCTTAAATCCGTGGAAAGCAGATTGCACGTTGTGGGTAATATTCCATGCGTAAAAAACCGGGTCGACGGAATTCGGAAGGGTACTTCTGAGGTTAAATGAATACGGATAAAACAAGGCGAGGGTGAGGAGTGACGAGCCCAGAATTAGTCCAACTAAAGGCCATTTCATGTTATGATATCATACAGGACAGTGAGCTTATTTCCAAGTGAGCAGCCATGAAAAAAGCAATCCTTCTTTTTATTGTACTGGTAGCCGCTTTATTTCGCATCTACCACGTCCAATATAATCCCCCCTCCCTCTCCTGGGATGAAGTGTCCATCGGTTACAACGCCTATAGCATTCTGACGACCGGACGCGATGAGCATGGCAGATTCCTGCCCTTCGATACATTTGTGGCATACGGAGACTACAAGCCACCGCTTGCTATCTACGCCACTGTGCCGTTTGTGGCTCTTCTGGGCGTTAATGAACTTGCTGTTCGGTTGCCCTCGGCGATATTTGGTACGCTCACGGTGCTTCTTACATATTTTCTTGTGAAGGAGCTAGTGAAGCAAAAATCAAACACGTTGCCTTTGCTTTCGGCGGGTTTACTTGCGGCCTCTCCATGGCATATAAATTTATCCCGCGGGGGATTTGAGGCGAATATTGCGCTTTTCTTTTCAGTCTTAGGTATATGGATCGTCCTTAAGGCTCGTGGTAACCCGCGATATTGGCCCTATGCATGGCTTCCTTTTGTTGCGGCCATCTATACGTTCAACAGTTCCCGGGTATTTACTGTACTTCTTGTACCCGCACTCATGGTGTTTGTCTGGAAAGATATTAGAAAGAACATTCGGCAATTTGCGATAGGAGTGGTTATTGCCGCCCTTGTTGCGGCACCAATCGTGCCGCACTTGGTATCCAAAGAAGCGCGTCTTCGGTTTACGGAGGTCAACATATTTAGCGACCTTTCGGTGATTGAGACCTCGAATGCACGAATTGAACGGGCGCAGGGGAGTCTCATATCGAAGCTTGTGAATAACAGAAGGGTTGGGTATGCACGAAGCTTTGTTTTGCACTTCTTGGACAATCTCCGGCCGGAGTTTCTGTTCGTGAGTGGCGACGGAAATCCGAAGTTTTCGATCCAGGACGTCGGACAGTTCTATATGCTGGAAGCGCCGTTTTTGGTTATTGGTATATTGGCCCTGTCTATCGAATATCCGGCAGTTGCAGTACTTTTGTTGTACTGGCTTGTTGCCGCGATTATCCCAGCGGCAACCGCGCGCGAGACGCCTCATGCGCTGCGCACTCTCAATTCGTTGCCGACGTGGCATATGTTTATCGCCTTTGGAATTTTGCATACGCTCAAATCCAAAAAGCGCGGGTTTCTGATGCTTCTTCTTGCCTTATATGCCTTCAGCATCACCTATTATCTTCATAATTACTATCGTCATTACCCGGTTGAATTTTCCGCAGAATGGCAGTACGGATACCGGCAGGGGCTAGAGAAGGCGATGACCATCGCGGCAAAGTATGACACCATTGCGGTCACCGATAGCATAGGGAGACCGTACATGTATACACTCTTCTACACAAAAACGGATCCGAATGTTCTTTTTCAAACAAAAGATTCGACTTTTGATGCGGCAGGATTTTATCACGTCTATGGATTTGGCAAGTATCGCTTCGGGGGCAAGTTGCCCGGTTCCCTTGATCCCAAGACGCTTTATGTGTGGGACGCAGGATCGGCACCCGATGGCGCAAGAGTAATTGATACGGTGAACCTGTTAAACGGAAACCCGGTCATAAGTATTTTTGACAGCGGGAGCGTGAAGTTATGAGAAGAACCTTGTGGATACTTTTGACTATTATCGTCATTGCCGCTTCGCTTCGGCTCTACAAGCTCGGGGAGGTGCCGATTAGCCCCGATTGGGATGAAGTAGCGCTCGGGTACAACGCATATTCCATTTTGCATACCGGGCGGGATGAATATGGGACTCTCCTGCCGCTTGCCATCCGGTCGTATGACGATTATAAGCCCCCGCTCTATGTCTACCTCACGGTTCCGTCTGTCGCGCTTTTTGACCTTTCGTTGTTTTCCACAAGGCTGCCATCGGCAGTCATGGGAATCCTGGCGGTATTGGGGACATATGTACTGGTTCGCGAGCTTTTTGGGAGGAAAAAAGGAGAGGCAGTACCGCTTTTGTCTTCATTTTTGCTTGCAATTTCTCCCTGGCACATTCAGTTTTCCCGAATTGCATTTGAGGCAAATACAGGGATCACGATAAATATTTGGGCTGTGGCGGCATTTCTTGCAGGACTCCGGAGGCGGATATTTCTTCCTGTTTCCGCGGTACTTTTTGGGGTGGGGCTTTATGCATACCACAGTGAACGTGTCTTTTTGCCACTCATGGTTATTTTTTTGCTGGTTCTCTGTCGCAAGCAGTTGTTCACCTCTGAAAACAAAAAATATGTTGCGGCTGCGATTGTTGTTGGCTTACTCGTGACTATTCCTCTTATTCCCGTATTTTTTAACAAGTCTGCGCTCCTTCGGGCACGAGGGACAAGTTCGTTTACTGATCAGAATAATCTGCTTGCGCGCACCATTGCCAAAATTGAACAGGATCGGAGTGTTGGAGACAGAATGGGAGAGTTGTTGGATAACAGGCGTTTGGTTTGGGTCAAGACGGTGGCCTCCGGATATCTATCTCACTTTTCATTGCAATGGTTGTTTTTAACCGGGGATAATCCGAGACACCACGCGCCTGACATGGGACTCATGTATCTTTGGGAGCTTCCTTTTTTGCTCTACGGCATATACTGGGTCGCCAAGAATGTAAAGGGTCCAACACGCAGTGTTCTTTTTGGATGGTTTTTACTGGCTCCTATTGCGGCCGCCCCCACAACCGGACTTCCCCATGCTATCCGAACGCTTGTTTTTCTGCCCACATTTCAGATATTCACGGCCCTTGGAATTGTTGCCATCGTGACAGCCAGAAAAGGCGTATACAAAAACCTAGCCGCGTATTGCATTATATTCCTCTATGGACTATTTGTGGTGTTTAATTTCGCTTATTATATCGATAAATATTTTGTACATATGAATCCCGAGTTTTCTGAATATTGGCAATACGGATATGAGGATGCCGTAACGGAGACCGAAAAGATTAAGGGGAAGTATGAAAAAGTCGTCGTGTCAAATAAACTCGAGCAATCGTATATGTTTTTCCTTTTTTACACGAAATATGATCCCAATAAGTATCTGGCAGGTGGCGGCACGAAATCGGGGAGTTTTGAGGAGGCACAAAACAAGTTCGACACCTACGAGTTTCGAAAAATAATATGGTCAAATGAGCGGCGTGACGGAACCATTTTGTACGTCGGAGCGCCCGGCGACATGCCCCACGGAAACGTCAAAAATATTACATTTTTGAACGGGAAGCCGGCAATAGAAATGGCTGATCAGCCAAACGGAGCACCATGAAAAAAATATGGATTATTATTGCAATAGTTTTTTTATGGGGAGTGGGTCTTCGTGCTGTGGAGGTATTGAATGGCAACTATTTATTTGGATTTGATATCGGGCGTGACTTACTCGTGGCGCGCGATATTGTTGAACATCATAAGTTAACCCTGATTGGTGCGGAAATTGGGTCGGGGAGCGCCGGAATTAACGGTATATTTCAGGGGCCGGGATATTACTATTTGCTTGCCGTTGTGTATTGGCTTTTCCGCGGTGATCCGTACGGAGTACTCCTTACGATGTTTGCGTTTGGTGTTGCCACGCTCATCGCCACGTACGTCACGGTGTCCCGCATGTTTGACCGGGTGGTGGCAACACTTGCACTCTTTCTTGTCGGCATATCGCCGCTTATTGTCTCACAGTCGCGGTTTATTTGGTCGCCGCACCCCGCCTCACTCCTGATTGTTTTTCTTTTGTTTCTTGCATACATGATTCCTACGCGGCCACGCTTATACGCTCCCGCTGCGGTATTTCTTGCCGGACTGACGTATCACTTTGAGTTTGCCATGACGGTGCCTATTGTCATGGCTTTGTTTTTGTCGCTTCCCCTCATATTCCGTGTTAAAGATGTCAGGACATACCTGTACTCTGCCGCGAGCGTGGTGTTGGCGTTTAGTCCTCTGATCGGATTTGAAATGCGTCACGGATGGATGGCTGTGAAGTCAGCGCTCTCCTACAGCGCGCCTCAAGGGCCTGTGGGTAGTGACGTCTGGTTCCTCCGCATAACCGATCATATGGGTCCGTATATTGCCAACGCGGCAAACTCCTTTATACAGGAACATGGACTATTACATGAAAAGTTTTTTGTTGCTCTATCGGGCGCGTTACTCGTTGCGCTTGTTATATTCGCATGGAAAACCAAGAACAAGATGCATCGTATGTTTTTCCAATTCTCCTTGCTTCTTTTGGCTACCTCGTATGTCGTACTTCTTTTCCTTAACAATTTCATTTGGGACTACTATCTTATTCACGCGCATTTTATCTATATCTATGTTTTTGCCTACTGGCTCGCGTTGACCTTCCGCACAATGAAAAAATCCGTTTTTTCAAAAGCTGCATTCGTGGTACTTTCGATCTTTCTTTTATCCATGGTCGTATCATCCATTTGGCGCATGAGAGTAAGCTACACCTACGATATTCGCGATTTGGGGGGCGTTGAAAAAATACAGGGGAAAAAGACGGCAATTGATTACGTCTACACGGACGCCAAGGGGCAACCATTTTCCGAATTTACCTTTATGGCTCCTATCTATACATACCCCTACGAGTATCTATTTGAGACGTATGGGAGAAAGAAATACGGATATGCACCGGGGACCGAAAAGAAAGGACTTGTATATCTCATCATCGAGCCTGATGCCTCCAAACCCTGGACGTATAAAGGGTGGCTTGAAACCGTGATTGTTGATGGAGAAATACTTGATACGGTGACGCTGCCGACCGGGCACATTATACAAAAGCGTATGTTTCCGCTATGAAAAAGTTACTCCATAATCCATTGTTTTGGGTAATCGCGGCCTCGCTGCTGCCGATTTTGAGTCTCCTTAACTCGGGCATGCCGGTTGTGCATGACGGGCAAGATCATGTCGCGCGGATTGCCAATTTTTATGCAGCCCTCAAAGACGGGATTCTCGTGCCGAGGTGGGCCGCAAACCTCAATTGGGGATACGGACATCCGGTTCTTATGTTTTTGTACCCGCTGCCCTCGTACCTAGCCAGCCTGTTTCATTTCATAGGATTTTCTCTGGTTGATAGTACAAAGCTAGTGTTTGGGCTGTCTTTTGTGGCAAGCGCCCTGACTATGTATCTATGGATGCGTGCGGCTTTCGACAAGAACGCGGCGGTTATTGCTGCAGTTTTGTATACATTAGCTCCCTACCGGTTTGTCGATCTATATGTTCGCGGGGCAATAGGAGAACACCTTGCGTTCGTTTTCCCTCCACTTATATTGTATTTTTTACAGAAGCGTTCGTTTATTGGCATGTCGGTATCTCTTGCCGCGCTCATTCTTTCCCATAATGCTGTTGCACTTATGTTTCTGCCCATTATCGGGCTCTACGCACTTTATATTCTGATTTTTGAAGAGAAGAAAAAGTGGTTGTTTACTGTTCATTGTTTTTTGTCCTTTATTCTGGGTTTTTCCCTGTCTGCCTTTTTTTGGGTCCCTGCACTTTTAGAAGGGAGGTTTACTCTCCGCGATATCGTGACTGCGGGTGAGGCACTCAGGCGGTTTGTCCCCTGGTCACAGTTTTTTTACTCTCCGTGGAACTACGGGGGAACAGATACGCTGACGAAGTCACTGGGGATCCCGCAGTGGGTGGGGATCATTGGAGCGCTCTTCCTACTTACCAAAACGAAAGAGAAGAAACGGAAAGTGCTTATTGCGGGTTCGTTCGTGGCTCTGACCGTTTCAATCTTTATGATGACGGAATGGTCACGCCCGATTTGGGCATCAATCAGAATACTGCAAAATTTCCAGTTTCCTTGGCGGTTTCTTTCGGTGTCTGTGTTTATGGCAGCCTTTCTCGGAGGGATAGCTTTCGCCCAGACAAAAAAATTATTTCTTATTCTCTACTGCCTATGTATTATTTTCGTAACTTTTCTTATGTGGCATCCAAAAGGATACCAAATTCATGAAGACTCATTGTATTCCGGTGTGTACTCAAGTACGACGGATACGGGAGAAAGCAGCCCTATCTGGTCGGTCAGGTTTATGGAGCATGCGCCGGCAGCTCATTTGGAGGTGATCGATGGAAAAGCAACGGTGAAGGAAACGAAGCGCACGACGACGATTCACGAATATGAGCTTGTCGTCGACAAACCCACGCTGATGCTTGAAAACACCGTGTATTTTCCTGGGTGGATGATATATCTGAATGGGGTTCCCACAGATATTCAGTTCCAAAACCCGAATTACCGCGGACTTATGACGTTTCGAGTGACCGAAGACACAAAATCAGTGCGCGTGGCGTTTGAGGACACTAAAGTCCGCAAAACCGCAAACGTGATAAGCTTAACATCACTTGTATTTCTGTTTGGACTATTCGTATGGCAAAAAAGAAGATAACACTATCTATTGCTATGGCGGTATACAACGAAGAGGCAAACCTTGAGTCTTGCCTTTCGTCCGTCGCCTCATTTGCCGATGAAATAGTGATAGTTGACGGAGGTTCGACAGATCGAACGCGCGAAATAGCCAAAAAGTTTACTTCAAAAATTATTCGCACAGATAATCCTCCGATGTTCCACCTCAACAAACAGAAGGCGCTTGACGCGTGTGGTGGGGATTGGATTTTGCAGCTTGATGCAGATGAAACAATACCGGCCGAGCTTAAGAAAGAAATTCTTGAGGCAGTGCGCGACGGGTCTAAAAACGGCTACTACATTCCGCGCAAGAATTACTTCTGGGGTCATTGGATGCGGAAAGGCGGTCAATATCCCGATTACGTGATACGTTTGGTTCGCCGCGGCAGGGCAAGGTTTCCTTCAAAAACCGTCCACGAGCAGATAGAAGTAGACGGTAAAGTCGGGCACTTAACCCATCCGATGGATCACCTGTCGTACCGAACCAAGGAGGACTACTTCCGAAAGGCGGATACATATACAACACTCACCGCGCTCGAGATGAAAAAGAATGGAACCCCCAAGAATGCGTGGACGTGGTTACTCTATAATATAGTGAAGCCTAAAATGACGTTTCTATCCTTGTTCATCCGACACAAAGGATTTATGGATGGTCGGTACGGACTTATATTTGCCTATTACTCCGCACTTCATTTTCCGATTGCCTACAAAAAGTTTTTAAAGTTATTACTTATAACGATTTTCTTTTTAATAGTTACATTCCCCGCACATGCTGACTATGTACTTCCGTATCCGTCATTTATGCCGGGAAATAAATTGTACAAAGTAACCAGAATTATCGATACGCTTAAGAAGTATTGGTATTTCGGTACTATTGCACAAGCAAAATATCATTTGGCGCTTTCTGATAAATATTTAGTAGAGGCAAAAACGCTTATGGAGTACAAGCAGTATCTTTTGGGAGTAGACGCCTTGGTACGGTCTGACAACGAATTTAAGGCATTGCAACAAACACCGATTGTTAAGGAGGCCGCTGCCGCTCATAAAAAAACCTTATCCGAACTTTTGATAACTACCCCAAAAACATTTATCTGGAGTCCGGAGCAATCACCCGCAACAGAGCTTAACTTGGGGCGGATGATACAAACCTCTATTGATCTACGAACGCTATGGCAGTAGGATTATTTATCATAACGCTCGCGGCGCTTGGTATATTCTCCTACGGTTTTACGGACCCCAATCTGACACTATCCACGAATCCGTTGTTCCTGCGTTTACACGAGCCTCTTTTCAACATGGTGTACCACCAACGGCCAACTGCGACGATCCTTTTTCTCTCGCTCCTTTTGATTTTGTTTGTCTGTTATCTATGGTTTCTAAAAAACAGAGAGAAAATTTTTCCTTCTTGGAACGTAACGCTTAAGATTTTGTTGGTTTCCTCAGTGATGTTTGTTTTTTCATACCCGGCACTTACGTACGATCTTTTTAACTATATGGCAACGGCAAAAGTTGCGTATCACTATGGAGAAAATCCATACGTGGTAATGCCGGTGGAGATTCCTAATGAACCAAATCTAGCCTTCACGAGAGCCGCGAATAAATTCGCGCTCTATGGGCCGGTATGGCTTTTGCTTAGCGCGATTCCGCACTTCGTGGGAGCCGGCAATGTCTGGTTGACGATTATCGCGTTTAAATTTATGAACGCCGTCGTATATCTGGGATTTAGTTATTTCATCTGGCGCATGACGAAAAATCTGACAAACGTAATATTTTTCGCGCTCAATCCACTGGTGCTTATCGAAGTCCTTATGAACGGCCATAACGATATCTACATGATGGTACTTGCACTTTTGGGAATTTGGTTTTGGCAAAAGGGAAAGAAAATAAATGGCATCATAACGTTAGTTGCTTCTTGGTTTATAAAGGGCGCAACGCTACCTCTCATTTTTGTGATGAACAAATCGCTGGTTTGGTCCTACTGGATTCTAGCAGCCGTATTTTTTATTCTCGCGCCTTTACGCGAAGAGTTGTATCCATGGTATGCGGTTTGGCTTATTATGACAGCTTCATTACTGCCTATGAAGACCCATCGGTTTCTCGCGGCTTTTACGCTTGTTCTGTCTTTTGCACTGGAACTGCGGCATCTTCCGTATATGTGGATGGGGTATTATGAAGGACCAGGGCCGATGTTAAGGCTCGCACTTACTGTTGTACCGGTAGGTGTGTTTCTCGTGGGCCACGTATGGATAAAAAAACTAAGATTTTTCTCATAGGACTTGCTATTATTGCATTCGTTTTGCGATGGTACCTGATGCCGGATCAATTGTTTTTTGGCCCGGAGCAGGGAAGGGATTTCTTGGCCATCCGCGATATCGCGGTCAACCATAAATTGACGCTCATCGGCTCCAAAACAGACATTGACGGAGTTTTTCACGGCCCGATTTTTTACTATCTTGCATCCGTCCCGTTTGCGCTTTCCCAGGGAAACCCTCTTGGCGTTTCTGCGTTTTTTATATTCATTCAGAGTATTACTGTATTTTTGGCGTACCTGCTTGCATACGAATTAACCAAAAGTCGCCGTGCGGGACTCATTGCCGCCACCCTTTTTGCTGTGAGTTATTTGTTAATCGTGTATGCCCGCTGGCTTTCCAATCCTCCGCTCTCCATTCCGCTCTCTTTATTATTTATCCTTTCCTTACTTCGGTTTGTGCGCGGTCGTCCGTGGTATCTGGTCGCGGCCGCATTCGTATATGGAATGATCGGACAGGCAGAGTTTATTAATTATTTACTCTTTGCGGTTATCGGGGTAATTACCTGCTTCATGTACCGGAAAACGGTGGTGCGAACCAGGCCGCTCATTCTCGCCGCGGCCGCAGCAGTGGGTGTACTGACATCACTTATCACCTATGTGGCGTTTGATCTTCGGCACGAATTTCTTGTATCCAATGCAGTTGCGGGCCTGCTTATGGGTAAAACCGGATACCGGTTGGATTTTTTTGGTTCGATAGCGGGAGCATTCAAAATGTTGTGGGAGCAAGCATCAGCAATTCTCGGGTTTTCCGGCCGCACCGCCGGATTTATGTTGATTGTTGGGATTGCGTTTGTCTTAATCCGGGCGACGAAAAAGAATCCGGATCACCGCATCCTCGCCGTATGGATATTCGCGCCGCCCGTCGTATTTTCACTTCTTCGGCATGCAATGCTCGAGCAGTTGTACGCGGGGGTTATCGCCGGACTCCTTATTGGCCTTTCCCTCCTTATTGAATCCATCATGCGGTGGAATGCAAGGCTCGGGCGAGTACTACTACTTCTGTCCATTGTCATGAGTTTGAGCGTTGTGTACAGGAATCTTCCTATCAATAGGAACGTTTTTTTTCAGGGACCGCAACCGGCCGTGAGGTATTCGGATCAACTTGCCGCTATCGATTGGGTATACGAACGTGCACAAGGAAGACCCTTTTCTTTTCAGGCATACACAATTCCGTACTTTTGGCAGGATGCATGGACATATCTTCTTGGGTATTACGGCAATAAGAAATACGGGTATCTGCCGGATGACCAAGGACGAAAGCTGATGTACGTAGTCATCCAAAGGGATACACTTGACCCCGGATTCCAGAAAAAATGGTATGAGGAAACGGTGTCAAAATGGGGGACACGAACGAGTCAGGAAACTATCGGTGAATATCGCGTAGAAGAACTCGCCGTAGGCCTATGAAAAAACGTATAACCATTATCGCCGCTTGTATGGTTATTGTCGGCGTCAGCTATGCGGTGCTGCCTCTTTTCGGTCGCTCCTATATTCCGACTCATGACGGGGAATATCACATTATTCGCATTGTGGAGTTTGCAAAGATGCTTGGCGCCGGGTACGTGATACCAAGATGGGCCCCAGACATGAATAGTGGCTACGGTATACCGATTTTTAACTACCATTATCCATTGCCTAATTATATCGGATCGTTTGTTCGCATATTTACGAATGATGCTGTCTATGCATTTCAAATGAGCATGGGTTTAGGCTATATAGCCCTTGCCGCCGGCGCATTATTATGGCTTTCGGCGATGTTTGGGGCCGTTGCTGCGCTCGTGGGTACGACGGTCGCGATGTTTGTTCCGTATCTATTTGTGGATCTCTATGTGCGCGGTTCAATCGGTGAGGTTTGGGCGATAGCGTTTCTTTTCCTGGCACTCAACTTTATAGAAAAAAAGAAGTATATATGGTTCGCGGTGGCTTTAGGGTTTCTTATCTTAAGCCACAATATTTTAGCAATGCTTTTTACTGCCTTTATCTTTTTTTACCTCTTCATCCAAGACCGCAGAGCCATTCTCTGGATGTTGGGAGGATTGGGATTGTCTGCATTTTTCTGGTTGCCGGCCGTCCTGGAGCAGAAGTTTGTGGTCGGCCTCAATACCGTTAACTTTCGTGAGCATTTCGTTGCCATCCACGAACTACTCATACCTTCCTGGGGGACCGAGTTTTCCGGAACAGGAAGCGTGGGAAATAAAATATCTTTTCAGATAGGCTTGGCGCCGATACTGGTGATGGCAGGCGCGCTCTGGGCGTTTCGCCGGGAAAAATCAAAACCGCCAAAACGACTCATTATGTTATTTGCGACAGTGATAAGTCTTGGTGTCCTACTTATGCTTCCCATGTTTACGGCTTTCTGGGAATGGGTGAAACCCTTACAACTCATGCAGTATCCCTGGAGGCTACTGTCGTTTGTCATTCCTGTTGCAGGCTTTGCCGCGGCATACTGGGTAAGTAAGCTAAAAAGACAGTGGTTGGGGTTGTTTGTTGGGTTGATTGCCGTGTTTTTTGCCGCAGCCTACGCCCGGCCGGTTTTGTATCAACCGAGGAATGAAGCGTATTATCTTTCTCGCGCAAACTTCACCGATGGAACGTCATCCATGGGCAATAGTTTTTCTACCATTTGGACTGGCTGGAAAAACAGTCGATCGTCGTCTCCCGCAACCGTTAAAAACGGAGTTTTAGTGGAGGCGTCGCCTACAAAGTATTTGGATAAGAAATTTTTGGTTTCCATGGATAAAGAAGGGTCGGTTGTCGTCAATACGCTTTATTTTCCCGGTTGGAAGGCGTTTGTCGATGGCCGAGAAACACCCATTGCCTACACGGGTCATGGTCTTATTGAACTAGCTGTTCCGTCTGGTGAACATACTATCGTTGTCGCATTCACAGATACCTTGCCCAGAAAAGCAGGTAATATAGTCTCACTCGTTAGTTTGGCGGTACTGTTGTTTTTAGGGTATACTCGCAGAAGAAAATGAACATTGCTATTGACACGTCACCTCTTCATACCGAGCACGGTAGGCGTGGCGTGGGGACCTACGCTAAGAATCTAATCGCTTCATTGAAACAGTACGCAAGTGAACATTCGTATACTTTATTTACCCGAAAACAAAATATACCCATTAATGCGGATATAGTCCATTATCCGTACTTTGATCCGTTTTTTTTGACGCTCCCCATCATTAAGCCAAAACCCACGGTCGTGACCGTCCATGATCTTACGCCGCTTGTATTTCCGGGCAAATTTCCCGCCGGGCTTCGCGGGGGGGTGAAATGGCAAATTCAAAAACAGTCACTATTGGGAGCCAAAAGAATATTGACGGATTCGGAATATTCCAAACGCGACATCGAGAGAATAATCGGTATCTCCCCATCCCGCATAGACGCTATTCACCTGGCGCCGGATCCACAATTTATTCGGGTTACAGATGTCAAACTTTTGACGGCAGTCAAGAAAAAATTTGAACTACCTGACCGCTTTGTGTTGTATGTTGGGGACGTCAACTGGAACAAAAACGTTCAAGGGCTTCTCAAGGCGTTCGCGCAGTTGGCGCCAAAGGCGAAGCTGGTATTGGTTGGTGCGGCTTTTACAAATCCGGGGCTTGCCGAAACCAAAGACATACAAAGAGTTATACAATCGCTGAATGTAGCCCAATCAGTAATACTTACTGGCTTTGTTTCGGGTCGGGAACTTTCGGCTCTTTATTCACTTGCGACCTGTCTTGTTCTCCCTTCTTTTTACGAGGGATTCGGATTCCCGATGCTCGAGGCTATGGCGTGCGGTTGTCCGGTGGTTACGGCGACTACCTCATCGCTTCGGGAAATAGCCGGTCCTGCCATTGGGGTTCAGCCGGAACGCATAGAGTCGATCGCAGAGGGGATGTCACACATATTTACTTTGACGCCGAGTGAGCGCGAAAAACTGGTAGGCGAGGGAGATGCATGGGTGAGGAGGTTCACCTGGAAGAAGACTGCACGGCAAACGGTCGCCTCATATGAAAGGGCCATGCAGTGAAAAAACTTTCGATTATTATTCCGGTCTATAACGAAGAGAAAACAGTCGCGGAAATTCTTACCCGCGTTTGGCGGGCTCCGCTTGCCGGGTGGGAGAGGGAAATTATCGTCATCGACGACGGATCAACGGATACCACGAGGAAAATTTTAAAATCCTGGGAGAAAAAGGTGACCGTCCTGTATAGGTCGAAGAACGAAGGGAAGGGAAGCGCGGTAACGATGGGACTACGCAAATCTTCGGGCGATATTATCCTCATGCAGGATGCGGATCTGGAATATAGCCCGGATGATTACCCGGTACTCCTGACGCCATTTGAAAATGATCACGTCAACATTGTCTACGGCTCACGATTTCTAGGCCCCCATCTTTCGACCATGTTTATCTATGCCCAGGGGAACAAGTTTGTGACGCTCGTGACCAATCTCTTGTTTAATACAAACATTACCGATATGGAAACAGGATATAAAGTGTTCCGGAAAAAAGTTCTTGAAGGTATAACTATTCGCGCCAAACGATTTGATGTTGAACCCGAGCTCACCGCCAAGGTGCTGAAGAAAGGGTATCAGATTTATGAAGTCCCCATATCCTATTTTGGTCGCAAGTTTTCAGAGGGAAAGAAGCTTACATGGAGAGACGGCGTCGTAGCGCTCTGGACGCTTATCAAATTACGATTCGTAGACTAACCAAGTTTTATGCATCTTAGAGGATTAATTCAGAAAGTCATGTCGCATACTCTCGCCAAGAGTAGTGCAATTGTGTTTGCCGGAACCATGACGGCAAATGTTTTTGCGTACGTTTATCACCTGCTAATGGGAAGGCTTCTGGGTCCGGCTGGATACGGCGAGCTGTCATCGCTTATTTCTCTTTTGTACGTATTTTCCGTACCACTGACCGTTGCCAATACGGTAATTGTGAAATACGTTTCCGGTTTTAAGGCGCGAGGGGAAATGGGTCAGGCAAAATTCCTTTTTTTGAAGTTGACAAAGGTGTTCGCCGTAATTAGCATCATGGGATTTCCCATCGCATACATTGC
Organism: uncultured Gammaproteobacteria bacterium; assembly: GCA_964515005.1. GTDB lineage: Bacteria > Patescibacteriota > Microgenomatia > UBA10105 > UBA927 > XYB1-FULL-47-11. Next base: position 24,688 of record CAZEVT010000003.1, read on the forward strand.
GGCTCCGACTATCGCATCTTTTCTTCATTTGAATTCCCCAGTATTATTTGTTTGGGTCTATCTTCTTTTGGTTTTATCACTTTTGACCGTGGCTGCACTCGGCACACTTACGGGATACCAGAAGTTTATCTGGGTCAGCGTGCTTGGGGCTGCAGGACTTCTTCTTAAAGTGGTTTTGAGTATTCCTGCAGTTTCCTGGGGTGTATCCGGGGTTTTGGGCGCTGCGGTGCTCGCAAGTTTTGTGGGATACGTATGGTTTTTTATTCCGCTTCGGTTTATTCTTCGGGCGAAAGCAAAACCAACCGGGTTAACCGGGAGAGACGCATTTCGGTATGCGGTGCCGACTTTTCTGACGCTCTTGGGAATAACTTCGCTCTATTCAACAGATATCATTCTCGTGCGTCATTTCTTTGATATGGAAGCTGCGGGTTTGTACGCGGCACTTGCGGTTCTTGGAAAAATTATCTTTTATGCGTCATCGGCGGTAGGCGTCGTGCTGTTTCCGGTCGTCTCGGAACGCGTGGCGCGAGGTACTGCAACTCACAAGCTCATTGTGATTGCCGCAGGCAGCGTGGCTTTGCTCTCTCTGGTTCTTACGGCAATATATTTCGTTTTTCCCCATGTCATCATAAGCCTACTCTTCGGTAATGCGTACGCGGGAGGTGCGCAGTACTTGGGGCTGTTCGGGGTGTTTCTGGCGCTTTTTTCAATCGGCAACATTATCGCGCTGTCGTGCCTGGCGCTAGGGAAAACCGGTATAGGAGTCGTCACTATGATTCCCGCGCTGCTCCAGATCGTGGGTATCGGTCTATTTCACGAGAGTATCTCCTCTGTTATACTTCTCAACATTGCGGTTTCTGCCTTATTTGTTCTTTTATCAGGCGGATATTATTTGAAGACAGCCTATGAAAAAGTTTAGTCTTATCATCCCGGTATACCGGCAGGAAAAAACCATTAAGAGAGATATAGAAGAAGTGTTGGCGACTCTCAAGGGTACCGGGCGCGACTTTGAAATTATTCCCGTTATCGACGGGTGGCTGGATAATAGTCTCAAAGAGGCCAGGAAAGTCAAAGATTCACGCGTGCGCGTCGTAGGATACGCAACCAACCATGGAAAGGGGTACGCAGTACGATATGGATTTTCCGAGGCTCGAGGGGACGTTATCGGATTTAAAGATGGAGGGATGGACCTTAAAGTCAAAGCACTTCCTTTGATGCTTGCGCAATTCGAATTTCAGCAGGCAGACATCGTTATCGGCAGTAAACGTCATCCGGATTCGAAAGTTGAATATCCGTTTATTCGGAGAATTATTTCGTGGGGTTACCAGAAGTTTGCTAAATTACTTTTCGGATTGGATGTGACCGATACGCAGGTAGGGATGAAAATCTACAAGCGGCGTGTCCTTGAAGACGTTCTTCCCAGACTCTTGGTAAAGCAATTTGCCTTTGATATTGAAATATTGGCCGTTGCCTACCATCTGGGGTACAAAAAGATTTTTGAGGCGCCGGTCGAGATAGACCTTTTTACCTCAAAATCGAGTATTGTGTGGGAGAAAATGCTTAAGATTATCTTCAACGTGCTCAATGACACATTTGCGGTATTTTACCGCCTACGGATACGCCGCTACTACGATGACGCGAGTAAACGGAAGTGGCGTTTTGATCCGGAACTGAATTTCCGCATAAACATCGGCTAACCTATGAACATCCTCATTCTCAACTGGAGGGATGTACGCCATCCAAAATCTGGGGGCGCGGAGCTTGTTACCATGGAGCACGCGAAAGGGTGGGTTGCTGCCGGTCATAGGGTCACGTGGCTTACCGCAAGCTACCCGGGAGCCGCAAAAGAGAGCATAGTCGAAGGCGTTCATTTTGTCAGACGTTGGGGGTCACTCTCCGTATATCTTTACGCGCCGATCTATCTTTTGGCCAATGCAAGACTTGTGGATGTCATTGTGGACGAAGTGCACGGTTTTCCATTTTTTTCTCCTTTGTTTACATGGAAGCCTGTGGTCGTGTTTATTCATGAAATAGCGGGTGAAATATGGGATTATATGTTCCCATTTCCAAAAAATATCATCGGGAAATTTTTGGAGCGTTGGTATTTCCGGCTGTACAGACATTGTTTGTTTTGGACGGACGCGGACTCTACCGTCTCGGAGCTAGTCGAACGAGGGATTCCGCGCACGCAGTGTGTGGCAATACCATGCCCTGTTATCAGGGTACAGGGGACAGGGTACAGGGGACAGGAAAAAGAAAAGAGTCCGACGTATATTTTTGTTTCGCGAGTCGTCCGGATGAAAGGCGTAGAGGAAATCATTAAAGCGTTTTCTTTTATCGCGCGCGCGCAAGATGACGCGAGGCTGTGGATCGTTGGCCTTGGCGAACCTGCCTATATTGAGGAGTTGAATCGTATGATGCACGAATATAAGATACAACATCATGTTAAATTTTTTGGAAATGTTTCTGAAAAACGCAAATTTAATCTTATGGCGCGAGCACAACTTCTTTTGCATGCATCTGTGAAGGAAGGTTGGGGACTTGTTGTGCTGGAAGCGGCATCCATGGGGACTCCCGCAATCGTTTACAATGTGTCAGGCCTCAAAGACGTGGTGAAAAATGGCAGGACTGGAATTGTCATTAAAAATAACTCTCCGCACGATATGGCAGAGGAAGCAGTCAAACTTATCGGTGACATGAAACGGTACCGCCAGTATCAAGAAAACGGAATGATATGGGTGAATAGCCTTAGATGGAAGGATGCCGTCGGCGAAAGCTTGCGGGTCCTTAAAAGAGTCCGTACTGTCCAATAAGGAAGATTTGTTTTATAATCAGTGCCTACTATGAAGGTGCCTTTTGTTGATCTAAAAATTCAATACGCGCATCTAAAAACAGATATCGATCGCGCCGTTCGTGAAGTGTTCGTTGAGTCACAATTTATCAATGGGAAAGGCGTGTCGCTGTTTGAAAAAGAATTTGCCAAATATGTCGGTGTAAAGCATTGTATCGCATTAAACTCCGGCACCGATGCACTCATTCTCGGTTTTCGTGCGCTTGGCCTTTCGTCGGGCGATGAAGTTATCGTGCCGGTCCATACGTACATTGCGACGGCTCTCGGCGCTTCCGAAAACGGCTTGCGCCCGGTTTTTGTGGACATGGACCCCATAGATTCCGGTATGGATCTGACAGACCTTAAGAAAAAAATTTCCCCGAAGACCCGCGCAATTATTGCGGTTCATCTTTTTGGACAGCCGGAAAAGATGGATGAGTTGAAAAAAATCATCAAAAAAACCGGCAGGAAGATATATCTAGTTGAGGACGCGTGTCAAGCACATGGAGCACTATATAAAGGCAAGCACGCGGGTTCCTTCGGCGAATTTGCCGCCTTTTCTTTTTATCCGGGTAAAAATCTTGGAGCATATGGTGACGCGGGAGCAGTTGTTACCAACAATGCAAATCTTGCCCGTAAGGTACGCCTCCTTCGTGAATATGGGCAGCGCAAAAAATACGTCCATGATACGGTTGGCGTGAATTCCCGTCTGGATACGCTTCAGGCGGCGTTTCTTCGGACAAAGTTGCCGTATCTTACCGCATGGAATAAAACCCGCCAGGCATGGGCCCAGTATTATTCTGAGCGGCTTCGCGGGATTGTCGAGAAGACTCCTCCGTATTTTGCCGATAGGACAAGCGTATTTCATCTTTATGTGGTGCAAGTGCCCAGGCGCAATGCGCTCATGCGGACGCTTCTCGCTCAAGGGATATTAACGCTTATTCATTATCCGACGCCGCTTCACTTGCAAAAGGCATACAAACATCTCGGATACAAAAAAGGCGATTTCCCGGAGGCAGAGAAAGCTTCCCGCCGGATTATTTCTCTTCCCATGTATCCGGATCTTACAAAAAAACAGGTTGATCTCGTCATTGCCGCGATAAAAAAATTCTATGGACGTTCAGTATGAAAAGTCCGAAAGTTTCCATAGTCATTACGACAAAAAATGAATCCGGGCACATTGAGCTGTGTCTGCAAAGCATTAAGGATCAAACATACCGCAATATAGAAATTATCGTAGTCGATAATGGATCGCGCGACCAAACGAAAGAGATAGCCAAACGTTATACTAAACGTGTATTTGATGCAGGCCCGGAGCGTTCAGCACAGCGTAATTTCGGTGCGAAAAAGGCGAGAGGGAGGTTCCTGTTGTTTCTCGATGCGGATATGATTCTGACGCCGGATGTTGTGGCCCGATGCGCGAAGATAACTCAAAAAAACGATTACATCGCGGTGGTCGTACCCGAAAAGTCATTCGGAAGCGGGTTTTGGGCAAAGTGTAAAGCGCTAGAGCGATCCTACTATGAACACGTTGATTGGATAGAGTCGGCCAGGTTTTTCCAGAAAAAAGCATTTGATAGTATAGGCGGGTACGACGAAGCGCTTACGGGTCCCGAAGATTTTGAACTCCCCCAGCGAATAAAAGCACGTTTTGGGAATCATGCTGTAGGAAGAATTACTGCGTATATACTGCACGATGAGGGAAAACTCTCTCTTGCGAAATTGCTTCGGAAAAAATACTATTACGGAATGCGGATGCGTCGGTACAGCCAAACACAAGGAAGCCGGGAATATTTCCAAAAGCAGTCAAACATTTTCTTGCGATACGAATTGTATTTTAAGCGCCCAGGTATGTTCATTCGCGACCCGCTCCACGCATTCGGTATGTTAATCATGAAGTTATTGGAGATGGTTGCCATGGCATTGGGAACTATTCAGAGAAGGGAGCACTATGCGTAAGACCGATAGAATATTCGTTGCAGGAGGGCAGAGTGGATTGGTTGGCACTGCCATCATAAGGAGTCTACACTCCAAGGGATATACAAACATCATACTAAAAACGAGGAAAGAACTGGATTTGTTAAATCAAAAAGATGTGGAGAAGTTTTTTGCTGCCCATAAGCCGGATTACGTGTTTTTGGCAGCGGCCAAAGTGGGCGGCATCCTGGCCAACAGCACAAAGAAAGCGGATTTTATCTACGACAACATTCAGATTCAGACAAATGTAATCTATAGCGCCTGGAAGTACAAAACAAAGAAGCTGTTGTTTTTGGGGAGTTCGTGTATATATCCCAGACTTGCCAAGCAACCGATCAAGGAAAGCTATTTTATGACCGGCCGCTTGGAGCCGACGAACGATGCATATGCGATAGCTAAAATAGCCGGTATCAAAATGTGTCAGTCGTTCAATGATCAATTCAAAACCAATTTCATATCCGTCATGCCGACAAACCTTTATGGACCGAACGACAACTTTGATCTGAATGATTCACACGTTCTACCTGCGATGATCCGAAAATTTCACGACGCGAAAACTGCTCACGCGAAAGAAGTGGTCTTGTGGGGAGATGGGAGCGCTAGAAGGGAATTTCTCTATGTTGATGATATGGCGGACGCGTGCGTCTACCTCATGGAGCATTACAACAACTCTGAGATTATTAATATTGGCTACGGGGGCGATCAAACGATAAAGTCGCTGGCGCAAACGGTAAAGCGTATCGTTGGCTTCAAGTATCAAATTCGCTGGGATAAAACCAAGCCAAACGGGACACCCCGAAAACAGCTTGATGTGACAAAGCTGTTTCGGTTCGGTTGGCGACCGACCGTAAAACTGGAAGATGGCATCCGGATGGAGTATGAGTGGTTTTTGCAAAATAGAGCACAATGAATCTCCTCAAACGCTACGGACCCCTTCTTCTTATTTCCTTTATTGCGAGTGAGGGGTATGCGCTTCTCTGGCGCCGCCCGATACTACGATCCTTCAGTCAAAATAGGGAGGATCTCGTTCTCGACCGCCTTACCGGGCACAAAAAGCGTGGTTTTTATGTAGATGTGGGCGCGTATGATCCATACCGATTCAGTAACACCATGCGATTTTACCTGCGCGGATGGCGGGGAATTAACATAGAGCCGGATACAGAGCGTTGGTTGCGGTTCCGAAAGACGCGGAGGCGCGATGTGAATCTGAATATTGGTATAGCCGGGAGTCGCGGGAGACTCACATATTATCGTATCGATCCTGCGACGCTTTCCACATTCGAGGCCCGTCACGCGGCAGCATACCTAAGGCAGGGATTTACCATTTTGGAGAAAATCAAGGTTGCCGTATTGCCTCTTCGAGATGTTTTTTTTGAGCATGCGAACGATGTACCTATAGACTTTATGAGCATAGATGTCGAGGGCATGGAGCAGAATGTATTGGCAAGTAACGACTGGAAACGCTTCCGACCCCATTTTCTCTGTATAGAATCTGCGGATTATTCAAAAAAAGGTGAATCCAAAGATGATAACAAAGACATCGTCGCTTTTCTCAAAAAAGTTGGGTATGCAAAGATCTTTGATAACGGATTAAATTCAATGTATACCGACACACACCATGGATAAAGCATTTATTCAATTACTCGCATGCCCGAAGTGCAAAGGAAAAATTATATCGGTTGGGAAGGCACGGCTTCGTTGCAGCAATTGCAATATATATTACTCGGTGAAGCACGGTATACCCGTGATGGTTGATTTGAAGCATCTGCCGGAACACTTGCGAGGACAGGTTTCTTATTTTAATGCTGAAGCTAAATCTTACGGGATATCGTATACGATGGAAGACTGGCAAAAAAAATATATTGAGAGAATTTTCCGCCAGGTTGACCGAATCAAAGGAAAGATTTTAGTAGATGATGCTTGCGGGTCCGGCTATGTGACTATTGAGGCCGCCAAACGCGGCGTCCAGGTGATTGCATGTGACCTCAATTTAGTAGCGCTTACAAGACTCCGGCGATTGGCGCAAGATTTGGAGCTCACCGATAGGGTTTTTTTGGTTTGTTGCTCATCAGAAGCGCTTCCCATACGAAGCGCCAGCGCGGACCTGATCGTCGCGAATGCAATTTTGGAACACCTTCCGAACGAAAAAGAAGCGATTGCTGATATAACGCGGATTTCCAAAAAGGGCGCGGTTGCCATGATTACGGTGCCTATCGCATATTACCTTCTGAATCCCTTGTTTCTAGTGGTAAATTATCTCCATGATAAACGAATAGGCCATTTACGACGGTATACAAAAGAATCGATTCTTGGGCGCTTCCGGGGGTGGAAGTTTGTGACCCTGTACTATACTGGGCACACGGTTAAAGTCCTGAAAACGCTTGTCAATCAGATCGCGCCCATATTTGATCCGCGGAACATAGAGCAGGAAGACGAGAGACGTGCCTCTCAAAAATTGTTTGCGACTAACGTAAGCGTTCTATTACGAAAGCAATAACATGGTAGACAAATTAGTTTCGATTATTATCGTCAATTGGAACGGCATTAAATGGCTACCGGGGTGTTTTGGGTCGCTTGCGGCGCAGGACTACAAAAACCATGAAATTATTTTTGTCGATAATGCCTCGAAGGATGAATCTGTATCGTGGGTTAGAAAACATTATCCAAAAACAAAAATTGTTATAAATAAAGAAAATCTCGGTTTTGCCGATGCCAATAACGTAGGCTTCAGGAAAGCAAAAGGGAAATATATATTGTTTCTAAATAATGACACGAGGGTTACTAAAACATTCTTAAACGAGTTGGTGAAAGTTATCGAAAGCCACAAAAAAATTGCAGGAGTGCAAAGCAAAATTCTCCTCATGGACCATCCAGATACCCACGATAGCGTGGGCGCGTTTCTAACGCCGACGGGATTTCTTTACCACTATGGCTTTGGGAAAAAGGACCAAAAAAAATATGACAAGCAAATTGATCTTTATACCGCTAAAGGCGCCTGTATGATGTTTAAAAAAGTAGTTCTGGATCGAGTGACGGTGAATAGTGATATTTTCGACCCGGACTATTTTGCCTACTTTGAAGAATCTGACATGTGTCACAGGGTGTGGCTGGCGGGTTACAGGATCGTCTATGCCTACGATTCGGTAATTTACCATAAGATGGGCGCCACAAGCGCAGGCATGAATAATGCATTCATCCAGTATCATTCTTTTAAAAACAGGATCCGCTCATATCTCAAAAACTTCGGTACGCTATGGCTCTGGACCATTTTACCTGTTCATTTGGTGCTTTGCGAGATCTATGCGATCGCTTCGTATCTACGGGGCAACTGGGCACTCGGATGGGCAATAGAGCGTGCCTACTGGTGGAATATAAAGCATTTTTCGGAAACGGTATCGATTAGGCGGAAAATCCAACGTGATATTCGGATTGTTCCCGATTCGGCTATAGAAAACTTACTATTAGTTAGACCAAGACTTACCTATTATAAAAATCTAATTTCAGGGGACTTAGTTTCCTATGAAGATAAGTAACAACACCATTAAAAAATCGCAAAGGGAAGAGTTTAATAGCTTGCTTCGTGAAGCAAGGCAAGAATACAGCTCTTTTGTTGAGGACTTTGCATCACGACATGAGCTTAATACACTTTTACGTTTTATGCCAAACTTGTCCTCGTCTTCAATTTTAGACATTGGCTGTGGGAGGGGTCGTTTTGCAATCCCTATCGCAAAAATAGCTAAAAATGTTGTCGGCATAGATACGTCTGATTACTCAATTAAATTATTTTGTGGTCAGATAAAAAAAGAACGCCTTCAAAATATCTCAGCCCGTGTCATGGATTTTCATGATTTACCAAACGAAAAGAAATTTGATTATGTCCTCATGGTAAACGCGGTTCACCACATTCCGGAAATGAAAGTGTTACTGGAAAAAGTACGAAAGGTTCTCCGGAAGAACGGTAGACTCATCATTTATGAATTTAACCCGCTCAATCCCCTTTATATACCATTTTTAATTTATTATAAACAGGCTTCAATGCATATGAATAGGGAATACTTCCGTAGTAATATATGGACGATGGGTAGGATTTTCGGTCGCTCGAACTATTCTGAAGTCAGTAAGTTTAGATACGGATTCCTGCCAACGGTTCTCTATAATGTCTCACCGATTTTTGTGAAGATAAATACAGCACTTAATTCCATACCATTGTTGAATCAGCTCTGTGCGTTTCATATACTTTCGTATAAAATAAGAACACGTGAATAAAAATGACAAATAAACTATATTTTAGTACAGAATTCTAAACTTTATACAGAGATTCAAAGACATGTTGGGAAACCGTAGATGTCCTTTCGAAAATAGTTTTCCAATGTTTCCTTATTGGATAATCATTTTTTGTAATTCGCAACTGATCCTTAAGATTTTCATTATCGTAATACTGTTTTGTATAGAATATTCCTTTACACTTCTTATCGATAAGAGAAAAATAATTTTCAATCTGCGGCATGGTCATTTCTTGGAACGAGTAGATATTGATAAATACGTCAAGGGATTCATCCGCTATGTTTGTTAATTGCCAGGGTGCGAGAAAAACTATTTTGTATTTTGATAATAACGCTCGGTCAAACTTTTTCATTCTTCGTGAGGCATCATACGTAAGAACCTTATGACGGGGAAAAAGTCGGGACAGGTAATACTGTGAGAGTATCAGTGACCCGGGAAGATCCACGATAATATATGTGGATTTTGGAATAGCTTTCGAACTTACATATCCGAGTCTGCCATAGCCCGCGCCCAGCTCGGCCACAATGATGTGTTTATGTTTTGTTTTAATACGAGGGTATATGGTATAAAATTCATCAAGTGACTGAAGAAGGTCGTATGACATTACCGTTCCGTTAATATCATACGTAACAGGATTTCCAATTCGAGGCTCTTCCAATGTATGTAATAAATGGAGAGAATCCCGTTTTCGTATAAGTTGCCAGTACGCCCACAAAAACATCTTGTAGAATCTGGGGTTTGTTGGAGCAAAGGCAGAAAAGGTCCTATTATATCTCTGTGTTTTAAAATTCTTGATGTCTTCAACATACAACACCCGTTCGAACTGATTATATAAATCTTCCCAGTGGATAGAGGGTTTATACACCGGGTCGGCCTTTTCCATGTCGGCACGTAAGCCCTCTAGTTGTTTTAGAAGTCTTACATTTTTAGATGTTTTGATAGATTTAACGAAAATAAACCTTGCATATAACGAAAATTCCTCCCAAATTCTCTTTGGTATTGCGGATATGAGGCGTGGTTCCATTTTGATATACGTAAAATATTCCTTAAGAAATATAAGCGTTCTTTTCATATTTTGATCCCCAAGTATAACACAAAAGTATTCGAGGAAGAGTGAATAAGGTATAATTAGACAATGACATCCAATGATTTGACCATATTGTTTTTGTCTTGTGACAAATATTCTGATTTGTGGCGGCCCCTTCTCTACTGCTTGCGCAAATATTGGAAAAATTGTCCCTACCCGTTATACCTGGGAAGCAATACCATGCCCCTAAAAGACAAACAGATACAAACGATACTCTCCGGACCGGACACAGATTGGTCCTCAAGCCTTCAAGCAATCCTCAAACAGATAACCACACCATATGTTTTTATCTGGCTAGATGACATTTTCCCGATTAAGAGAATCCAATCACAGGATTTTGCTGAGGCGCTGGAGTTTATGAAAAAACATGATGGCAAACATATGCATATGTTGCCCTCGCCGAAACCGGACAGCAAAACATCCGATGGACAGTATGGCCTCTATGAGAAAGGCACCCCGTATAGGTGCACCGCATTGGGTTTTTGGAAAGTCTCCTATTTACAAGATTTACTAATTCATAGAGAAAACCCTTGGAATTTTGAAGTCATGGGATCGTATCGAAGCTCATATGTAGATGGTTTTTATTGCACGATGAGGCCATTATTTCAGTCGCTTCATGTGATTGAGAAAGGACGGATTTTCCGAGCCGCATATGAGTACTGCCACGCTCATTCGATACCTTTATCAATAGGGAATCGGTCAGTACTTGCCAGTGCATTTCAATTGAGAAGCGAAATTCAGAAATTTTATTTTAACAGCGTGAAGCATATTCCTTGGAAGATCCGCGTATCTATGATGAACGTATTGCGAAAATTGCTTATTAGTTATTAATAGTTTGTGTATAATGACGATATGAAAAAAGCACTCGTTACCGGAGCAGGCGGCTTTATCGGTCACCATCTAGTCAAAAGGCTTGCTGGGGAAGGATTTTGGGTTCAGGGTGTTGATCTTAAAAAACCGGAGTATAGTAAATCAGGAGCAGATGAATTTATTATCGGAGATCTTCGTGACCAAAAATTTTGTCAGAAAATTTTAAACCACACATTTGATGAAGTATATCAGCTAGCAGCCGATATGGGCGGTGCAGGCTATATATTTACCGGAGACCATGATGCGGATGTCATGCGTAATTCTGCACAGATTAATCTCAATATGCTTCATTTTGGACGACTTGTGAAGATCAAAAAAATCTTCTTTTCTTCGTCAGCATGTATTTATCCGGAGCGGAACCAGGTAGACCCAAACAACCCAAACTGTTCAGAAGAGTCAGCCTACCCTGCGGCTCCCGATAGCGAATACGGCTGGGAAAAACTCTTTGGCGAGCGCATGTTTCTCGCATACAGTCGGAATTATGGAATGGAAGTACGTATCGCTCGCTTTCACAACATATTTGGGCCAGAAGGCAGCTGGAACAACGGTAAGGAGAAAGTGCCATCAGCAATATGCAGGAAAGTGGCCGAGGCAAAAGACGGCGGAACTATAAAGATGTGGGGGGATGGAAAACAGACAAGGTCTTTCCTCTATATAGATGAATGCCTTCATGGCGTAAGGAAGTTAATGAATAGTAAGTTTACAGGGCCTGTGAACATTGGTTCAGAAGAAATGGTTTCTATAAACGGATTAGCTAAAATGATTATGGAAATAGCAGGAAAGAAGTTGAAAATAAAACACATTCCAGGACCACAAGGGGTGAGAGGCAGAAAATCAGATAATAGATTAATTCAAGAGAAGCTTGGTTGGACGCCGACTGCGTCTTTGAAAAGCGGACTGGAAAAAACGTATATTTGGATTGATGAACAAGTTCATAAATCCGGCAAATAATTAGAAGAAGGATATTTATATGATCACAAATTTAGTTATAGGTTCTGAGGGCGGAATCGGTACCTCGTTATGTAAATTCCTCGAAAAAAAGAATGAAAAGGTAGTACATTTTGATATTAAGAAAGATGAAAAAGAGGACGGGAGAGTTTTTAAATTCGATTTTAAAAATATAGATAATGTTTATTTTCTCGCTTGGGATGTCGGAGGTTCAAAATATTTATACGAGTCTAAAGTGCAAATGTCCCAGCTTAAGTGGAATTTGCAGTTAATGGCCAATATTTTTGAGCACATCGAAAAAGACAAGAAAAAATTTTTGTTTGTTTCCAGCCAGTTATCCGAAGAGTGCGATACGGTCTATGGCGTAACCAAAAGGCTAGGAGAAGTCTGGACGCATTTACTTAAAGGAGCGTGCGTCAGAGTGTGGAATGCCTACGGGGTAATGGAAGAGCAAAATATAAAAAGTCATGTTATCTCAGATTTTATTTCTCAGGCCCTATTAAGTGGAAAAATTAAAATGATGACAAATGGAGAAGAATGGCGTCAATTTACGCATATAGACGACGTCTGCAATGCATTTTACATGGCTTTACGTACCAATAATTTGCGTAGAACTGTGTACGATGCAAGTAGCTACGAATGGGTTCGCATAATTGATATCGCGCAAATAATTTGTGATTTAACCGGTGCAAAATACTATCCTGGAAGGACAAAAGGTCACGATCCACTGCCGTCACTCAATATGGGGAGATTACCCGGGTGGCTGCCTCGTGTTGCATTAAGGGACGGCATACAGAATATGATCTATCAAACACAGAAATCATTACAACATGTTAAAAAGAAATGATATCACCGATACAATTTAGATAGATAATTGTTGACAAGGGCCTTTGTCGTGTAGCTTGCATGGGCTTTTTTATACGCGCTTTCGATAATCCCCTCATATTTTTTATAATTACTAAGTATTTCTTGAAGTTTTTCATCTAGCTTGCCATACTCATAATAAATAAAATCCTTACCGGGTTCGAAGAAGTTTTCAATAATGTTAAAAGGATCTTTCCGGCAAAGAATAAGCGTTCGGCACAAGGCGCTTTCAAATATCCTATTCTTCACCTGCGGTATTACAATATTTTTATTACTAAACATCTCCCAGAAACGATACCATGGCGGAATGAATCGGAAGGCCTCGTTTTTGCGCCAGTCCTTTGTCCTCCAGATGAAAAAAATGTGATCAGCCCGCGGAAATAATAAGTTGTGAACTAGGGCTACCTTGCTTTGCGCGAGTAATTTGAGTTTGTCTGGGTACGATACGTCAAAATTGGTGACAAGGTTGTGCACGCGTTGTGAAACAAATCTGTAGTTATAGTTGCTCATAGTTTGGATGTCCTCCAGAATGCTCGATGAGACTATGCTACCTATGTAAATGATGTCGAATAGTTTTTTGGTTTTTGGCGGGATATACTCCTCGTTGATAGGGTAAAAGATCGGAACTCTCTTATTATTATGTTGTCTTTTATTTAGCCATGTTGCCGTATAGGGGCAGATAGTGAAAATTTTATCAAAGTACCGATCATAACTGTCTGTGTCGTCAGGAAGACAAAACTTATTCGGTTCTTCAAATTCCAATCGTACGAGCTTACCGGACAGAATGTTGTTTAATTCATTTTTAGATAAATTAAATTGATCCCATTGATAATATTGACCGAAGCCACCCTCTATTAAAACAAAATCCGCGCATTGTTTTTCGAATTGTTTAAGATGGTAAAATTGTCTTAAATCATCACGGCGCCCTATGTTTTTACCCGTTGGAAGAACCCGCATACTATATTCTCCTTTTTGCATAGAGCTCTATGCTGTCTCCAACCTTAAAAAGGTCTAAAAGAGGTGATAATGAGAACATTTCCAGTAATTTAACAGGAATTGTATATATGCTGGAGTTTAGTCTGAATATCCGAAGAAAACTTCGGGAGAATATGCCCGAAGATTTCGTTCTCACATAGACAACACGAAATCCATTGTTTCTCATAAGGTGGGTAAGTCCTCTTATTGTATGATGCGTCCGGTGAAATGGAAGGTGTAAAAACATGTACCCTCCGCAGAGGCGTATGAGCGTTTCATAATTAGGAACACCAATAATCAGTTCGCCATTTTTCTTCAGAAATTTGTGTGCCCTTTTCAGTTCTGTATTTGGATCGACCAAGTGTTCGACCACGTGGTTTAATCGTACGATGTCGAACTTCGTATGGAGTTTTGCGACGGCTTCAAGATCAAGGTACGCCCGTATTCCATGGGACCTAAGTTTCTTAACTAATTTTTTGTCAATTTCTGTCCCGTATGCCGTGCATCCGGCCTTTTGCGCAATTTTGAGAAAATGACCCCCGCCACAGCCAATGTCTAATATTTTGATTCCTGTTGCAGTTTTGGTAGTGAATAGTGGGTACGTTTGGAAAAGATAAGTGAAGAAAGGAAAAGTAAGAAACTTTTTTAGAATTAGCCCTTTCGTACTGAGACATGCAGTCATTACTTGTTCTTCAATGTACACGAGTAGTCTATAAGCGAGGGTATTACTAATTTTATCGTCGTGGGTATACCCGCTATAGTTTTTATAAATTTTATTCAGTTGCGTCTCCGTGTAGAACGGATAGGAATATCCCGTTCCACAACGGCGGCAGGTGTATATAGTATCGCACGTCGAAAAATCGTCGCGATATACCTGCGAATTGAAAACGAGATTTTTTGTGATTGGAGCACTACACACTATACAGCGACCGTGTTTGTAGGTTTGATAATAATCGCTTAAGATCGTTTTCATCTGACCAGTCTAGCTAATTCGCGAATGCTTGTCCAGGCGCCAGAAGCTGTTATAGACTGTCTTTTTAGTTAACTTTATACCACGATGAGCCAGATAGGGCAGAAGTCCCAGCGAATGCTGTGTCTTGACGTCCTCTACCAATAAAGTAGTATTTCTCGCTTTTTGAATGAGTCGCTTGCTTCCCTGTAACACTTTGATCTCGTGACCTTCAACGTCGAGTTTAATAAAGATGTCGGATTTATCGACGTGAGGAAAATGACTTACGTAATTATCAAGCATCTCGGTTTTGATAGTTATCTTTCGTGAGGTTGGAAAACTGACGATCATTTTTTGCGGCGGATAGTAATAGAATTTTTGTGTGGCACTTTTATTACTTAATGCCTTCCGAAACAACGTGACGTTATGGAGTCTATTTATACGAATATTTTCCTCTAATAATGAGAAGTTTTCCGGGTCGGGTTCAAATGCGTAGATTGCCATATTTTTTGAATCTTTTCGAAATCTATTTCCAATGGTTACGGTATATTTTCCGAATTGAGCTCCTATGTCTATAAATATTACCCGACGATTTTGCACCAGCGAATCCGAAATTCGGCGAATAAGTTCTTCAATATCTAACCGTTCAAATGCGGGAGAAGTTACTTTTACATCCCAACAAATATCTCTGATGCGAAAATCACCGAATTTTGTCTTAAGGAGCAATTTTTTGGTAAAGTCTGATGCAAAGTTTTTCCGGTTAATCACTAAATAGAGGTAATAGAATTCGTTTATAAGAAAACGAAACCGCGGATTTCGACACTCAAGAGGTGACAGAAGATTATAGAAGGCTAAAGAAAAATAAAATCTTAACTTTGAAAGACCGGAAAATTGCATACGGTACAGTATAGCTCCTTTTGATTAGCTTTGGAAGGTAATATGATACAATTCCTAAGACTTATTTGAAAAGGACGTATGCGTAATAGAAGTATTTACATCTTCATCGGTACGACCGCTGAACTTATCAAACTTGTCCCGGTAATCAGGGAGCTTAAAAGACGAAAGATCGTCTTTACCGTCGTTGCATCCGGGCAAAATGATATATATTTTGAAGAATTTGCTGCGGAGTTAGGTAATGTGGAAATATCATATGCTGTAACCCCGAAGGGAAAAGAGCCTTCCCTCGTGTTTTTTTTCTTTTGGGCGGTGAGAACCTTTTTTTCACTTATAATGGGAATGAAGGGACATTTTCAGGGATTAAATAAAACGAACTCATTTTTTATTGTACATGGCGATACAGTTTCATCTCTTATAGGATCACTCGTTGCATCTATGTATGGTCTTAAACTTGTGCACATCGAGTCAGGACTTAGATCTTTCAATTTTTTGGAGCCTTTTCCTGAAGAACTGTGTCGTTACATAATCTCACGGTTAGCCGATATTCATTTTTGCCCGAATGCGTGGGCAGTAGATAATCTCAACCTCGTTAAAGGTGTAAAGGTAAATACATATGAAAATACTCTCATAGAAACGTACTGGTCCGCGCTAAAAACAGCTAGCGACCATCCACTTGTTCACCAACTTCAGAAGCAAAAAACTCCATATTTTGTACTGGTTGTCCATAGACAAGAGCATGTTTTATTCGGACAAAAGCGAACTGCAGAAGAGCTTAAGTTTGTACTGAACACGGTGCCAAAAAATATGCGATGTATATTTCTCGTTCATGATTTATCTTCGAATTTCATCCGGTCTTTGAGTCTGGTCCTATCTCAGAAAGTAGCTGCCAACATGATCCGCGTCGGGCGATTATCGTATCTGGACTTCATGCACTTATTGCGGGGATCAGAATTTATGATTACTGATGGCGGCAGTAATCAAGAAGAAATGTACTATATGGGTAAACCGTGTTTACTCCTCCGAGGGACAACCGAACGCGTAGAAGGGTTAGGGAAAAATGTTATGTTAAGCAAAAACAAGAAGAAAACAATTATGCAATTTTTACGCAATTATAATACGTATAAAAGACGGTCAGTAAAGTTGGACCTGCGCCCGTCGGATATAATAGTTGACTATTTATTTAATCATGGCTCATAAATCAATTTTGAGTATCGTTATCGCAACGTTTAATTCAGAACGACTCCTTCCACGTGTGCTAGATTCCATTGCGAAACAAACGTATCCGAGTTCGAAAATAGAAATCCTCACTATTGACGGTGGTTCGACGGACGGGACAAGGGAAATTGCAAGGTCGTACGGCTGTAGAGTTATCGACAATCCGAAGACGCTCCCCGCATGGGCCAAATATATTGGATACACACATGCCCGCAGTGCGTACCTGATGTATCTGGACAGTGATGAGATTATTGAAAGCACTCAGAGTATCAAGAGAAAAATTAATATCCTTCAGTCAAACCCATCGGTTCATGCCGTAACCGGAAGTGGGTATAAAAGCCCCAAGAGCTATTCTATTTTAAATGATTATATCAATGAATATGGAGACCCGTTTTCGTTTTTCATGTACCGCCTCTCAAAGAGCTATCGATTTTTTGTGAGATCGATGAAGACTACATATTCGATCGTGGAGGAAAATAAGGATCATATTATTTTTGACTTTTCTCATTGTCGTGAGTTGCCAATTTTTGAATTGGCAGCAATGGGGAGTATCGTAGATCTTCAATATTTGAGAACAAATTTTCCAAATATTTTGAAGAGTCCTGGCTTGATTTGGCATTTTTTCCATTTGCTTGTTTCCAAAGGCACATACATCGCAATAACCAAAAATGACGCACTCGTTCATTACTCTGTCAATTCGCTTCGTCACTATCTTCGCAAGATTACTTCTCGTGTGATAACAAATGTTTATACCCCTGCCAAAGAAGGATTTAAGGGGAGAGATGAATTAGCAGCTGGATACGGGTACATTAAACGATATTTATTCTTTCCCTACACGTTTTCAATCATATTACCTTTGATCGACAGCATATATTTATCGTTAACACGACACAATTTCGGTTACCTTGTGCATGTGCCCTTGTGTATCTATACCGCCAGTTTAATTATGTATTATTCGGTATTAAAGCTATTTGGTAGTCAACCGATTTTCAGATCGTACGGTGGGGCGCAACCTTTATGAAATCTTACTTCACAAGAAATAAATTTTCTTTTCTTGCACTAATAGTTGCTATTATATTTTTTATCATTCCCTTTTTTTGGCTGAAGCCCGGATTTGTGGATCTGGGAGGGGACGCCGGGAGATTATATTTTCTTGATCCTCTCGCTGTTGCGCGGAATTTGTATTCGTATAGTAATTTAGCCTGGGCAACCTCTCACGCCATCATTCCTTATGAATTATTTTTGGCTTTTTTGCATAGATTCATTACATCTCCGACAAACATGATTGTTTTGGAACATGGTGTGCAGCTGTCACTGGCGTTTCTTTTTATGTTTCTCGTTATACGAGATATACTCTCACTATCGTCGCGACGGTCAGATGTACGTGTAGGATGGGTGAGCATTGCCGGTGGTCTTGTGTACGTTGGATTCGTTACGAGCATGGGCTGGGCTACATCGCTGCCGAGCCTCAATCAAGTATTTCTCAATCCGCTTCTTTTTTATCTGCTTTTGCGATATTGTCTGAACCGCTCGTTTTGGTATATGCCGACCATTCTTCTTCTCACTCTCTTATATTCCATAAACTTCGGGTTTTCATCGATGCCCCAGATTATGTCCTTCTATCCGTTGGTCATAGGGTTTCTTTTGATCGTACTTTCGCGTCTGTTTGGGCGGTCAATTCCATGGCGCGGCTTACTCACCCTGGGATTGCTTTTTGTAGGACTCCATTCTTTTCATATCATACCAACTATAGCATCCATAGTGGACACAAGTACGACGACGCATTCTTATGTTCTTAGTGATCAGTCGATACAGTATTCGGGTGTACATTATTTCGCCGTTAACCATGAGGCACTTGGAAAAATTAGCACAGAATTGTTTGCGCCGTCCAAGGGGAGCCAGAATTTGCTCATTCTCTTGATTCCTATAATTATTCTTCTGGGATTCATGGGACGCCCGTCAAAACTCCTAGCGGTAGTCGGGATATTTTTTGCAGTGACCTTTTTCCTCGTTTCCGCAAATATTACGAAGCTCGGAGTCGAATTGTATCAAAAACTGTTTTATATTCCCGGATTTATGATGTTTCGGTCGTTTAACGAAAAGTGGTATCCGGTTTTCGCGTTCTTCTACGTACTGCTTTTTGCATTTTCATTCTATTCGCTTGTCAAAAACAAAAAACCATGGATCGTTGTTGCGTTGTCCTTAATACTCATCGGGTCAACCATATATCGCATCATTCCTTTCTTACAGGGGAAAGCAATCGATGTTCCGCACTATCAATCTAAAAACGTGTCGACGGTATTTTCGATGGATCCGGACTTGATGGATACGGTTTCATTTGTACGCATACTGCCGGAAGGAAAAGTTTTGACCTTACCTCTCACTTTTCCATATTATCAGATTGCCTACGGTAAAGAGGGTGGAGCGTATGTGGGCGTCTCCATGATTATAAATTTGGCAGGCAGAGAGGATTTTACGGGATTTTGGCGTTTTGGTGAGTACGCACAGGGCATGTTTGACGCCATTCATGACGAGGACGTGAACCGTATTCTACAGATTCTTTCCAGCCTTAAAGTGCGTTACGTTTTTTATAATTCAGACTCCCGCATCATGGATAATTTTCCAGATTACCCGTATATATACCCGGGTCTCATGTACTCATCGAAAGATCAGTTGCCGGCCATTCGTGATCAGGCTGCATATAAATCGTTTTTGGCAAAATTACCGCTAAAAAAGATATATGAAAAAGGATTTTATTCACTGTACGAAATTGGCTATGCTCATCCGCCTGTATATACGTCGAATTTTGAGACACCAGCACGAGAAAATCAATATTTTTTTATCGGACGCCTCCTCAGCGTAGCAACACTCGTTATATTCGGTTTGCTTATTTTTCGAGAGCTGGTTCGGAGGCGCAATGAAAAGAACTAAAGCACTAACAACCATTTCACTTTTTCTAATTCCGCTTATAATCGGTGTTGTGTTTGTGGACCTCTCGGGGACATTTTCGTATAGCGATCTTCCTTTTGCGATAGCATTTTTGCTATATATTACGTTTGTATTCCTTCAGCGCGCAAAAAGCAGAACTGCCTTTATTATGAGTCTGTTTTTTCTTGCATGGATGGGGCTTTCGTACGTTCCGACCGGCGCGAGCGTATTGACGGAGCGGATAGGGGAATGGTTTTACTTGTTTTTCGTATTCGGACTTATACAGTACAATAAGGAAGTTTGGCATATTCCAACGCCATGAATCGACAACAATCATTTTACGATAAGATTCCAGAATATGTTGAATTACAGGGCTATAACCCTGATAAAATCCGATTTATTCTCGATTCCGTTGACACAGGACTACGCATCTTGGATGTAGGATGCAACAACGGATTTATTGGGTCCATGCTTTTGAGAAAAAAGAATGACGTATACGGAATTGACATAGCAGAACATAAAATACGCAGAGCGAAGAAGCGCGGGGTAAAAGCCATTGTAATTGATGTAGAAAATGAAAGCTTCCCGTTCAGATCAAATTATTTTGACATTGTGCTGCTTACGGATGTTATAGAACATGTATTTGACACGGATTTGCTGTTACAAAAAATTTACAAGGTGCTTAAACCGGGAGGAACCCTCCTTATTACGACCCCCAATGTTGCATCGCTCGGCAGACGACTGATGCTTCTGTTCGGAATAAATCCGTTTTTGGAATATTCGACTCGCTACATCGACTATGTGCCTCGTCCGGTCGGCCATATAAGATATTACACGCATTCTGACCTTCGTCGTCAGCTGGAGCGCAATAATTACCGAAGCGTCATCACCAAAGGCGATCGTGTTAACTTTATTCTATTTTCGAATATATTTGCAGCGTTTTTGTTTCCGTCGTTGTCAGTCGATATACTTTGCCGAGCCACGAAATAATTCTATGCATTGTATTGTTTGCGGTTACACCGCCTGGACATACGTATTTGCCGCACAAGATCGGATGTTCGGATTACCCGGGCAGTTCCGTGAGTACCGGTGCACTCACTGTGGATTGATGCGTTTATACCCGAAACCATCAAAGGAACAGTTAAAAAAATATTATCCATCCGCGTCGTACTACTCGTACAGGAAGACACGAAATTATAATTTTTTCAGGAGCCTGCGATCGTATCTCATATCTCATTTATACCGACCTTCCGTATGGTCTGTCATTATCGAGATATTTGTGACAGTTCCCGCGATGCCCCGCATACGCCGCGGTCGCATACTTGATGTCGGATGCGGGAGTGGGGAGACCATGTCACTCCTTCAATCGGTAGGATGGGATGTGTATGGACTGGATATTGATAAGAACGCCATTGGCGTTGCGCGAACACAGGGGTTGCAGCATGCGTCCGTCGGTTCTCATGAAGATATAGGGAAATACCCGGATCATTTTTTCGATGTCATACGCATGTATCACGTTATTGAACATTTATCCGATCCTTTGCTCTGTCTTCGACTTGCACGTAGAAAGCTTAAGTCAGGCGGAGAGATAATTGTCGGTACACCAAACGAAGCGAGCTTTGTTGCGAGAGTCGCCAGACAATATTGGTATAATTTGGATTGCCCGAGGCATCTCTATTTGTTCACCCCACAAACGCTCGGCCTGCTGTTGAAAAAAGCCAAGTTTACGAGTCTTCAGATGAATTTTTGTTCAGCTGGAGGGGTCGTGGGGAGCATGCAATACGTATGTAACGAAATATTCTCTAAAGATATTAATTTAATAAATCGATTGTGGGTCGTTTTATTGGTTTACCCGTTTGAGTGGTTCCTCGATCGATTGGAGCTTGGTGACGTCTTTGTGACATATGCGAAGTAATATGTGGAAAAAATTCATCGCGTTTTTGTACCGTAACTTTGAATACGCTTTTGTCATCATTCTTGCATTCCCACCGCTCCTTTGGTTTCGCGACGGGTATGTACTCTTAGGTCACGATGCCGGGTTCCGACTCGATTATCTCTCTCAGCTTCCCAATGTATTCTATTCTTGGAATTCTACATATAACTTCGGAATTGACTGGAGCATGTTTAAGGGATTTCTCGTAACTCAATTTCCGGAAGTTACGTTTTCCGTTCTGACAGGTTCATTTGCCGTAGGAGAAAAACTGTCTCTCATTTTCTGGTTTGCGCTTATGGGCATAGGGATGTTGACCCTGCTTCGGAGTGTATTTCCGGCACCAACATACAGATTATTTAGATTATTTTCAAGCACCTTTTACATGTATAACTTTTTTATCCTGAGCGGTTGGACTATTGGCGAACGAGCGAAATTCTCCCTCTGGGCTGCGTTGCCGATTGGACTGCTTTTGATATACAACGTATTTGTCCGCAATCATTCCGTTATCCGAAACGGAATATGTTTCGGGTTGCTGTACTTTTTCCTTAACGGCGGAGGTGTTCTGCCGTTGTATGGCGGCACCGTCGTCGTTTTGGGTCTGGCATTTGTCTACTTCACGATACTGAGATTTAGAAAAGACGGATGGAGTGCGGTATGGTTTTGTAGCAAGGTGATATCGGCTTTTGTACTTCCGTTTGTCTTGTTGAACGCCTATTATATAGTTCCAAATGTTGGACTGCTAAAAACTAGCTACGGTTCTTCTGTTGCGGCTCAAGGGGGTATAGACGGACTTATCGCATGGGAGCGGGGTATTAGCCAAAATGCGTCGTTTTTTAACGTCATTCGGCTTCAGGGGTTACCTGATTGGTCGCCAGGCGCCGCGCAGCAGTATATCCATGCTTTTCTTACTAATCCATTTTTGATTATTTTCAGTTTTATTCCCATTGTTTCTATTATTCTGGGGTTTGCATGGATACGGTTTGCCAACAGCACAAAAGAACAGCGGTTATTGGTAATATTCCTCATTCTCCTTCTCCCGTTTGGTCTGGTGTTAACAATGGGAACGCATCCACCGACCGGAATTCTGTACGAATTTGCCATGAAAAAGATTCCAGGGTTTGTGATGCTGCGTTCCAGTTTTTATAAGTTTGCGCCGGCTTTTTGGTTTCCTATGATTGTACTTTCCGGCTATTTTTTGAATCAACTTTTACTTCGAGTAAAGAAAAGCCCAAAGGTATATCAGATTATAGGCATATGCGCAATCATTGGTCTTTTGGCCTATCATTATCCGTTTTTTACCACAGACGCATTTACACTATCCGATAATTTTTCTACCCGCGTACGAATTCCGTCATATCTGGCTGACATTACCACTCAAGTGAAGAGTCACGTGGAGGAAAGCAGCGCGATTCTTGTCGTGCCCAAAATGGAAATGTATTTTCCTGACTTACCGGTGGATACGTATACTTGGGGCTATTTCAGCCTGGATATTTTACCCCGTAATGCAATCAACAGACGGTTTATTGCGAATGATGGGCACAACCCGATAGTTCAAAGTCTTTATAACGCGCTCTATGCAGGCGATGCAGAAGCGACAACATACCTTGCGGGAGTTCTTCGCATCGATTACATTCTTTGGCGTGGGGACGCGAGACTGAGCGTGCAAACACAGCTATATGATTCTCCTGATATAGCCAAGACTTTACTCGATACGAATCCGGATTTTAAGCGTATATTTGAAACCGAGTCATGGAGTTTATATAAAATTATTCGGCAAGAAGTCGAGCAAAAAATATATGCTACCACATCGGTCGCCGCGTATCGGGGATCGGACGAGGCCGCCGGATTTCTCATACAGGATAAAGAGGTTCGTGATACGCTCACATTGGCAAAAATTCAGGATACCAGTCAACTTCAGAACATGCCGTATCAACGTCTGTTCTTTGAGGCAGAATGCAGTATGTGTGTGAAAAACGAATTTCAGAGTCTTGTCGACTCAATTGCTCTACCCAATAAACGTCTGACTCCGGCGTCTCCACTGTTTATGTTTGAAACATGGCGACAAAGCCAGCTTACGAAGCGCGTAGCTAACCTACCAAACGAACGCATAGACGCAGATCTCGCATTAGCGCAAAACTTTCTCTCTTATGTGAACGCGTTGAACAGACCAGAGTATTTTGTGCAGTACCTATCATACATGAATGATGCGATGGGTACCTGGGATGGATTCAAGGGGAGAGATAGGAATACGTATGCGATTCGATTACTCGCGTATATAGAGTCCCATGTGCATGCGCTCGCATCTCTCCAGGGGATGTCCGGTGCCGATGCTGTTTCTCAACGACTTGATGAAATGACGAAGAATTTGCAGAGGAACGTCTGGATGTCCGAAGGCAGTACATACAGATACATGATTTTGCTTGATGAAGAAGGCACGTATGAGTTGGAAATGAATACAAATCCGTCTGACGTTGTGCACATATCACTAGATGGGGTAACACATCAATTAGGTTCACCTGCACGTTTGACATCCGGTTTGCATACAATAGAGGTATCCTTGGTTGACGAGCATGTTTGGCGGCCGTATGTGTTTTTGAAAAAATCTATCCAACGCGATTTCGGTAGTCCTCCGCACATTACCTTTACAAAATTGAATCCGACCAAATATATCGCGCATGTGAATAACAGTTCGGATCGCCAATTTTTGTTAGTGTTTAAGGAGCAGTATGATCCCCGGTGGACGACATCCATCACGGGTGCGACACACGTCATGGTCGATGGATTTGCGAATGGGTGGATTATCAATACACCGGGAGTATACGATGTTGAAGTGTACTATATGCCGCAGGGTTATTTTTATATTGGTCTTGTTATTACTGGAGGCACGATACTTATTATCGGAATAGCGTATGGTATGTCTATAATGAAGCGTAGAAAATAGTATAACAATATGTTTCTTTGGTATTTTGCTTCAGGCGATTTGGAGTTTTTTTGGAAAGAACAGTTGCAGGTTCTTTCATGGTTGCCTCAAGTGTTTCGTGAAGACATCGGATTTGGATTTAATATGCTTCTGAGCCTGTGGCTCGACTACCCGTTCCGAATTGTATTGAAGATACTATCCGGCATGGGTTTATCCTGGTTTATTATAGAAAAATTATTGTGGCTGTCGGTTTTATTACTCGCTGTCTATTCATCCTATCTATTGGCGTCACGTATATTGGGGAAAAACGTGTTTACGTATTTGGCGCCCGTCATCTATGCCACAAACAGTTACTTCTTGCTTCTTTTCAGCGGGGGACAGTTGGGGGTTGCGTTTGCGTACGCAATCGCACCGTTTGTTCTGATGAAATTTTTGCAAGGCAAGGCTATAGCAAATGGTCTGTGGCTCGCGCTTTTGGTTGTATTCGATCTTCGTATTGCATATTTGGTTGTTGGCGCAATTGTGTTATATCTGATACTTGAGAAGAAATTTAGCTCGTTTTATTCTTTAGGAATTTCCCTCGCGGTTGCGGCGAGTGTACATCTGTATTGGATTTTACCCACAGTGTTGGCCAGTCGCGGAACTGCAGGTTTAGGAGAGCAATTTACCAACCCCGGCATGCTCAAGTTTTTGAGTTTTGCGGATTTCTCACATACGCTCGCGCTTCTCCATCCCAACTGGCCGGAGAATTTGTTTGGAAAGGTGTATTTCTTGCAGCCGGAGTTTTTACTCTTGCCAATCATTGCATTTTCCGCGCTTTTATTTCGTGAACAAAAAATTCGTTTCTTTGCGCTACTGGCCCTAGTGGGAGCATTTTTTTCGAAAGGAGTTCAAGAACCCCTCGGGGGGATTTTCCAGTGGATGTTTACGTATATCCCTGGGTTTGTCATGTTCCGAGATCCTACGAAATTCTATGTATTGACTGCAATCGGGTACTCTGTACTTATTCCGTTTGCTCTAAAACGAATGAACAAAATGATACTCTATATATGTTTTATTCTTTTTTGGATTTTTACCGTGCGAGCTATCAATGTACGGCCGGTCCAACTTCCGCAGGAATATGTGCAGTTAAAAAATCTTCTTGTTTCGGATGCCGTGCCGTCGCGGACGTTATGGATTCCGCAAAAAGAAAACTTCGCTTATTTTTCGGACATTCACCCGATTTTGATATCAACAGCAACTGCATCCATAGATTCGAGCGTAAAATATGTTATTGTACCGACCGACGTGAATAAACGCATTTTTTTGAATGATTACAAATTTGATCTGTCAGTTCGAACAAAGCTGATTGATGAGCTAGGATTAACTTTAAACAGAAATCCGTCCTTTCGTGATCTTGCTGTATTTGAAAATCCAGATTTTACACAGATGCAGAGCACGGTGCCAGCGATTGCAGTCAAGCAGCAACGATTGGCAAACGTGGGGCTCTTAGCCAGCATTGTTTCACTCGTTGGCTGGATAATCGCACGAAAAGTATTATGATACTTATTCTTATTTTTTATTTATTCTCAACGTTTTTCCTGGGCTGGACCATAGTCAAAAAGTGGTTTGGAGGCTTGCCGACACTTCTGTCAATTGTGGGCGCTTTTTTGCTGGGAACGGGGATAGGAGTACCGATTACCTATTTCCTGGCAGTTCTTTTTTCTAAAACTAGTGCGCCGATATTGTGGGGTACGATCACGGCTAGTGCAGCGGCAATTGTCATCAGATATCAGTTATCTCATCCAAAGGCTGATCGTCCTCTGGACGATGTTATCAACAAGAATAATAAAATATCTTTGAGCGAAATAGCTCTTATCGTATTCTCCATGGTTTTCAGCACGTGGCTTATGACCAAGACGTTTCACGGGAATACGGCAGGAGAGCTATTTGTGGGAAGTAATAATATTTTTGATTTTGGATTTATGGTTGGGCTCGTCCGGTCGATATCGTGGGGGTCAAATATTCCGATACAGGAACCGTTTTTTGCAGGGTTCCCGCTTTTTTACCATTTTTTCTTCGCCTTTTGGGTCGCTCTATGGGAATATTTTGGCGTTCCCATAGTCTGGGCGATGAATATCCCGAGCATACTTTCGTTTACTGCGATGCTTGTCGTTATATATTATTTGCCTCAAATTATCGCAAAGCAAAAACCCCTGGTTGGATGGATTGCGGTTCTTTTGACCATCACCAATAGTTCACTCACATTTTGGAAGATTGTAGGCAAACAGGATATCTGGCATCTGTCGACCTATCCATTTGCCGGACCGTTTGACGGATCTACGATTTCCATTTTTGTGACGCTCAATAGCTACGTGAACCAGCGTCATTTGGCGTTTGCTATCGCATATACGTTGTTTTTATTTCTTGTCTTTATCGTCTGGTTACAGCAAAAGAAAATTTCTCTATCCCATTCAGTAAAGCTCGGTGTGCTTACTGGTGTTTTATTTTTGTGGAATACCGTGGTGTTTCTTTTGGCCGTCGGAATATTCGGGTTCGTATTTGTTATGCAAAAGCGATGGAAGTCGGTGATTGTCTTTGGGATGACTGCAGCAACTGTCGCAATTATCGTCTTAGCGCCACAGGCAACGTTGCTATACAAAGTCTTACCATTCTTGGGTTATCTGACAGAATCGCAGCGAAGTCTTTTCATACCCACGTGGAATATAGCGGAATACCTTTGGGAAAATTTGAGCATTCTCCCTGTCGTTGCTGTGTTGGGTTATATTGCTCTGACGAAAAAGACAAGACAATTTCTGCTGCCCTTTATTATTTTCTTTGTGGGCGCATGCATGCTTGCGACGGTCGGAAAGCGCGGATTTGATCAAAAGCTTCTATCATTTTTTATCATCGGTATCAATGTACTCGCCGCGGTTGGGCTGATGTGGTTGTGGGAGAGGCGCACCGTATTTTTTCGGGCATGTGCGATTGGTTTGTGCGTTATGCTGACCGTTTCGGGAGTCATAGATCTCTTTCCGATAAAAAACGAATTCGCATACCCTTTAATCGGGAAAGACAGCCTTCCGCTTATTTCGTGGATTCGGACGAATACAAACAAAAATTCAGTTTTTGTCTCGTATGAGGATATGATTGACCCGGTCGTGCTTGGAGGCAGAACGAATTACTATGGATTTTTCAAGAATGTCGGTCAATATGACCGTTCTGCGGATGTCAGACGTATATATGCAGGAGATGTTTCTTACGCAAAGACGATCGGCATATCCTATATCCTCGTGCCGAAATGGCAGAAAAACGATTTTCCGTATGTGGCTGATACAGAGAATTTACGGAAACGCGTGGGAGTTGCATACGAAGACAGCCGCTTCACCGTGTTTGCTATTGAGTAATTTGATAGAATAAGATTATGGACACCAAAACCGCAGTTGTGACCGGTGGAGCAGGATTTATAGGATCACACCTTGTTGATGCTCTTCTTTTGGCAGGTCACAAGGTTATTTGTGTCGATAATCTACTGACCGGGTCAGAAGCCAATCTCCAGAAAGCGAAAAAAAATCCCAATTTTTCATTCATAAACCACGATATTATTGAGTCTCCTCCTGACGTTCCAGACGGCGTTGACTTTGTATTTCATCTGGCGTCTCCGGCCTCGCCCGTGGATTTTAAGAAACTTGCCGAAGAAATAGCACTCGTGAACTCCGTGGGATCCATCAATATGCTGAAGTTTGCCAAAGAGAAAGGCGCACGATACTTAGAAGCCTCGACGTCAGAGGTGTACGGAGACCCTAAGGAGCACCCGCAGAAGGAAACCTATTGGGGTAATGTCAACCCCAACGGTATCAGGTCCTGCTATGATGAGTCAAAACGTTTTGCCGAGGCCATGACCATGCTATACCTCCGAAAATATGGGTTGGATGCCCGAATTGTACGGATTTTCAACACCTACGGACCGAGAATGAGGAAGGATGACGGTCGGGTGGTATCCAATTTCATCAATCAGGCCATTTCAGGAACTCCGCTGACGATCTATGGCGACGGGACGCAAACGCGTTCTTTTTGTTTTGTTTCGGATCTTGTTGACGGGCTCATGAAGGCGATGATGAGCGATCACACCAAAGGCGTCGTATTTAACTTGGGCAACCCAGAGGAGTATCAGGTAAAAGAACTGGCAGAAAAGATAAAGACACTTACTGCTTCTTCTTCGCCCATTGAACACGGAGAACTTCCGGAAGATGACCCCACGCAGAGGAAGCCCGATATAACGAAAGCAAAAACGATACTCGGTTGGGAGCCAAAAGTTACGGTCGACCAGGGACTCAAGATGACGATTGAGTATTACAAAAAATGAAGCCCCAGGACATAGGATTTTTCGTGGTATTTGTCGTACTGCTAATTGCGAAACGGCCAAAATTTCTACTAATCGCGGGACTCATTAGCTTTATACTTGCCATTCCTCTTTTTGCCACGTGGACGTTTTTTACCGCCGAGCGCCTTACTTGGTATGGTGCGGCATTCATCTTTGCTTCACTTCTGCTAAAATAAGCTCATGAACGTTCTGGTGACCGGCGGGGCCGGGTATATCGGCAGCCATATGGTTCGGATGCTTAGCGCCCGCGGATTTAAGCCGATAGTTTTTGACAGCCTTGAATATGGCCACAAGGCGGCAATTCCAAAGGAGACTCCGCTTGTCGTTGGCAATGTGAAGGATAAAGCGGCTCTTGAGACTGTTTTTTCAAAAAAAAAGATCGACGCGGTCATCCATTTTGCCGGGTATCTGATGGTCGAGGAGTCAGTGCGGGACCCCATCAAATACATGAAAAACAACGTCATCTACCCGGTGACGCTTCTTAATGTCATGCGTGACCACAATGTAGACAAGATTATTTTTTCCTCGAGCGCCGCTGTGTACGGCAATCCCGAAAAAGTACCCATACCAGAAGACCACCCCAAAAATCCTTCTAGCCCGTATGGACTCTCTAAATGGTGTTTTGAAGAGCTCCTGGGCGCGCTGAAGTTTAGGGCAATTTCTTTAAGATATTTTAATGCTTGTGGCGCGAGTCTCGATGGCGCTCATGGAGAAGACCACAGCCCGGAAACCCATATTATTCCGGTTGCAATAAGTACGGCCTTGGGCAAACAAAAAGAGTTTGCCCTGTATGGCACCGATTATCCGACCCGCGACGGGTCGTGCCTACGGGACTATATTCACATCGAGGATCTGTGCGAGGCCCATATTTTGGCGCTTGAGGCGCTTGTAAAGGGTCATGGGACGGATGTGTATAATGTGGCAACCGGGGACGGAACCACCAATAAAGAGGTTGTTGCGGCAGTTAAGAAGGCCACTGGTGTTGATTTTCCGGTAAAAGAAGCCGCTCGTCGTCCAGGCGACCCTCATAGTTTAGTCGCAGACCCCACGAAATTCAAAAAAGAATTCGGCTGGCAGCCGAAATACTCGGATATCAATGCAATAGTCGAAACCGCCTGGCAGTGGCATAGTAAACATCCAAAAGGGTATGCCGGGTAGTAGAATTTCGACACGCTTAATACTTTGCCCGTATAAGCGAAAGACTACTTGGATCATTTACAGGCAACTTTTATAATGAAAGGACCGTGAGGTTTCGTTAAGCGTAAAAGGCAAAGGTCGAAATTTCACAACCCGGTATGAAGATAGGGATTGATATTAGTCAGATAGTACACGAGGGAACTGGCGTGGCAACCTATGTGCGGCGCATGGTGGAAACGCTACTGAAAACTGATAAAAAGAATGAGTACGTTTTGTTTGGTGCATCTCTGCGGTTGCGAGGTGAATTTCAGTCATTTTACAATACATTGCCCCACGAACGGGTTCGGCTAGTTACGGTTCCCATTCCGCCGACACTGCTTGACATTCTATGGAACCGACTCCATGTTATGCCGGTTGAGAAATTTATCGGTCCCGTGGATGTATTTTGGAGCAGCGACTGGACCCAACCGCCAATGAGTGCAAAGGGGGTAACGACGATTCACGATCTTACAACCATGAAGTTTCCGAGTGAAATGGACGGACGTATCGTGCAAACACACGCACGAAGGCTTGCGTGGGTGAAAAAAGAATGTCAGGCAATTTTTTGCGACAGTGAATCTACAAAAAAAGACGTGATGAAACTTCTGGGTTTTCCGGGAGACAAATTACATGTCATATATCCAGGCATATGAATATTGGAATAGATGGCTATGAAGCAAATATTGAAAATCGAGTCGGAATTGGACGTTATGCCTTTGAAATTCTTACGCATCTTTATCCGATAGCCGGGCACCATACGGTAACGGTATTTTTACCATCAAAACCTCTCCCACATATGCCGAAAGAAACATCACGCTGGCGCTACCGGGTTGCCGGACCGGCAAACTTATGGACATTTATCGGGTTGCCCTGGGCCATGAAAGCGGTGCATCTGGATGTTATGTATTCGCCGACGCATTATATTCCTAGGTTTACGTCCGCGCCTCGGGTTATGGCGATTATGGATATTTCCTATCTCAAATATCCCGAGCTTTTTGAGGTCAAAGACCTCTATCAGCTGCAGCACTGGACGGCATATTCGGTGGCCCACGCCCGGTCGATTTTTACGATCAGCCAGGCCTCCAAAAATGATATAATAGATGCATACAACGTACCGGCCTCCAAGGTCGTCGTGACGTATCCCGGTTTTACTATGACTACTGCGTCAAATGTCCCAAGTAAATATAAGATATCAAAAAACTATATTCTGTCGGTCGGAACAATCCAGCCTCGAAAAAACTTCACGAAGCTCATTGAAGCGTTTGCACTGTTCGTTAAGGAAAACAAGCAAAAGTTTGCAGATTTGGAGCTTGTGATCATCGGGAAAAAGGGATGGCTTTACGGAGAGATTCTTGAAGCTCCGAAAAAATACGGAGTCGCGGAGCGTGTAAAATTCTTGGATTTTGTGCCGGAATCTGACTTGCCGAGTTTTTACGCGCATGCCTTATGCTTTGCGCTTCCGAGCTTATACGAGGGATTCGGATTGACCGTTTTGGAGGCGATGGCATACAGGTGCCCGGTCGTCGTTTCCCGCGTATCCAGTTTACCGGAAATTGCGGGAAAGGCAGGGGTCTATGTAGACCCCGAGAGCGCCCAAAGCATTGCCGAGGGGCTTTTGACTGCCGTGCGGCAAAGAAATCTAGTGCAGGGAACAAGCAGGGTTCGCGTGGGGCGCGAGCAAGTCAGTAAGTTTACATGGGAAAAGGCAGCTAGGCAAACACTGGCGGTTCTTGAAGATGTAGGAGGGAAATCATGAGACTATTTATCGATTTTTGGGTATTTCTTTGTACACTCACGGGGTATATCCCTAGCCACATCATTCGACTGTTTTTGTATCGGACACTGTTTGGTGTACGAATAGGCAAAGATTCTTCCATACACTGGCGGGCCGAGTTTAATCAACCTATGGGTGTTAGTATCGGACATAATACCGTCATTGGAAACGATGCATTTTTGGACGGGCGGATGAAGCAGTTTTTGTCATATCGCAAAACCCATGGGTCGCCGCTGACAATCGGCAACAACGTTTCGATTGCGGGAGAGGTGCGCATCTACACCATGGAACATGATATCGACTCTCCTGACTTTACCGAAGTGGGCACACCGGTCGTTATCGACGACTACGCGGTTATAGGAACGCGCGTCACGATCCTTCCCGGGGTACACATCGGAAAGGGTGCAGTTGTGGCATCGGGCGCCGTAGTGACGAAGGATGTCGGTGAGTATGAAGTCGTAGGAGGGGTGCCTGCCAAACTCATCAAAGAAAGGTCCAAAGATCTCCGCTACACACTGAAATTTGCGAGGCTCTTTCAGTAAGTATGGATCTATCCATCATCATCCCCAGTTTTAACACAAAACACCTCACCACGCGCTGCCTGCGGTCTATTGTCGAGACCCTCAAGCGGTCTACGCTCACATACGAGATTATTGTCATAGATAACGCGTCAACAGACGGTACCGTTTCGGTTTTGAACAATGATTTTCCTCAAGTAATAAAAATACTCAATAAGACTAATGTAGGCTATGGTACAGCCAACAACCAAGGATTAGCCGCGGCAAAGGGCACGTATGCCCTGATGCTCAATTCCGACATTGATGCGTTAAACGGCTCATTAGAAAACCTTATGGACTTTGCCAAAACCCATCCTAAATCGTTTGTCGGCGGCAAGCTATACAACGAAGACGGATCGCTGCAGCCTTCATGCGGTCCGATGTTTACTCCGTGGTACGTCTTTCTTATGCTTTTTTTCCAGGCTGATGAGCTTCGCGTGACCCGGTATTCGCCCGACGAAGTGAAGAGGGTTGAATGGGTATCTGGTGCGTGCCTGTTGGGCACCAAAAAGGCGTTTTATGACGTCGGGCTATTTGATCAGAGTATTTTTATGTATATGGACGAGATTGAGCTTTTGTACCGTGCTGGCAAAAAGGGTTACAAGGTCTGGTTTATCCCGGACGCCCGCTTTATCCATACGGGTGCGGCTTCAAGCGGCAACAAGCGCTCGCCGGTCAAAAACATTTTTCGGGGGCTCATGTTTTTCTACCGCAAGCACTATTCGCCGTTTGCCGTCATGATGTTGAAGGGCATGCTGACTCTCAAGGCGTATATCGCCATTACAATCGGGAAATTGTTGAAAAAACAGGATTTGGTTCAAATTTATGAAGAAGGCCTTCAACTGGTTAACGAGTAATATAGGACTGCTTGCCATCCTATTTTTCACGGCGTTTATTCCGCTGTATCCCAAGCTGCCGCTGATCAATGTGATCCGGACCTGGGTGTATGTGCGGCTTGAGGATTTTCTGGTCGCCGCGGCAATCGGCATCTATATCCTCATTCGCTTCCGGCGCAGGAGTATCCCCAAAACGCCGCTCACGTGGCCCATTCTTTTCTACTGGAGCATAGGAACGGTTTCTGCGGTATTTTCACTCCTTTTTATAGGGCCGCACCTGGAGGGGTACTTTCCGCATCTGGTTGCGCTGCACTTTATCCGGCGCGTTGAGTACATGATGCTCTTTTTCATGGCCTACGACGTCATTGTTCATGAAAAATCCCGTGTTAATGCTTTAGTGTGGACGCTTGCCGCAACGATGCTGGGCATCATCATTTACGGGGCCGCGCAGAAGTTTTTGGGATGGCCGGCGTATCTGACCATGAATGAGGAATTTGCCAAAGGGATTCCTCTGCGGCTTCCGCCGACAGCCCGCATTCCTTCGACTTTCGGGGGGCATTATGATCTTGCGGCCTACATTGTACTTACTATCCCTATTTTGGCGACGCTTGTATTTGCAGTACAAAAGTTTTGGCAGAAAATTGTTTTTTTCGCGCTGTCGGTGGGGGCGCTTGTACTTCTTCTTTTTACTGCGTCCCGTACCTCGTTTCTTGTCTATTTGATTGCCGTATCCGCCACGCTTTGGTGGTACAAAAAGAAATGGTTTATTGTCCCGGTCATCCTTTTTAGTTTTTGGCTTCTCAATTACGTCGGAGTGGCGACTGACCGGTTCTACAAGACGTTTCGTTTTTCTGACATCATCGTAGATCTATCCACAGGAAGACCAGTGGGGACGCTCGATAAGCTTGAGGGGACAAGCGCAGTTATCAAGGAATCCGAATCTCCGGCAGAAGAAAGTTTACCCACGGGTAGTCAGTACATCGGGCTTCCCTCCGGCCAGTTGGCGCAGGAACAGGCCAAAACGATAGAAATATACAAAAGCCTAGATTTGGCCACTGCGTCGGGAGAAATCGCCACTATCTCTGGCAGTTTCCTCATCCAGAAAGCGCTCGTCTATGACATATCCATAACGACCAGATTTCAGGGGCAGTGGCCCAAAGCTCTCGCGGCTTTCAAAAGAAACATTTTTTTGGGAAGCGGGTATTCGACGCTTTCACTTGCCGCAGACGGAGACTACATGCGGATGCTTGGAGAAACCGGTCTTTTGGGAACCATAGCATTTTTGGGAATTATTGTCGCGGCGTTTGTCTTTTTCTTCCGAAGGAAAGAGACACTTAGCGGTATTCCCAAAGCGTATGTTGTTGGGGTATTCGGCGGACTCACCGGGCTACTACTCAACGGCATCCTCATAGACGTCTTTGAGGCGTCCAAAGTCGCATTTTCACTATGGCTTCTTTTAGGAGTCGCGATGGCTCTTTTGGCGGTAAAAGAACTGTCACCGAGGAGTTATTTCAAGCTCATGTGGAAAGCGCTGACTTCAAACGCCGCTTTGCTTTTTTACCTTTTTACGGCAGGCGCGGTACTATTCGGAAGCGCCGTGTCGCATTATTTTTTGGGTGATGACTTCACGTGGCTCAAATGGGCGACGCAAACCTCATTTGCCGATATATCCCAACTGTTTACCGATTCTGAAGGATTTTTCTACCGTCCTATCCCCAAGCTTTGGTACATGATTCTCTATGCGTTGTTTTGGCTCAAACCCGAAGGGTACCATGTCATGTCGATCATTCTTTTAGGTGCAAGTTCGTACCTTTTGTTTCTCATCATGCGCCTCACCGGCGTTAAGCGCACGTTCGCGTTTCTTGCCAGCTTACTCTTTGCCGTGCTTTCGATTCATCATGAAAATGTGTTTTGGATATCCGGGCACAGCAGTTTGCTCTCCGGAGTATTTTTGTTTGGGAGCATATACGCATACCTTAGGCAGGCGGGTGGCCGCGGAATTTGGAGGGCGGGGCTATGGGTGTTTTCGATGATCCTGGTGATGCTCTCCATGCTTTCCTATGACGGCATGCTGGTGGCGCCCATAATTCTATCTCTTGTCGGGTGGTTTGTGGTGAAGAAAAAACACGTTACCACATTCATTCCACTTCTTGCGATTCCTCTGTACTGGTGGGTGCGTACCGCAAGTGGAGCGGTACCGCCTTCCGGGGATTATGGATATAGGCTCAGCGCATTACCCTTTAATATTCTGGGCAACAGTGTCGGATATATTGTTTCCGCGTTTTTGGGTCCCCGTATCATGGAAGTTATGAGTGGAGTTCGCACCTATCTGCGGGAAAATCAAATGATTGCAGCGGGAGGGGGGGCACTCACTATCGCGGCATTTTCGTTTGTCGCATGGAAGGTAAGGCGCGAAATCGGCACGTATAAAAACGCACTTATATGGTTGATTGCGGGGTTTGTTGCCTTGGCTGCCTACGTCGGATTGGGCGGGATGAGCGAACGCTACACATTTGCCGCAAGCGGCTTTTTCGTGATATCTGCAGGAGCATATGTGTCCACATTGTGGGAGAAAGGCACACGAACGATTTGGAAAATAATTGTGGCCTTTTCGTTTGTCGCACTTATTGTTTGGAACATCGCAGAAGTGACACGTGTAAGCCGCGATTGGAAAAAAGCTGGTGAGACTTCGCAGCGCTCACTCGTGACGTTGAGCAAAATGTTTTTCCCTCTTAAAGAACAAAAAAGCTTTGTATTTATCAATATGCCGATTCGCTATGGCCGCGCCTGGATATTTCCGACGGGACTTGCGGATCCGTTGTGGCACGTTTTTCGTTTAAGTGATTGGCGCTATACCGTAACGAATGTTTCTACCCCGCAGGAAGCCTATGCGTTGCCCATCACCCAGGGGTATACACCGGAAGTCTTTATTTTCGACAATTTTACCCTAAAGCGACTCGTGAAAGAGATTCAGGTAGTTCAATAGCTATGGGAAATCAAAAAAACAGGTTTTTCGGTGTTTGGCTTACGGCAATAGCAATCGTTGCTTTTGCTCTGCGCCTCTACCATATCAACGGCCCGGTTGCCGACTGGCACAGCTGGCGTCAGTCGGATACGGCCGCAGTTGCGCGTAATTTTCTGCGGTTTGGGATTGATCCGTTGCATCCGAGGTATGACGACCTGTCCAATATTCAGTCCGGGAAAGACAATCCCATGGGATGGCGGATGGTGGAGTTTCCCATCTATCAGACGATAGGTGCGTTTCTTGCCCAATCATTTCCGGGACTCACCATTGAAGTTTGGTTGCGTCTGGTAACTATAGTGGCATCGGTCGGAACGACAGTACTGGTTGGCCTTTTGGCCGCAGAATTTATTTCTCCCTTAACCGGAATTATTGCCGCGGGCATCTATGCAGTTCTTCCTTACAGCGTCTATTACGGCCGCGCGATTCTTCCGGATTCCTTTATGGTATTTTGGGGGGTATTCAGTCTGTGGCTTCTCACACGCGGGAAAGGCTATCCGTGGATTATCGCCAGCGCCGCGGCCGGGGGAGTTGCGCTTTTATCCAAACCCATGGCCGCGTTTCTTCTTATCCCTGTTCCATATATTGTATTTCGGCAGTTCGGGTTTTCCCGGCAGCTTTTTGCTCGACTCTTTATATATGCTCTGATAAGTCTCGTTCCACTTATACTTTGGCGCAGGTGGATATTGCAGTTTCCTGAAGGCATTGCCGTCAGCTCGTGGCTCTTAAACGGAAATGGCATTCGGTTCAAAGGGGCCTGGTTTCGGTGGCTATTTGCCGAGCGCATCGGCAATCTTATTCTGGGGTATTGGGGCCTCATTCCCTTCGGGCTAGGGCTTGCGGCGTCGGTTACCAAAAAAGAAGGCTGGTTTTTCCGTTTTTGGGCAATCGGGGTTTTGACCTACTTTATTGTCTTTGCCTCGGGTAACGTGCAGCACGATTATTATCAAATCCTCATCATTCCCGCCCTTGCCATATTTACGGCCAAGGGAATCGTTTCACTTCTCCAATATAAGCGGTCGGGAATGGTCGTTGCCGCATTGAGTCTTCTTGCGATGCTGGGGTTTTCCTGGTACACCATCCGCACGTACTATTGGATAAACCGCCCGGAAATCGTCGAAGCGGGGAAGGCCACGGACGCGATGATACCTCGGGACGCCAAAGTGATCGCCTCCTATAACGGGGATACGACATTCTTGTATCAGACCGGCAGGCAAGGTTGGCCTTTGGGATTTGAAATTGACAAGAAAATCGCGATGGGGGCAACGCACTATGTGACAGTTTCGCCAAGTGACAGTGACGGCGAGACCAAAGACTTGGCAAATCGGTATACCGTGCTTGTTCGGAACGAAAAATTTGCGATTATTGACCTGACGAGGCCCCGCCTACCGGCGGGCAAGCCAAAATGAAAATTCTTTTTGTTTCAGCCGTCCTGCCGTACCCCTTGCATTCCGGGGGACAGATCCGGATATATAATCTGCTGAAACGGTTGGGGAAGAAGCACGAGATTCACCTCTATTCCTTTATCCGGTCGGAAAGTGAAAAAAAGTATCTTCCGAAGTTATCATTTTGCAAAAAGGTCGTCACGGTTCTGCGAGGCCGTGTATGGCAGCCGAAATATCTGTTCAAAGCAATAACCAGCTCGTACCCTTTGTTATGGAGTAGTTACGATAACCGGGAGATGTTTGGGCTTTTGTCAGGCGAGATTGGCCGCGACAACTATGATCTTGTCCATATAGAGCCGGGATATGTGTTCCCGTCGCTCCCCCCGATTGATATTCCTTTGGTGGTGTCCGAACATAATATTGAGCATACGGTCTATGCGGCATACGTGGGCACGCTGCCGAAAGTACTAGGACCCTTTCTTTCCCGTGACGTGGAAAAAATAAAACAATGGGAAGAAAAGGTCTGGAAGCGCGCCAGTCACGTGACTGCAGTCTATGAAGGCGATCAGAAGCATATTGCTTCGATTATTGATCTCAAAAGGGTGAGCATTGTTGGGAACGGCGTTGACCTTGCGCAGTTCCTTTTCCTGCCGAAAAAGACCCTTTCTCAAAAGGAATTAACATTCCTGTATGTCGGTAACTTTTTGTGGATCGAGAATATTGACGCGGTCGAGTATCTCCTCAAGAAGGTTTGGCCCGTTATTATGCAACACTATCCGGGCGCGCGGTTGCGGA
The DNA here is from genome assembly GCA_964515005.1 of uncultured Gammaproteobacteria bacterium. Lineage (GTDB taxonomy): Bacteria > Patescibacteriota > Microgenomatia > UBA10105 > UBA927 > XYB1-FULL-47-11. The sequence continues at coordinate 63,273 of CAZEVT010000003.1, forward strand.
TTGTGGGGAAGCATCTTCCTCTACGGCTTCGCCTCCTCGGGGGATCCCCCTCGGTTTCATTTTTTGAACATGTTGAGGAAATTTACAAGGAATATCAATCGGCCGATATTCTTCTTGCGCCCATCCGGGTCGGCGGAGGAACAAAATATAAACTGATCGAGGCAATGGGCAGCGGCTTGCCGGTCATCACGACAAGCATTGGCGCACAGGGCATCGAACACAAAGGATCACGGGGACTCCTGGTTGCTGATTCTCCCGAAGAAGCGCTACAATCCGTGAGGACGCTTCTCGATAATACAAAGAGGATATTTTTGGTGACCAATGCGCGGTCTGTCATTGAGAAATCTTTTTCCTGGGACGTGATTGCCAAACAACTGGAAGGGGTCTGGAAGCAAACCTATGAACACGGCAACTGAACTTTCGATCATCATCGTCAACTTTAATACCAAAGACATCACTCGCGCATGTCTGGATTCCATACGGAAATGGTCGGAAGGGCGCCCGTGGGAAATCATCATGGTCGACAACGGCTCGACTGACGGCAGCGTCGAGATGCTCGAGAAGTACCCGGGAATTACCCTCATTTTAAACAAAAAAAATTTGGGATTTGCGAAGGCGAATAACAAAGGGATAAAGGTTGCCAAGGGAAAATATATCCTCCTTTTGAATTCCGATACAGAGATCCATCAGGATTCCGTCCAAACCATGCTGCGATTTATGGATGGGCATCTGAAGGCAGGCGCGGCTACGTGCAAGCTGGAACTCATGGACGGCACAATGGATCCTGCGTGCCACCGGGGATTTCCTACTCCCTGGGCATCATTGAGCTATCTTCTCGGACTTGAGAAACTGTTCCCAAAATCCCGGCTATTTGCCGGCTATCACCTTGGGTACAAAAATATGGATATTCCGCACCAGGTGGATTGCGTAAGCGGTGCCTTTTTTATGGCCCGCCGCGAAGCGATTGACGCGGTAGGAGTACTTGACGAAGATTATTTTTTCTATGCCGAAGATATCGACTGGGCATACCGTTTCAAGAAAAAAGGGTGGGAGATCTGGTTTAATCCGGAAGCCACGGTTCTGCATAAGAAGAAACAAAGCGGGAGGGCAAATGTACTACGATCTCGACAAATCAAAACCGAGATGTACTTCCATACGTACAACTGGCTCTTCTTTAAAAAACACTATGCGAAAAAATATGGTCCGTTGGTCTCGATCCCCGTGAGCATTTTTTATACGATCCGCTTGTTTTTGCTCAAAAACTTTTCTCTATGAAGATTGGCATTGATGCGCGCCTTATCGACGAAACCGGAGTTGGGAGATATATCCGGAACCTTATAGTGGAACTGGGAAAGATTGATAAGACAAATTCATACGTTGTCTTTTTACGGAAACGTTCCTACGGCGATTTCGTTGCGCCGAATGCGCGCTGGCAAAAACGGCTTGCGGACGTGCCATGGCATAGCGTCGCCGAACAATTATTTATGCCGGCGATATTTAATGGGGGGAAATTGGATCTCCTCCATGTGCCGTACTTCAACGTCCCGCTTTTGTACTTTGGGAAATTTATTGTGACGATCCATGATTTAACCGTTCTTCACGTTCATACCGGTAAGGCAAGTACCCTCCCATATTTTTTCTATCAAATCCGGCGGTTGGGATATCATCTGTCACTACTAAAAGCGCTTTCCTGGGCAGAAAAGATTATTGCGGTGTCGGGGGCAACGAAGAAAGAAATTACCGATCATTTTGATGTGCTGCCCGCGGATATTACGGTGATTTACGAAGGGGGATCGTTATGAAGACGCCGTATTTTCTCTATGTTGGAAATGCATATCCTCATAAAAACCTGGAAATTCTTATAGACGCATTTGCTGCGCTCGGCGGCGATACCACGCTTGTCCTGGTGGGAAAAGATGATTATTTTTATAAACGGCTGAAACAAAGTGAACGAGTGAAGACGCTGGGAAACAGAATTGTTTTTAAAACGAGTGTATCGGATAGAGAACTGGGAAGTTTGTACCGCGATGCGCAAGCATTTGTATTTCCGTCGCTCATGGAAGGCTTCGGATTGCCTGCCATCGAAGCACTTGCCCATGGTTGTCCGGTCATTTGTTCGGATATACCCGTCTTTCATGAGATTCTTGGTGAGGCAGCAACATACTTCGATCCGAACGACGTCGACCGCCTTACAAAAATTCTCGCGGTTGCCCTAGAAAAAAGACCCAGAGTCGACGGGAGTATCGTAAAGAAGTATTCCTGGCAAAAAATGGCTAAGGAGACATTATCTGTATATGAAAATCGGTCTCGTCTATGACCGCGTAAATAAATGGGGCGGGGCTGAGCGGGTTCTTCTTGCGCTCCATGAGATTTGGCCGGAGGCGCCGCTTTATACTGCGGTCTACGACGAGAAACGTGCATCATGGGCAAAGGTATTTGAGGTTCATCCTTCGTTCCTGCAGCATATTCCCTTCGCCAAAAATAATCACGAGTTTTATCCATGGTTTACTCCCATGGCCTTTGAAACGTTTCGCTTTGACGGATATGATGCAGTGCTTTCAGTGACGTCTGCGGAGGCTAAAAATATTATTACCAAGCCCGGTACCGTGCATATATGCTACTCCCTGACCCCGACGCGATATCTTTGGAGCGGAGAGAAAGAATATGTAAAATATTCAGATCAAATTTCATCACACATGTTTCGTCTGTGGAGGGCGACGCTCAAACGATGGGACCAGGTTGCGGCTTCGCGACCCGATTATTATCTTGCCATTTCCAACCATGTTGCGGGTCGCATAAGGAAATACTACCAGCGGGAAACAGAAAAAGTTATCTATCCGCCGGTTGATCTTCAGATGTTTCGGCCAGAGGCCGATCAGCCTTTGGCTGATACGCCGAATGGTAAAGGCGACTATTTTCTTTGTGTTGCAAGGCTCGTGCCGTATAAACGTGTGGACCTTGTCATAGATGCGTTTAACAAATTAGGCTGGCTGCTCAAAATTATCGGCAGGGGTAGAAGCGAGTCATCGCTTCGGCAAAAGGCAAAAAAGAATATTGAATTTGTCGGTGGTGATTTGACAGATGAAGAAGTCCGTGCCTATTATCAAAAGGCCCGTGCTTTTGTGTTTGGGGGCGTCGAAGACTTTGGTATTGTATCGCTTGAGGCTCAAGCATGCGGCAAGCCGGTGATTTGCCCGCGGGACTCCGGAATGGCGGAAACCGTGATGGAGGGCAAAACCGGAGAATTGTTCAGCGAGCAGTCAGTCGGTTCGCTTACCGCCGCGTTGCGAAAGTTTGATAAAGGGTGGTATGATAGCGACTTCTGCCGCACAAACGCAGAAAAATTTTCTATGGACCGATTTAAAAAAGAAATGAAGGAGACTGTGATGAGGTTGGCGACACATACACTATGAAGGCAATAATATTCGCAGGCGGAGTAGGCACAAGGCTGTGGCCGCTTTCCCGAAAAAAATCCCCCAAGCAATTTGAAAAAATTGTCGGCAACAAGTCGACCCTCCAGTTGGCTGCGCAGCGTCTTCTCCCTGATTTTTCCTGGAAAGACATCTATGTTTCGACCGGCAAGCCGTACGTTGAACTGATTCAAAAACAGCTCCCCGAGGTGCCTGCCGATCAGGTTATTGGTGAACCCGAGATGCGGGATGTTGGGCCTGCCGTCGGCCTTATAACGTCGCTTCTTGTGAAAAAGTCGCCCCTTGAGCCAATGGTCATCCTTTGGAGCGATCATCTGGTCAAAAAAGACGCGCTGTTTCGAAAAGTTCTCATGGCCGCGGGGGATATAGTGAAAAAAGAACCCGACCGCATTATTTTTGTTGCCCAAAAGCCGCGATTTGCTAGTGAAAACCTGGGATGGATTGATTATGGAAAAGAAATGCAGCGGGAAAACGGCGTTCCGTTTCACGCATTTGTCGACTTTCAATACCGCCCGGACGGGGCCACTGCCAAACGCTACTTGGAAAGCGGCCATCATGCGTGGAATCTCGGGTACTTCGTCACGACCCCGCAATTTTTGTGGAAACAATACGAGCGGTTTGCCCCGAATGTTCACCAAGGACTATCCCGGATTGCCGATGCCTGGGGCACTACGCGATTTGAAGAAGTTCTTGCCGAGGTATACCCGACGCTTGAGAAAATCAGCTTTGACAACGCGATTCTGGAAAAACTCGACCCGGGGGGTGCGCTGGTTGTTTCTGAAAACATCGGATGGAGTGATATTGGCGCGTGGGAAGCGCTCAAGGAGGCGCTTCAGGAGGCGGAGGACAAAAATGTCACGCAGGGAAAAGTGATTCTAACCGATACGTCCGATTCGCTTGTTTATAACTACACGGATCAGACCATCGCAACGATTGACGTTGATGATATGCTCATCGTTACGACCGATGACGTGGTACTCGTCTGCAAGAAATCATCGGTACCCAAAATAAAAAAACTGGTCGAAAGCTTGAAAGGGACAGAGCACGAGCATCTGACATAAGCCTTCTATGGGATATTCGTCGACGAAGCGGTGTATCGATATAGGCGGAAGTGTACTTTTGGGAGTATTCTTTTTTCCCATTTCTCTTGTGACGGCACTAGCCATTTACTTGGATTCCCCCGGACCGATATTTGCCGACACCCCCCAGCGGGTAGGAAAAGGGGGCAAACTCTTTAAGCTCTATAAATTCCGTTCGATGGTCGTCCATGCGCATGAAAAGCTGCGGAGCGACCCGAAGCTGGCGAAGCTTTACAGCGAATACAAGAAAAACAGCTACAAGCTTCTGGATGATCCGCGGGTGACCCACGTCGGCCGCTTAATCCGCAAGCACTCACTCGACGAAATTCCCCAACTTCTCAACGTCATGCGGGGCGACATGAGCCTTGTTGGGCCCCGGCCGTATTACCCGGATGAGCTCGTTGAACAGCAGCGAAAGTATCCGCATACGAAAGACTTGGTGAAAGTCGTGCTTTCGGCAAAGCCCGGTATTACCGGCCACTGGCAGGTGTCTGGGCGAAGCGAAGTTAACTTTGACAAGCGGATAAAAATGGATGCAGACTACGTCAAAAAGCGTTCGCTTCTTATGGACATATCGATTCTTCTGAAAAGCCCCTGGGCCATGATCTCGGGCAAAGGCGCGGTGTAGCGGTTGACAAGAATTGGGTAATACGCGAAAATAATACAATGCCCGAGGAGCTCAAAAAAATAGAACTGGAGACGACGCCTCGGCCAAAGGCCGACCAGCCTCTGGCTGGTGTACCCGCTTTGAACTCCATGAACAAGAAACCATTTCCCTGGAAATTTATTTTCATTCCTTTAGGCGTCATCCTTGTTTTCCTCGTTGTGATCGGACTCATGTTGCTTCCGCTTCGCGGCGTTATGGCCAAAGCCCAAAACGTTGCGCAAACCGGTCGTATCCTTGGGGATGCCGTGAAAAGCCAGGACCTGGTGAAGGCAAAAGAAGGGCTTGCAGCGACAAGGAAAAGTCTTGAGGAGCTTCGGAGTGAGTACGGCAAAATAAAACCGCTTATGGTCGTTCCTCTTCTCGGCGCGTATATAAAAGATGGCGATCACGCAATCAAAGCAGGGTTTGCCGGACTTGATGCGGGGGACAAGGCCATCGAAGCACTCGAGCCCAATGCGGACATTCTGGGACTCAAAGGCAAAAGCACATTTGTCTCGGGGACCGCCGATGACCGGATCCAGACAGCAGTCAAAACCATGAACGCGCTCGTGCCAAAAATAAATGAAATGGCCGGAAGCATCGATACCTTACGACGCGAAATCGACGCGATAGATCCCGCGCGCTACCCCGACCACATCGGCAAGACGTCCATTCGGCCGCGCCTCGTGGGAATCAAAGAAGTCATTGAAAATGCGGCGAATTTGTTTGTGAATGCACAGCCTTTACTCGTGAATCTACCCAAACTTCTTGGCGAGCCCGATGAAAAGCGCTACCTCGTGCTTTTCCAAAACGACAAGGAACTTCGGTCAACAGGCGGATTCATCACCGCCTACGCACAGTTCCGGTTTGTACGGGGCAAAGCAATTTTGGAAAAATCAGATGATATCTACGCGCTTGATGCCGCCAAGACCAAGAAGTTTGAAGCACCCCGGGAAATTTCCACGTTCCACAAAGGTGTCTATGAGCTCCACATCCGCGACTCAAATCTTTCGCCCGATTTCAAGACGTCCATGCTGAAGTTTGAAGAAATGTACAACACCACATCTGGTAAAGAAAAAATTGACGGTATTTGGGCGATGGACACGCATGTACTGGTCGAGGCATTGAAGATTTTAGGCCCCATGAACGTATACGGCCGCGTGTTTAGTGCAGAAATTGACAAGCGGTGCGATTGCCCCAAGGCAGTCTACGAACTTGAGGATTATTCGACGCGCCCGGTCAACTATGTGAAGACCGCGCGCAAAGATATTATCGGTGTCCTTCTTCAGACTATTTTGCAGCAGGCCTTGGGCGTTTCCCCTTCCAAGTACTGGGGACCGCTTTTCCAGATGCTCATTACGGAAATTAACGAAAAGCATGTCCTTGCATACTTCCATGATCCTGCCGCCCAGAAGGCCGCGGAAAGCTTCAATATGGCAGGTCGCATTATGGCGGCAACCGACACGGCGACGCTTTTGAAGTATGAAGAGGGCAACGGCTGGGACTATCTCCACGTCAACCACAGCAATATGAGCGGCGCTAAAGCCAATATGTTTGTATCGGAGAAAATTACCAAAGACACGACCGTAAATACCGACGGAACGGTGATCACTAAATTAACCGTCGATTATAAAAATCCCTACAAAGGAAGCGACTGCGGACTCGAGTCCGGAGGGCTCTGCCTTAACGCGCCGCTTCGCAATTGGGTGCGGGTGTTTGCGCCAGCAGGAAGCAAGCTCGTTGAGAGTAAAGGCACTCAGTCGCCCAAAGACAGCAAAGCGACGCCCATGGAGACCTATGACTCACTGGGAAAAACTGTGTTTGAAGGGTTCCTCATCGTCAACCCATTGGGGACAGCGAAGCTTGAGCTGACGTATACGTCACCGGTTTCCCAGGTAGACGGGAAATACAAGCTCCTTATCCAGCGCCAGCCGGGATCTGACGATCAGGAGTTTATTCTCAAGCTCGGCGGTAAAGAAAGAAAGAAATTTATCCTCAAAACTGATACGGAGGTAGTATTGTAGCCGCTAGACATACCCGCGTGTATACGGCGGAGGGAATAGTGCTGAAGCGAAAGAGTATTGGAGAAGCCGATCGCATGGTTTCCCTGTTTACCAAAAAGTATGGCAAGGTGAGAGTATTGGCCCGGGGCGTTCGGAAAGTAAGTAGCCGGCGCGGTCCTCACATAGAAGTGTTCAACCACGTGATTGCCACCATCCATAAAGGTGAGCATCAGGAATCGCTTTCTGAAGTTTCCCCTCTTGGAACGTTTGAAAATATACGAGGAGATCTTACGCGCATCGCGGCGGCATATTATCTCTGCGAACTCATCGACGGGCTCCTGCCCGAAGGACAAGTACACGAGGACGTGTTTAGGCTCTTGTCGGATGCGCTCACGACTCTCGGTACGGTTGAAACAAACCGGGTCGAGGTCCTCCGTGACCGGTTTGCCGCAGCGCTTCTTCGAATGCTTGGGTTTCTTGAAAAGGGAAAAAAGCCGCCGGGGCAGGATATAAATGCCTATGTCGAACACCTTTTGGAGCGTAGGCTCAAAACCGTGCGTCTGGCTTCACAGCTTAACATTTGATACTATGTATCCATGACCAACCTCGATAGTATTGTTGCCCTTGCCAAACGCCGCGGTTTTATTTACCCCGGATCAGAAATCTACGGAGGTCTTGCAAACGCTTGGGATTATGGTCCTGTAGGGGTTGAACTGAAAAACAACATTAAAAATTTATGGTGGAAAAAATTCGTTCATGGGCGCGATGATATCGTTGGGCTCGATGCTGCCATAATGATGAATAGAAAAGTATGGGAAGCCTCTGGTCACGTCAACAATTTTACTGATCCGTTAGTGGAATGCCTAAATTGTCATTATAGGGATAGGGTTGATCAGATATTGCCAACAGATAAGTTGGTAAATTTTAGAAGTATTGTTTTGAGTGATATCGAAAAACAACAAAAAAAATTAAATGATAGTCTTGCCGGAATAACGAGTATTCCAAAAGTTATTGAAAGAATCGAATCAGCAACATATTTGAATGAAGCGCAAAAAAGAGAATTTATTAAATCGTTAAAAGGGGTAAAAGATGCGGAATTGAATTCCTCTGTAATTAGTAATACCCGATTGAGCAAAATAATCGAAGACGTAGGAAAGTCATTTAAATATGAGGGTGAATTAACTCAATTTATTCTAAATACATATACGCCGTGCCCGAATTGTGAAAGGAAAAACATTTGGACACAGCCTAAAAGTTTTAATTTGATGTTTAAAACAAACATGGGACCAATTGATGACAGTTCTTCGTTAGTGTACCTTCGTCCAGAGACTGCGCAGGCTATGTTTATAGACTTTAAATCTGTTCTAGACACAACAAGAATGACTATTCCTTTTGGAATTGCTCAAATTGGCAAAGCGTTTCGTAATGAAATAACAACAGGAAATTATATATTTAGAACAAGAGAATTTGAACAGATGGAGATAGAATATTTTATTCCAGAACCAACAAATAAGAATGATTGGCTAGATTATTTTATCGAGTGGAAGAACGAATTTTACGAATGGTTTAAACTAATTGGTCTTGATGTAAATAAAATTAAAGAATACGACGTTCCTGAATACGAGCTTGCCCACTATTCTAAAAAGACGATTGATTTTGAATACGAATTTCCCTTTGGATTAAAAGAACTTTATGGTCTCGCCTATAGAACAAATTTTGATTTAAAAAATCATGAAAGAATGTCAGGTAATATAATGAAATATAGAGATAATCTGACTGCGGAAGAGTATTATCCTCATGTAATAGAGCCGACTTGGGGTGTAGATAGAACAGTGCTCGCAGTATTATGTGATGCTTATAGGGAAGAAGGAGAGAATGAAAAAAAACGGATATATTTAAAAATAAAACCTATCTTGGCACCATATAAGATAGCAGTCTTTCCATTAGTTCGTAACAGAGAAGATATAGTCGATAAAGCGCGAAGTGTTTATAAAAAACTAAAGCAAAAGTATAATGTGATTTGGGATGACAGAGGTAATATTGGTAAACGGTATTATTCGCAGGATGAAATTGGTACACCTTGGTGTGTTACAGTTGATCATCAGACGCTTGAGGATGATACCGTGACTATCCGCGACCGGGATACGACCGAGCAGGATCGGGTCAATATTTCCAAGCTAACGGAATATATTGACGAAAGGCTACGCAGCCTGTAAGCTGGTTCTATGAACAAGAAAATAGGAATTATTGTTGGAGTTTTAGCACTTCTACTCGTTGTAACCGGCGTGGTTGTCTACAAGGCGGTGTTTTCCCAAAAACCTGCGGTTGTTGAGGAGGTCATCGATGAACCGTTGCCGCCTGCGGATGCCACAATTTCCGTGGAGATTACCAAAAGCAAAGTGAGAGAAAATACACTGGTGTTGACGGTTTCGGGATTGGGATCCAACTATTCAACACTTGCATATGAGATAAGCTACGAAACCCAGGGAGTAGTGCAGGGAGTCACGAGCCAACCGCTTGTTTTATCAGGAAAAGATACGTTTGTGCGGGATGATATCTATCTTGGTACGTGTTCTGGGAAAGTCTGTAAGCCACATCTAGGAGTCAAAAAGGTTTCGGTCGTTATCGAATTTACCGACTCTTCCGGCCAAAAGAGCCAGTTTTCGAAAGATTATACGCTGTAATGTTTGCCAAAACGTGGTTCGAGATTTTATCGGAATTATTCGTAAACCTTGCAGCCGGTTGGTTTGCAGTGGTATTTATTGAACCGCAGTTCGGCTCTGTGGGGACTGTTTGGTTCTTGATTCACAGATTTATACTTGGTATGCTTTCATTGTCCTTTGCGAAATTACTTCGCGACGAAAGTAAAAAGCTATGATGAATTTCAGTCAGATTACAAATAACATTGCCGTTTTATACTCATTGGCATTTATCATTGTGCTTTTAATGTATATTGCCTTTTATAAAAAATCTCCTCGGCAAAAATCTGGACGGAAATAAGACAAAGACAGTTTTCCAAATATTACTACCTGTAGGCAGTTTAGATTGATAAAACTTGACAAACTAGAGCGTCAAGAGTACTATGGGCGACATGAAGCGCGAGATTGACCTAACGCAGCAAACGTTTTTTAAATCCCGTTTACCCCAAGAAGGACCTCTGTCTGGTGTTAGGTCATATCATTCCGGAGTGTTTCAGCAAGAAAGTTTGCCAGAATTTGGAATACTTGTTGTAGAAAAAGCAGAGAGGAATTATTTCAAGAAAAAGGTAAAAACTATTCCAGTAACTGACATCACTGATCCTGATACTCAGGTATGGTTAACAGGATCGCCTAAAGCACTATCAGTGAAGCTAGCGGAGCCACCTGCCGGATTTGTTCAGGATACAGAAGGAGCGAGAATTGCGTTGGAAAAAGGTGGGTTTCTAGAAGAACAGCCAGCGCTTCTTGTAGTTCCTGACAAAAAATTCGACTACTAAATCGCTAATTTTCTCCCTAACTCTACAGGTAGCGTATATTTTACCCTCATAACTCAACCTGTTATTTCGTGAAATACCCCTTGACATTCCGTGAAAAATGGGTGACTATGGATATGGATGGGAAGATATGGTAGAGTTAGGGAATGAAGTTGTTCCTTGGTGAATACGATCATGCACTGGACGATCGGGGCCGTATAACGCTCCCGAGAAAGATTCGGCAAGAGTTAGGAGACGAAAGGGAATTGGTACTTGCGCGCGGGTTTGATACATGCATTTTTGGGTTTGACCGGTCCAGTTGGGAACGAGAAGCGGGAAAGCACCTTGAAACACCGGTGACCGATGAAAAAGGAAGGAGTTTGCGCCGCTATCTGTTTTCAGGGGCGCAAAAAGCGGACATAGACAAGCTTGGTCGTATTCTTTTGCCTGCCCAGCTCAAGGAATATGCTTCGATTTCCCGTAATGTAGCAATCATAGGCGCCGGAGACCATTTTGAGATTTGGGACAAGAAGAAATGGGACACATATGAAGCCACACATACCGGTTCTCCTGCGTGAAGCCGTTGACGGGCTCCAAGTAACCCCAGGGAAGCGTTTTATCGATGCGACGTACGGTGGCGGTGGACATGCACGAGAGATTGAGCGGCTAGGTGGGCAAGTGTTGGGAATAGATACTGATCCGGACGCTGGGGCAATACTCGGAAACTTTAGAAATATTGAAAAAATAGCGATTGAGTATGGATTTGGTGAAGTTGATGGGATCTTATTTGATTTGGGAGTATCGAGCCATCAGCTGGATACGGCAGAAAGAGGCTTTAGTTATAGGTTCGGAGACGCGCCGCTGGACTCGCGACTCAATCAAAGTGAAGGGATCACCGCCGCGGAATACTTAAAAACAGTGAGTGAAAACGAATTATATGAAACTTTGGCAACGTTTGGTGAAGAAGAGCATAGTCGGGCAATTGCTGTTGCTATTATCAGGGCCCGTCACTTAAGTCCGGTGGCAACAACCGGAGATCTTTTAAAAATTGTCGGCAAAAACGCCGCATCTCGGGTATTTCAGGCACTACGCATTGCCATAAATGATGAGCTTCATGCTCTCAAAGATGGCCTGCAAGGGGCGAAGGCACTTTTAAAGCCAGGAGGAAGACTCGTTGTTATCAGCTTTCATTCATTGGAAGACCGGATCGTAAAGTTATTTTTACAATCCGATGCATGGAAGGTGATAACGAAAAAACCAATAACGCCAAGCGAAGAGGAAATAAGAGAAAATATACGGTCAAGAAGCGCAAAAATGCGGATTGCCGAAAGAATATGAACATTCTAAGAACCATAGCAAAAACTATCCCGGTATTCGTCATTCTTCTTATCGTGGCCCAGATTATCTGGAGTAATACCCTCGTCGGATCCGGCCGTGAGGTTCTGGCTATTGATGCTGCCATTTCAGAACTTCGCCAGGCCAACGGTCAGCTCGGCGAACAAGTGGCCTCGGCAAGCAGTCTCGTTACCGTCGCGGCTAAGTCCAAAGAACTGGGGCTCGTCGAGCCTTCAAAGGGCCAATTTGTTATGATAGGAAGTGAGACCCTGCCTGTGGCTCTTGCCCGCCCGTAACTCTCACTTATGTGGAGGATTTGGTCGCTATTTGCCGCTTTCGCTTTCATTTTCTTTATTATTATCTCCCGTCTCTTTTACTGGCAGATTATCGCGGGTGACCGGCTCCGGACCGAGGCGGCGGCGCAGTACAAGCTGCAGCTGACGATTCCGGCGGCGCGCGGCACCATTGCAGACACGGGCGGCAGCCCTCTTGCTATGAACGAGGAGGCGTATCTGGTCTATGCCCAGCCCAAGGAGATTACCGATATGCTTACGTTTTCCCGTCTGGTTGCGCCAGTTCTGTCTGCTGAAGAGGCGTCTGTTTCTTCGCAGCTTTTGATTCCCGGCCGCGTCTGGGTACCTTTGGCGCATAAAATTGATAATGAGATTGCGGATGAGCTAAAAAAACTGAATCTTACCGGCCTCGGGTTTGAACGGGAAGCAAAACGGTACTACCCCGAGGCGTCGATGGCTGCCCACTTACTGGGATTTGTGGGAGCCGACGAGATAGGGCGCGATTTGGGATACTTTGGCCTCGAAGGCTACTATGACCGCGAGCTTCGGGGAAGAGACGGCAGCATTACGCTTGAAAAAGATGTCGCAGGCGCGGCAATTCTGGTTGGCGACACCAAACGGATTGAAGCAGAAGACGGCCGGTCACTTGTTCTCTGGACCGACCGGACGGTACAACAAATTGTCGAGAAGCGGCTGGCGGCCGGAATTCAAAAGTACGGCGCCAAGGAGGGGTCGGTGGTCGTCATGGATCCCAAAACGGGCGGGATTCTTGCCATGGCTTCCGCCCCGGGCTACGATCCGGCGGATTTCAGCGCGTTTGATAAATTGCTCTACAAAAATCCGATCGTTGCATCCGCGTATGAGCCGGGAAGTACGTTTAAAGTGCTTGTGATGAGCGCCGCGTTAAATGAGAAGGCGGTGAAGGCGGATACGAAAATGAATGAAGACGGGCCAGTGCAGGTGGGAGAATATGCCATCCGCACCTGGAATAACGAGTATCACGGGCAGCAGTCAATGACGGAAGTCATACAGCACTCATCAAACGTCGGCATGGTATTTGCCGCCCAAAAGCTCGGGAAGGACAAATTTGTGCAGTACCTCCATGATTTCGGGATTGGAGAGGCAACGGGCATAGACCTACAGGAGGAAGGTTCACCTGAACTGCGGGATGACCGCGACTGGCGCGAAATCGATCTTGCGACTGCCGCGTTCGGTCAGGGGGTCGCGGTGACCCCTATCCAGATGGCGCGCGCGGTTGCGGCGATTGCCAATGGAGGAGCCATCATGGAGCCGCATATGGTGCGTGAGATTGTCGACAGCCGCGGGAAGAAAGTGGAAATAAAGCCAAAGAAGATTCGGCAGGTTATTAGTCCGCAAACCGCTGCGGTCATGACGGAAATGATGGTCAATGCAGTCGATCAGGGTGAGGCCAAGTGGGCCAAGCCCGTCGGCTACCGGATAGCAGGGAAAACCGGGACAGCCCAGATTCCGGTTGCGGGTCACTACGACGACAAAAAGACCATTGCTTCATTTGTTGGATTTGCGCCTGCCGATGACCCGAAGTTTGTGATGCTCGTCACCCTCCGGGAACCCAGCTCTTCCCCCTGGGGATCGGAAACTGCAGCGCCCTTATTTTTTAACATTGCCCGGGATCTTTTTGCTTACTACAGCATACCTTCTCAATGATGATTTATAGCTGCGCATTGAATATAATCAGAACGTAACTCAATTTATTATGGGTGAACCGTTGTCACGAAGAGACTTTCTTAAGCTAAGTGGAGTGCTCACGGGTTCGGCTGTGATGCTTCCCTTAAAACTAGATCAAAGATTGGTAGCTCCGGGCGATAAGCCGCCTCTCCATGAGTCTACATGGCAGAATCCTCGTTTTTTTGAAAATATAAAAGAATTTGACGTGGAAGTTGATCTACCTTGGATAGAAAAAGGACTACTTGATTTTTCTTCTGAATACGGCCCTCTCATGAAATCAATCAAGTTTGACCAATCCCAATGGGAAAGTCACGTCAAAAAAACTATGGAATTGTTAAAGCGTACAAAGTTGGCCTATGATGGCTTGAAAGATAGTCCGAGGGCGCAAGCGCTTCTTGAAGGGGAATTTTATCAAGCGGGGAGTATGCCGTGGGCGGTACTTCAAATTAAAGAACGCTTTCACCGGTTTCACAACAGCTTTACGAGGGCCCTTGAACATCCGGATCTTGGTAGCGTCGAAAACCCCAAAGATCCCTTTTTAGGTGAAGACATATTTTCTTTACGCGTCTCGTGGGCGAACACATGGAGTAGTTTGGATCATAGAGATAGTTCTTCGTTTCTTACTCTATTTGCCACGTCTGGGGACTATATGTCTTTTTGTGCAGGAAGCGCGTTTCTTAGTAATGACCGAGCGGAATTATTTAATTTTGAAATGGATCCAAAAATTCCCTCTCGGCCAAAATTGATGGATATCATTATTGAGTCAAAAGATGAACAAATGAAGCAAGATTTATCGGATCTACTCGCGCGTCACAGACTCGACAGGATTGCCGATCTTTTAGATATTCCATCATATGACAGCGACTTTACCAACGGGGCATTTGAGGATAGAAATATTGTTTTGACCATGGATAACAATCCTAGTCACGAAAATTTTATTAAATATCGAGGGCTTTGGGAGTGGGTATTACTCCATGAAAGTGGACATGGCGTCATGCATCTGCTTCCCTACTTAAAAGGAGATCAAGTTGTGGCTCGTGTACGATCGGATGTTGATCAAATTATGGATTATTTTCGTCCGTATCGCTCAATTGAAGCTCTTTTTAACCCCAAGGGCAAATTTCATTCACTGTTGGGTAAGCCCGTAGATGTAGAAAAACTCAAACAAACATATAACAATTTGAATGAAGCAACGATGACGCATTACCCAGCAAGTGAATATCTACCAGTAAATTATGCGATAAGTCCCATGTTGAGACGGCTGTCATATGTTATGGAAAATAAACAAGTGTTTGATGAAGACACGATTCTTTATCGGTGGTTAGAGATGGGAAATCTCGATGAAAGTAAAGCGTCATATATAAACAGGCTGGCACAAACAGTGAAGGATAACTCGTCTAAAATGACAGCATTTGAGAGAGAAGTTTTTGATGAATTCTTTAAGCATGTGGATCTCTACGATGCCCCAGAGCAATTTTTTGTTCCTTCAGATGGAGTGGTTTGGCATACGTATTTTAAAGAAGATGTATTCGGTGCCATCATAGCCGATTTAATGCGAAGAGACCCAGTTAAAATGGAAGCCCTTATTTTGAAAATGTTTTCTAATCCAAGAGATATACGTAGAGCAAAAAGCATATTTGCTCACGCACAAAATGACATAAAAGTTTGGGAGCAAATAAGCGATGAGGAACTATTCCCGGAAATTTTTCAGGGCTCTTTGAGACATAGGGATAAAGGTGTAACAGATGAAATATCAGCAAACATATGGAAAGAAGTGGACCCAAAGATACAAAAAATCATAGATACCTTGATTGCTGATGGTTTGGCACAAGAAATGAAAGGACGGACGGCTTAAAGCTCGTACCATTTTTCGCAATTAAAATCCCTCAAAATGGTATAATAACCATATGTTACGCAGCCTCAAAGGGCTCTATCATCTGCTGGTGGCCATATATGCCAATATCAG
>CAZEVT010000004.1:0-72560 GCA_964515005.1 uncultured Gammaproteobacteria bacterium
ACAAGATTCCCTTGGGGATTATATATAAAGAAGACAAGCCGACGAGTGAAGACCGTGAGGCGGCGTTAACCGGTGCGGTTCTTAAGGACTTACCGCTGACGATTCCGAATCTGGACGCACTCCTTGCCGAATTCATCTGATTTCCATCAGATTAGTTCTAACCCCTTGACGGGTACTTTAGCAGTTGTTATACTTGAGTGCCAGACAGCGAACCATCTATGGAACATATGCAAAATCCTTCAGAATCCGTGCTACCGGTTGTCCCCATTCGGGACGGGATTGTATTTCCCGGAACCGAAATGATCCTCACCTTCGGCCGCCAGCGGAGCGTGTCGGCAATTGAGGCCGCACAGTCTTCCGGCAAGCGCGTAATGCTCGTGATGCAGCGAAACCCGAATGTCAATGATCCCACGCCCTCGGATTTGTATAAGGTCGCAACGATCGGCGAGATTGTTCAGATGATGAAAAACGAAGGAGAAATCAATGCCCTCGTTCGTGGCATAAGCCGGGTGGAGATACTGAGTTATGAAGCAGTCGAGCCGTTTTTTGTCGCCCGCGCAATCGAGCTTCCCGATGTCGTTGAGGAAGACGACGAAACCAAGGCGCTGTTTAATCACCTGACCAATGAGCTCCGGGTAGCGGTGAAGTATGGGAAAACCATGGACTTTTTGACATTCATGAATATCATGTCCGGGGTTTCCGCCCAGACACTTTCCCATCAGGTAGCGGGCATTTTGGATATCAAACCAAACGAACGGCAGGAACTTCTGGAGATTGCGTCTGTAAAAGGCAGACTGGAGAAGGAAATCACCTACCTCTCCCGGGAAGTGAAGATTCTGGAGCTTGAGAAGAAAATTGCCAACAAAACGCAGGAGAAATTTGATAAGAACGTCCGCGAACAGGTCCTGCGGGAGCGCATGAAGACGATCGAGAAGGAGTTGGGACAAGATGACGGCGACAAGGAGTTTAAGGAACTCGCCGACAAAATCAAAAAGGCCGGGATGCCGGAAGAAGTGCGAATGAAGGCAGAAAAAGAACTGTCGCGCCTGATTCAGATGTCCCAGTACAACCCCGAGGGCTCCTATGTCCGAACGTATCTTGACACGCTCGTGGAGCTTCCCTGGAATATCGCAAGCCCCAACAATGTGCAGATCCAGGCTGCTGAAAAAGTGTTGAACGAGGACCATTACGGCCTCAAGAAGATCAAAGAGCGCATTTTGGAATATTTGGCGGTCATGAAGCTCCGCGCGCATGCGAGTGAAGTGGCGGTCAAAGAAACCCAGGGGACCAAAGAAATCAAACACAAAATGAAGTCCGCGCCCACGATACTATGCTTTGTGGGGCCGCCGGGAGTCGGAAAAACCTCGATTGGAAAATCCATTGCACGATCGTTGGGGCGTAAATTCGTGAAGATGTCCTTAGGCGGAATCCGCGATGAGGCGGAAATCCGCGGGCACCGCAGAACCTATGTCGGAGCGCTTCCCGGGCGGATTGTGCAAGGTATCAAGCAGGCGGGTACGAAAAATCCGGTCTTCATGCTCGATGAGATTGACAAAGTAGGCAATGATTTCCGCGGAGATCCGTCAGCTGCTCTCCTTGAGGCGTTGGACCCCGAACAAAACCATGCATTCTCAGATCACTATCTGGATGTGCCGTTTGATTTGTCGGATGTGTTTTTCATCACGACCTGCAATATCCTCGATACCATTCCGCCGGCCCTGCGGGACCGGCTTGAGGTTATTCATTTCCCCGGCTACACCGAGGATGAAAAGTTCCATATCGGACGGGACTTTCTCTTTGAGAAAGAACGGGAAATCCACGGCGTCCCTAAAGGAAGCGTGAAGCTGACAAACCCGGCGATTCTTGAGATTATCCGCCTCTATACCCGCGAGGCAGGGGTACGCAACCTGGAGCGCCAGATGGCCACTATTTTCCGGAAAGTCGCCAAAAAGATTGCTGATGTGAAGAAAAAGGTTCCGAGATTTACCGTGACGCCGACGTCCCTGCATGAATACCTGGGGCCATCGAAGTTTACTTCCATGCTTGCGGAAAAGAAAAACGAAGTCGGGATGTCCACGGGGCTTGCCTGGACCGAGGCCGGGGGAGATATCCTATTTATTGAAGTTGCGCTCATGCCCGGCCGCGGAGGGCTCACGCTCACGGGACAACTTGGCGACGTGATGAAGGAATCCGGTCAGGCGGCCATGTCCTACGTGAGGAGCCGGTGGAAGCTCCTGGGGCTGCCTGAAAAGTTCTTCCAGAAGCTTGACGTCCATGTCCACGTGCCGGAAGGGGCAGTTCCCAAAGACGGCCCGTCAGCCGGAGCCGCCATCGCCACGGCAATCGTTTCGGCCCTCACGCATATCCCGACCAAGCGCACCGTCGCCATGACCGGGGAGATTACGCTTCGGGGCCGCGTACTGGAGATAGGCGGGGTGAAGGAAAAGGTCATTGCCGCCCATAGAGCAGGCATACGGACCGTGATGATGCCAAAAAATAACAAGAAGGATCTTGAGGATATCCCCAAGAGCGTGACGACCGATCTCACGTTTCATTTCGTTGAACACATGGACGAAGTCCTCAAAATCGCCCTCGTCAAGCCATTGAAGATAGAAAAAGGAATCTCACAGGCTGCGCCCCGGGTGCTCACGGCTTAATCCATGTAGTCGAAAACCACGCGGGACACTTTAGCAATTAGCTTCTCCGCAGATTCTACTTTTGTGACGTCACTCGTGAATATTCCGATGTAGTAGACCGTGTCGCCGCGTACCACGATGCCCGCGTCATGAACCCCGCCTTCTATGGTGCCGATTTTGTGGTAAACGACGGCGTCTTCAGGAAGAAGTGGGGGCAGTCGGTTTTCAAAATCGCTGTCTTTGAGAAACGCAAGCATTTCGGCCGTACGCGCGCGGTCGGCGATCTGTCCGTCGTAGATTTTCTTGATGAGAAGGGCAATATCCTTGTTTGATGTTTTGTTGTCGATCATATCGGTTTGCGCCATACCCCATCCTTCCACATGCGACTGAATGTTGGAAAGCTCGACGACATGGTTGGCCAGTACGTATGCTGCCGTGTTGTCACTTTTCTGCATCATGAGACGGGCAAGCGTTTGTATGGAGTAGGCAGTTCCCGGGGGGTCGTACCTGATGGAACCAGTCCCGTAATCCTGGATATCATTGGGCTGGGGAGTAATCGTTTCCGACAAATTCACCTTACCTTTTTGCACGTAGTCATAGAGGGCGGCGAGGATCGGAATCTTATTGACTGATGCGCCGTCATAGATGACGGTTTCATTGATTCCCATGGCGAATGAGCTCTTGAAATCGACCACGTATACGGAATAGTTACTCCACTCGCCCGCGATAGTCTCCTGAATTTTTGCCTTAAGATCAGCGGGATTTTTTTTGCGGACAAACGGGTTCACAAATACGGGTTTGGCAACATGCGGGTCTTCCGGGATCGGGGAGATGACCGCCTCGGTTGTTGGCTTAAAATAAAAGGCAACCGCGCCAACCACAACGGCCGCAAGGAGAAGAAAAAAACGAGGATTGGCGCGTCGTCTGCCGTACATGCGTCAAATTGTATCACAAACGCTTGCAAAATCTTGGAGTAGGGGGATAATAGAGAAAAGGGGGTGATTGTATGAAAAAGTTGAATCCGAATGGCGTCGGACTTGCCGTCGGCGGCACCGTTGCCTTTCTTCACCTGGTGTGGTCATTTCTTGTCATGATGGGGTTGGCGGTTTGGCTGATGGATTTTGTCTTTATGCTCCATTTTTTGAATAATCCGTTTGAGTTGCAACCATTTGCGTTTGGGCCTGCGGTGACGCTTATTATTGTCACTTTTGGTGTGGGATATGCCGTGGGATGGGTGTTTACCAGCATGTGGAACATGGTGGCGAAAAATAGGTCTTGACAAGAAGTGTAAGGTGGCTTACAACAGAAGTAATGGCAGAATCCTACGGTAAGCGTCCTCTTTGGCAATGGGTTCTTATTTATCTTCTGGTTGGTGGCTTCCTCTATTGGGCGGCATACTATTTTTACTTCTCCAAACAAGGCGGGTATGGAGGCACAACACCTATGTATAATACGAACGCGCCTTTGGTCGGATCCATGACGGTGGCGCTGGCACAGGAAAATGAATCAGGCGAGTCGGGGACGGCGACACTCACGGAAGTAGACGGAAAAGTGACCGTGTCGATAACTCTTACCGGATTTGTCGACGGCGTGAGCCAGCCGGCACATATCCACGTAGGCGCATGCCCCGGAGTGGGAGCCGTCAAATATCCCTTGTCCAATGTGTTAAACGGCGGGTCAGACAGCTACCTCGATGTATCGCTTAACCAACTCAAGAGTGAACTTCCTCTTGCCATAAACGTCCACAAGTCAGCTGAAGAGGCGAAAGTCTACACCGCCTGCGGTCCTCTTACCCCGTAAGGCGCTTGAAGTATTCAACCTGACGAAGTCTTTTTAATGCTTCCTCCCGCGTTTTGTAGGGCCCGCCCATATTCCGCCGGGTTTTTTCGGAGAGCACGAAGTACCCTTTTTTTCTTTTAACTATCATTCTTTCGTATGTTTTTTGATTTCCCGAAGCAATTTTGCTTTGGTTTTGTTTGCGCGGTCCAGGATTGCAAGTTCCAGGTTCACGACGGCGTGATCTTTGAGATATTGCATGAGCCCGGGGTCATGGGGCGCGGCGTGGAACTTCGTGAGGAATTCTTCGTGTTTTTCACCCGGCAAATAGCTGAAGATGACGTCCAGGATTTCGTGCTGGATGGTCTGGTCAATGAGGATAAGAAGTTTTTGCTTCTCGGCGGGTGTAAACTTATGCGCGTCCAGTACCGCAACCACTTCTTCAATGACAATGAGATGATCGTAAAATAGTTTAGACATATGTTACGTTGCCGCGAGCGGCCTCCCTACACGTACATTGTACTCCACAGGGCCCAAAGGAATCTCGCCGCTCGGGTCGTCGACAAAAAACAGGATAACCGCGCCTTTTTGTTTCCCGACATTGTGGCCTAAGTATGCCATAACCTCGGGAGATCCTCCGTAATGCTTCCCCGTCCAGTCGGCGGGTCCTGCATCCGCTACATCCGCAACGAGTGTTTTGCCGTTTGCCGGATTGACGACCAGCACTTTCCGGTATTTGTACCAATCCCGCAGATACGGCAGCCGCTCCTGCCAGTCCGGAAGATACAACGTCTGCACGGCAACATACCATTTTTCTTTTTGGATGAGGTCCTCGGTGAGATCTCCCCTGGAATTGGCAAAGTAGCCCCAGGCGCCTTTCCCGGGCGTGATCCCTGATCCCTGATATGCATCATGCGCTCCCACGGAGTCGCCGGGATACCGGGGGAGGTGCTGTTCGGCGCCCATATATCCGTAGCTGCGGTTTAGTCGTTCTCCTTGGAGCATGGCATTTGCGTCTATACCCCAAACACCTTTGATTTCGTTGGCGACAGCCTCTTCCTGCTGGTGGGTAAGTGGCTCCACGCCGTCAGGAAGCAGGGGCGTCAGCTGGTTACTTAATTCTTTCTGCAGGTCCGAAGGCGAAAGTTTGGCAATCGCGGTGTGGGGAGAGGAAGCTACCTGGTGGGCAAGCGGTTGGGCAAGGAGCATGGCGCCTGCCATAGCGGTCGTTGCGGCGACGCGTCCGGCGTGCTCGCGGATCCGCCCGGGGGTCAATCCGCGATCGGTAAAAAACTTGACCACATGCGGGTGGCGCTTGTGGAGTTTTTTCTCGGCTATTTGCGCCTGTTTCTGGAGGCCGAGGTACAGTTTACTCGTGTTGAGCGTGGCTTTGTACATTAGATATTAGTATACACGCACCTTACTCAGATTTGCAGCCCGACAGGGCGAAAAAGCTGATTAGATGCGTGGATATCCGGACTTACCTAAATTTAGAGGGTGTACCGACTTGACAAGATCTGGTACATAGGGTTTACTTACATAAGAGATGAAAAAAGCCGGTATAGCCATAGCTGTCTTGATATTTTTGTTTAGTGCCGCACCGGTGAATGCCGCATGGAGGTTTGGGGATTATTTTCCAAGAAGAACGCCTACCCCCAGAGTGTATCCCACGAGAGTCCAACCAACTTCAGCATCTGCAAGATCTACAGAGAAGGCAGCGAACCTGGCCGTGCGGACACAGGCAGTCGTCACCCGGATGCTCAATAGCTACCAAAATAGATTGGACAATTACAAAGACTTCCTGGCCAAAGTGAAATTACGCCGCGATAAACTTGCGGCGGACGGCAAGGATGTTGCCCGGCTGGATGCGTTTATCCTGCGGGCGACGGATAATGCGGCCAATGCGGAGTCAGTGCTCAACAGCGCCAAAACCGCGTTAGGTCTTTTGGATTATACTATGGACATGAAAGAGTTGCGACGCGCGATACAAACAGAACTTCGCAAGATCCGCCTGGCATTTACGCAGATGCACAAAAGCATGAGTGAAAACGTACGTGCAATTCGTGAATTGTCTTTGAGGTCAACTATTGCACCGACCAGAACACAACCGACGCGGGGTCCCTTTCCGACAAAACCAGGCAAAAGGGTAGGTCAACAATGAAACATAAACATTTTAGAACCGTTGTGATCTTTGTGGTTGTAGCCATTGCCTTTCTGGTCTACATTGTCGGCGTGGTACGCCAAGGCGCCGGATCGACCCAGAGCCGCGCCTCACGCAGTGAAACTTTGACCCCCGGGGATGATGCCCTATCACTTGAACAGGACCTCAACAAACTTCAACAGGACCCCGAGCCCGGTGTTGAGCAGGAGCTCAACGCTATCCAGTAACCCCATCTTATGGACGGTACGCTACGCGTTTCCATCCGGGTACGGAAATACTTGTGGGATGAGTTTGTGCATGACGTGGCCTACTTCCTCTACGCCACCATCATCATTTCCAACGCCCTCTCCAAGCGGTACCTCCACCGCTCATTGCAGCAACTTATCGACGGCATATGGGCGATTCCGAACTTCCTTGCCGGAGTTATACTTCTGATCCTAGCCGGCGCAGCAGGAATGGTCGTGATGGCGTCCATGTTTGCCATTCCGGTAATTCTGTACCTCGCCTCCACCGGAAGGCTTCAGTGAGGGGAAACATCGTATTTTGAGCGTGAGGGGAGT
Source organism: uncultured Gammaproteobacteria bacterium (assembly GCA_964515005.1). GTDB lineage: Bacteria > Patescibacteriota > Microgenomatia > UBA10105 > UBA927 > XYB1-FULL-47-11. The sequence goes on from CAZEVT010000004.1 coordinate 7,134, forward strand.
ATACAGCCCATCTTACTCAGATTTGTAGTCCGACAGGACGAAAAAGCTGATTAGATGGATGGATACCCGGACTTTCCTTAATTTATAGGGTATAATTTGAGCATTCCTCTGATGAAATCATATATACGATTTGCACATCGCCTGATGACGCTCATGGATACAAAATTTAACCTTTTTGGTATCCGGTTTGGGATAGATCCGCTTCTGGATATCTGGCCGGGTTTTGGAAGTTTGATCGGAGCGGGCATTTCCAGTTATCTCTTTTGGATAGCCTACAAGCTGAATGTTCCCACGCGGCTCTACTTACGCATGGGTTGGCACATAGCGGTAGATTTTGTATTGGGCGCGATACCGTTTGTAGGATTTGCCTTTGACCTTTTCTACCGTGCAAATGCAAAAAACCTCGCACTTCTTACCCCATACGTAGATTCAGAAATACTTGAGGGAGTGGTGATGGAGAGATAATCGAAGTGTATGGAGTTTACACTGAGTTCTACCGAAGTGAGCGCGGGAAGAGTATAATTTGGCGTAGTTATGATCAAAGTTTTGCCTAAAGGTGCCGGTCATAGAAAACGATTAAGAGATAGATTTCTACAATCGGGCTTAGATGGATTTCTAGATTATGAAGTGATCGAATTGCTTTTAACTTTGGGAACACCCAGACGGGATTGTAAGCAGATGGCGAAAGATGTGGTTAAAAAATTTAATGGGTTACGCGGCGCTCTTGATGCCTCAATTGAAGAATTACAAAATATTAGTGGAATAGGTCCGTATAATGCATTTGGCCTAAAACTCTTTCAGGAAATGTCTGCGCGTCTGGCAAGGGAGCAAATACCAGAAAAGATTACGCTCGATTCTTCAAAAGCTGTTGCGAATTATTTACAAAAATCTATAGGTTCAAAAAAGAAAGAATATTTTATTATGTTATCTTTAGACGCACGAAATAACTTAATAAAGATTAGTAATATTTCAGTTGGTTCGCTTAACGCAAGCATTGTGCACCCAAGGGAGATTTTTAAAGAGGCAATTCAATCTTCTGCTGCGCACATATTAATAGCGCACAATCATCCATCGGGTGACCCTGAAGCTTCGCCGGAAGATGTTGCCTTAACGCGACGATTGGGGGAAGCCGCAAAGATTTTTGACATAGATTTACTTGATCATGTTATAGTTACAAGAGACAATTTTTTTAGCTTAAAGGAGCAAAATTTAATTTAAATAAATGTCTGGTATAAAAAAACTTACAGAAAAAATTAAGAAATTTCGAGATGAGCGAGATTGGAAACAATTTCATAACCCGAAAGATATGTCCCTTTCGCTAGTTTTGGAGGCGGCAGAGGTAATGGAGCATTTCCAATGGATGAGTTCAGAAGAAATGATAGTTTATACAAAAAGTAATAAGCATGAAATTGGTGAAGAGTTGGCAGACGTATTATATTGGATTCTTCTCATAAGTCATGATTTAGAGATTGATATTATAGATGCATTAGAAAAGAAGCTTATAATTCAAGAAAAAAAATATCCAATAGAAAAAGCTAAGGGGAAGCACACTAAATATAACAAGCTTTAAATTATGATCCTTTACGATGCCTCTATAGAACATTTTAATGAAGACGTAATGCAAAATCGTATTGCAGATCGTGCAGCCGAAAAATATCACGCGTACTATAAAAGACAACCGGGGGAGTCTGAATATCGTTCATGGGCAATGTCGTTGGCAATTTTAAACAATAGCTTCATCTATGCTGGACTTAAAGATAATCATATAGTAGTTGAATACGAGCTCCCATTCGCTTCACAAAGGATCGATGTGTTATTGTTTGGACATGATGTTGATGGAAAAGAAAATATAGTGATTATGGAGCTTAAACAGTGGTCAAATGACAATGTTAAGGATTCAATTTCAGAGGGAAATATAATCGTTAATTATGGAAAATTCAAAAAAGAACAACCCCATCCGGCTTTGCAGGTGCAGGGGTATTATTTCGGTTTGAAAGATTTTGTTCAAGTTTTTGATGAAACAAATGCTCCAGATTTGAGCGCGACTATCTATGCACATAATTATTCGAAATACAAAGATGCAACACTCTTTTCTCCTAAATATTCTGAATTAATAAAAACGTTCCCGATATTTACAAAAGAAGATGCTGTCGAACTCGGCAGGTATTTAAAAAAACGTCTCCAAAGTGGAAAGGGGCAGTTGGTTTATGAACACTTTGCAAGAAGTCCAATCGGCCCATCAAAAAAACTTCTTGATCACACGAGTGAAATGATTAATAAACAACAAATATTTAACTTAATTGATGATCAAATTGTAGCGTACAACGCCATCATGCACAAAGCAAAACAGTTAGCAAAAATAAAAAAGAAATCAGTAATAATCGTAAAAGGTGGTCCTGGCACAGGGAAGTCAGTCATCGCGCTCGAGGTTATGGGTGAGCTTTTAAGGCGGGGAAAAACGGTTATGCACGCTACTGGTTCGTCCGCGTTTACAAACACACTTAGAAAAATTGTTGGCGTTCGCGCACGAACTCTCTTCAAGTTTTTTAATGGCTTTACAACAACCAAACCAGATTCTCTTGATGTTCTTGTCTGTGATGAGGCACATCGTATTAGAGAGACTAGTGTGAACAGATACACTCCTAGAGATCAAAGAACAAATTTGCCTCAGATCGACGAATTATTAAGAATAGCAAAGCTAAATATTTTCTTTATCGATGAAAATCAAACAGTTCGCCCAAATGAAATCGGCAGTGTTGCAATCATTAAAGAAGCTGCCAGACGCTTTGAGATCGATGAGTCAGAAATAATTGAATTTGAATTAAAAACCCAGTTTCGTTGTTCTGGGTCGGATGCATATTTACAATGGATTGATAAAGTTTTAGATATTCAAGGTTCTGACATCGCACACTTTGATCCTAAAATGGAATTTCGTATTTTTGAGTCTCCGTCTGAAATGATGACGGAAATTAGAGCTAGAAATCAAGAGAAGGGCAATTCTGCAAGAATAGTTGCTGGGTTTTGCTGGCCATGGAGTAATCCAAATAGTGACGGGTCCTTAGTAAGTGATGTAAAGGTTGGTAATTTTGAAATGCCGTGGGAGAAAAAAAATGAGTTTTGGAAATGGGCAACTGACCCGAGTGGAATGGAACAAGTTGGAACAGTGTATACGTCACAAGGTTTTGAGTTTGACTATATAGGCGTCATATTCGGTAACGATTTAGTGTATGACTTGAAAAAACAAAAATGGATTGTAAAACCAGAAAATTCACACGACACAATGGTTACAAGAAACAATGAAGACCTAGATAGACATTTAAAAAATGTATACCGGGTACTTATGTCCAGAGCTCACAAAGGGGTTTATGTATATTTTGTGGATAAGGCAACTGAAGAGTACTTTAAAGCTAATCTTAAAGAAGAACAAAAATGAGACAAATACAAGATGACGTCCTTTCGTATAGGGAAATGTGCGATGCGGAAAAGGTTCAAACGCTTCAGAGAGGAATGAATTTTCGCCTCAATTCGTCATATTCAGTTATTTTAATGTCCCAGAGATCAAATGCACCTTATGCAGATAGGATACATTCTGATGGAGTAACCATTGAATATGAGGGACATGATGTATCGCGCCAGTCATACACCCACAATCCAAAGCTTGAAGATCAATCGCATCAGCTACCCTCAGGCAAGCTCACGCAAAATGGTTTGTTTATTGATTCAATTAATAAATACAAAGAAAATAAATCGACACCCGAGCGCGTAAAGGCGTACGAAAAAATTATGAATGGTGTCTGGTCATTGAAGGGCTATTTTGATCTCATTGACTACAAAATAGTGAATGACGGCAAGCGCAACGTATTTCGATTTATTTTACGACTCTCGGATAAACAATCCCCTGATACGAATATTCAGAACATGCAGCTTAGTCATACACGTCTTATTCCATCTGAGGTAAAAAAAGAAGTGTGGAAGAGAGATGAAGGTAAATGTGTCAAATGCGGATCTCGAGAAAATTTACATTTCGATCACGATTTGCCCTTTTCACGAGGTGGAACAAGTCTAACAGCGAAGAACGTACGACTATTATGTTTGAAACACAATTTAGAAAAATCAGCGAAAATTCAGTAGCATTTTCTTAAACGAATTTTACCCGACACCGGTGGGGAGGGTTGAGGTGGAGGGAATGGTAAGACATAGATGCCATCGGTACGCTCAGCACAACTGAATACTTAATAATCTTCAATGCTAGAACTCCAAGGTAAAAAATTTATCTATCACATGATTGAGTATCTTTGATACTTTTTGATATAAAAAAGCTATATTGTTTTTTGGCAGTCTTTAGATCATACTGCTTAAGTAGCTCAATTTTATGCTTGATTATGATGATATGACTACCAAAGAATTAAAAGAAAAAGAAACAGTAAGAACAAATGATCTGCTTTTAGAACTCAACAATAGAGTAGGAGTAATGATTTCTCTGCTTTTACGGATGGTGCAACAAGACAAATCATCAATAAGCCTAAAAGATCAAATTCAAATTCTTAACAATCTAGGTTTACGCCCTCGTGACATTGCCGCTATCCTTGGTAAGACCCCTACTCACATCAGTAAAGAACTTGTTGGCATAAGAAAAACAAAAACAACAGCAACCGAGGAGTAATCGACTATGAGCGACCTGCAATTACTTGAACAAATATCTAACAAGCTGAGTGCATTAATTGCGCTTTCTCTACCAAGTGACGTAATAAAAATGTCTACAGCAGACGGAGAGCGATTACTCAGACGATTCGACCTAAACAATCAAGCTATAGCAGACATTTTGGGAACTACAAAGAGAACAATTGAAGTGATGAAGAGTAGAGATCAAAAAAATAATAAATAAACATGGAAGACACAAAGGAAATCGAAAAAACGCTTAATAATCTCAAAAAATCAATTGATACTTTGATTTTGCTTGAGCTTTGTAAACTCGGTGCCGGCGCAAAAGAAATTCGAAATATTTTAGGGGGTTTGGACAATAATCAATTTTCCGCTATAAATGCAGCTATCAAAGGAGGCAAACAACATGGATGAAAAAATTATCGGCATCCTAGAGGATATAAAAAAATTAGTAATTCTTGGTTTAATTACACGCGGTGTTCAGGGAAAAGACATAGCCCAGGTAATCGGGGTAGATAAAAGCACGATCACGAGAATAGCCCCAGCACGAAAAATAAAAGTGAATAAAATAGATGAGCAGATATAATCCCGATTTAATAAAAAAAATAAGTCAAAAACTTAACAAAGCCCCGACCTATATTCGAGAGCAGATAAGCCGACGTGCATTACGACATAATATTTTATCAGAGGCAGAATTAGCCAATTGGGCAAGATCTTTAGGAATTTCTGCGGATTCATATATCCGCACATTATCGCCAAGTGTTCAAAGTCAAATTTTATCAACTCCCTCACCTGTTAAAAATTATTTTTCTAAACCCTCAGTACTAAGGATTGTTCAACTTGGTAAAAAAGAAAATGAATGGTATAACCTTTGGTGGGTGCAGCTACTAATAGCCTTTTTTGTAGTAGGGATATTAGCAAGTACAATTTCTCAAATTTTAGGGGTATATTTTACAAATTCACTCGGTTTAACTAAACCATAAGTCGCAGACATGCCTTGAAGCCTAAATTATTTCCCCACGGCGTGGATTGCCGGAGAAATGATTACACACCGGGTGTGAAATAGCTAGACACCTAATAAAAATTTATGTATAAACTTTCTCCATCAGATTTTGCTTATTTATACGAGGAGTGTAAGCATTGCTATTACCTGAAAATCCGTAAGGGCATTGGGCGGCCGAGCATGCCGTTCCCCGGAGTATTTGGCGCGATCAATACCAGATTGCAGGGGAATATGGTGGGGAAGGACTTGCGGGAGCTTTCGGATAAACTCCCCGAGGGGACCGTGGAGAGTCAGGAGGGGTATGTGCAATCCGCCGTTATTGCCGGAACCACGGTATTTGTCAAAGGCAAGTATGATCTTCTGGTCAGACTCCCGGATGGCACGTACATGATAGTTGATCTCAAACTCAGTACTCCGAAAGATGAGAAGGTTGCCAAATATCAATCGCAACTATGGTCGTATGTATATGCCTTTGAACATCCTGCCGCGGGAGCACCAAAGAAGATAACGCGGGCGGGACTCCTGATTTTCTATCCCGATGCCGTTTCATTTGCCGGCGGCGTCGCTTCCCTTACGTTTCCGCCCACGTGGCTGGCGGTACCGGTGGACCGCGATGCATTTGCGAAGTTTATCGTAGGAGTGAACGATCTTTTGGAAGGCCCAACGCCGCCGGAGAATACGGATTGTAATTGGTGTAAATATAGACAAGCTGTTAAAGTGCTTGAAAACTGAGTCATGATAAATAGGAAATCAACCCGACGGGTTACATTGATTTGCTAACTCTATGATCCTCAATAAAACCATCCTGATTCTGGAAGATGACCTCCTTACGCTTTCAAAGATATTGGATCGGTTAGCAACGATTGAGCAGGATCAGCCGTATGATTATTCGGAAAAATAGTATAATTGACCCATGACCACCCGTGACATCGAAACGACGAAAATTGCCCTGTTCAAAGGGAAAAAGATAAGAAAAATTATTTATAACAACGACTGGTGGTTTTCGATTATTGACGTCATTGCAGCGCTTACGGGAAATGCTCGTCCGAGAAAATATTGGAGCGATCTAAAGAAGAAGCTTATTAAAGAAGGCTATTTTGAAGTGTCCGAAAAAATCGGACAGTTGAAATTGGAAGCTCCTGACGGGAAAAAGCGCGAAACTGACTGTGCAAACACAGAAACACTTTTCCGCATTGTCCAATCCATTCCCTCTCCGAAAGCAGAACCGTTTAAGCGCTGGCTGGCAAGAGTGGGGTATGAGCGAATCCAAGAAATAGAAGATCCGGAGCTTGCTACCAAGAGAACGCGGATACTTTATAAACTGAAAGGATATCCAAATGATTGGATTGAAAAACGCATGCGCGGGATAGCGATTCGCGAAGAATTGACCGATGAATGGCAAAAACGAGGAGCAAGACATCAAAAAGAATATGAAATTCTTACCGCTGAGATTTCCAAAGCGACGTTCGGCGTTACTCCGAGTGGTTATAAAAAGCTGAAAGGTTTGAAGCGGGAGAATCTGCGCGATCATATGGATGATTTTGAGCTAATTTTTACCATGCTTGGTGAGCGATCAACGACGGAAATTCACCGTACAGAAGATTCGAGGGGTGTGCCAAAACTAAAAGCAGATGCTAGAGCCGGTGGTGATATAGCCGGCGGAGCAAGAAAAAAGTTGGAAAAACGCTTAGCTCGTTCGATTGTTTCAAAAAATAATTATTTACCAAAGAGAAGAAAATCGTTAAAGTAATCTCTATGTACAAACTTTCTCCATCAGATTTTGTCAGTTCCGGGAGTGGGTTCCGGGGGGAGATTTTCTTCTCCGCTTGGGGCGGCTGCGCCGTAGTCACCGGGCTTGAGCCATTCGACATACGTGCAGCCGGTGGCCTGCCGCTTGGCCGCATCCCAACCGCTGGTTGAACATTTTTTCATCTTCTTGCCCGTGGCCGTCGTGTACAGGACGAGCTTCTTGCCGCATTCCGGGCAATCTTCGTTGAGCTCTTCGGTCGTGCCGTTTATCCATTCGATATAGTCACACCCTTCGGCCTTCTTGGTGTCTTTGTTCCAGACGTTGGTCGAACATTTCTTCATCTTCTTTCCAAACCGGGTGACTGCAAAAACAAGAGGCGAGCCGCATGTGGGACATTTCTCGTTCAAGGTTTTGGGCTCGGGCATGATCCATTTCACATAATCACAGCCTTCGTTTTTCTTCGTGTCTTTGTTCCAGGAGCCGGTAGAACAGCGCTGAAGCTGACGGCCGGATTTGGTTTCGACAACTTCTCCCAGAGGGGAACCACATTTGGGACACATATCTGCCATAGGATAAATGTACCAGACTTGGAGGAAGTTTCATACACCTGATATACTCCTCCTTATTGTATGCGTATGGTGTGGAAGAATTTTTTCTTTGGAATGCTTCTTGGGGGACTGATGCTCTCCGGGGGAGTCGCGGTGTGGGGTAGGCAGGAAGCAAAAGTACTCAGCGTGACCGTTGCTCTTCCGACAAGTACCCCTACTTTTAATCCCACGCCGACGCCACTACCCACGCCTACACCCACGCCAACAAAAAAACCTACACCCAAGCCCACTCCCACGGCAACTCCCATTCCAGTTCCCACCGCTACCTCCCAAGAGATAAACGGGTTTATAGACCGATTTTCTTCCCAGTACGGCGTGGACCCGAATGTGCTACGGCACACGGCCATCTGTGAGTCCGGATTTAACCCGGGGGCCACAAACGGCTCCTATGTGGGCCTCTTCCAGTTTGGCCCCATCACGTGGCAAAAATACAGGAGTCTCATGGGAGAGGACGCAAGTATCGTACTCCGGGTAAATGCAGAAGAAGCGGTCCAGACGGCGGCCTACGTGTATTCAACTGGCGCATCCCGCATCTGGCCCAATTGCGTACCGGGGAGTTAGGTTACGAAGAAATGTATGCGTGGTAGATGTTTTGGGCGCCTTTTCCCTTGAGTGCTTTATCGGTGTTTGCAAGAACCCCGTCGTAATCGGATATGATGACGACATTATCATCTAAGCGTGACAATTCTTTTTTAAGAAACGCATAGGCGTCCCGTGGGGTGGCGCCTTGTACGCCATCTTTTACATAGAAATCGTGCAGCTCGATGTTGAGGGCGGCCACCGAGGAGACAAGGGACCGGATATCATGGATATGATCCTCTTTATCGTCAAGGACATACGCGTGGAGCGCCGTATCACGGGGTTTTTGTGCGCGGAGTTCCTGTAAAATAGTGAGTAGCCCTTCCCGTTTGTTTTCCGTCATGCACCGGAAGTTTTCGCGGGGAACCCCGAGATCAAAAATCCCGGTTCTTTCTGCCTTATTTGTTTGCCAGCCCACGTCTCCCACCGTCCAGACGATAAGCTCGTTTCCGTGAGTGCGGGCGAGTGTTGTGAGTTTGGCGACAAAAGGCTCCTCTCCTGCGCGCATGAGACAATCCGGAGTACATGCGGTTTCCAGAGCTTCGCGGACTGTTTCGAAAAGATCCGGTCTGTCCCATGACAGCTCGCTGCGCAGACTCTCGGTCATGTTGCCTACACTTGCCGGCCAGTTAAACCCACCGGCTGGCGTGAGACCGTACCACGCTTTGGCGGCGATCGTCTCTTGAATGATCCGAAGGGCGTGTGGTTTGGGAGCAACTTCTATGACCATTCGTATAGTATACAGGATTCTTCGCGGGCAAACAATATTATAGGCTCAGATTATTTCCCGGCTGCGCGGATTTGGGCGTCGGTCATGCCGAAGTGGTGGCCGATCTCGTGAAGGACGGTATTCCTCACCTGCGCCTTCACGTCTTCCGGATTTTCTCCGTACACGGCGACAATGGGTCCCGCAAAAATGATGATTTTGTCCGGAAGCACCGAGTGGTACGTACCGCGTTTGGTCTTGGGTATGCCGCGGTAAAGTCCGAAGAGTGTTCCGTGGCCGCGGACACCTCCGTCAACCAGATCCTGCCCCGTGGGCCAGATTTCTACCACGAGCTCCACATTGTCCATCGCCCGGGCAAATTGCTCGGGTAAATTATCGAGCGCTGCTGCCACCAATTCTTCGAATTCCTTTATTGTCATGCCATTATTGTACCGCACGGATGATATAATAAGTGCGTGATAGTCACAAGCGACCAACCATTTACGAAAGATCAAATACAAAAGCTCCGCGAGCAATTTGACGTGTATATCAAAACGGTTGTCGATATCTCTACGGGAGTATGCTCTGCCGGTTCGGATCGGCATTTTGAAATGGAGAAATTACTTCTGGATCAGGGATCCGTGCAGTCGAACCTCTGGGGAGGCGGGATTGATCTGGATACAAGAACTATTGATTGTAATTCATTCATCAATATCCGCCCGGCAGATGACAACAAGAGCAATGAAATTCAGAATCCGGAGATCCGGAAAAAATTCGAGATCCTTATGGCGTCGTTTTTTCGGGAGATTCTATGATACAGGCGAACGTACCGTTAGCGGCCCTTTCCATGGATCTTAAGCGCGTGGCGTTGGCATCGCATAGTCATTCTCAAAAAGTGGCGGATCGGTTTATCCAGGAATCACTTGCGAAGAAAAACAAACTTGATCCGGCCACCCAGAGGCCGCACGTGAGGCGTCTATTAACAACACTTGATGCTATGCTTTCGCAGAAAGATACTGCGAAACTTGCGGAGGATGCGCTTCTTTACAGCACGCTTTTGCAAAATGCTGCAATGAGTAGCGGTTAGGATACAAAAGAACTATGGAATCCACGTGTCCGCAGTGTCATACACCAGTGAAACAGACGGACTTCTTCTGCTACAACTGCGGGAAGAATCTCAAGGAAAAGCCGCTTTCGACCGCGCTTGCCACGCAACTTATGTACTACGCCGGAAGCGTCCTTTTGCCGCCATTTGGGATCATTTGGGGGCTGCGGTACCTTAAACAGCCGGACCCTGTGGCCAGGCGGATAGGAATAATCAATATCGCCCTCACCGTCGTTTCCCTGATTGTCACGACCATTTGGGCGGTGAACCTCATTAATGGTATTAATGCTCAGGTGAACCAGCAGCTCAATGGTTTGCAGGGGTTCTGATTTTTATGAAAAGATTTTTTGGGGTGGCGATACTTGCGGTTTTTGTATTCTTTTTTGCGGTTTTCGCGGGTCAGGCGGCAGCAAAAAGCGGAGAAGAGTCAATTCAGTCTTACGATGTTGAAGCAACCATTGGGGAAGACGCAACCGTTTCCTTCACCGAGACCATTGTCTATAATTTTGACGGACTTGAGCGCCACGGCATCATCCGGACGATTCCGGTGACCAAAACCAACGCACAGGACAAGAAATTTGCGCTCGATATCACTATTGTTTCGGTAACTGATCCCGGCGGAAAGACATACCGGTACACAACCACCCGTGAAGGAGATGCGCTTCAAGTGAAAATCGGGGACCCGGATAAAACGATAACAGGTCAACATATCTACGTCATCCGGTATACCGCCGCTGGCGCCTTGACCTACTTCCCCGAGCATGATGAGCTCTACTGGAATGCGATAGGCACCGAGTGGGACGTGCCGGTTGCCAAAGGCACAACCCGCGTCACCATCCCGCAAGCGTTTGCGGACCCGGATGTCCACGTTGCCTGTTTCACCGGGCCCACGGGGGCAACGGAGAGCGATTGTCCTACCGGGTACAAAGACGGGGTCGCCACCGTGACTCCCGCGCGGGAGCTTTCGGCAAATGAGGGGCTGACGGTCGTCGTCGGGTTCCCCAAAGGCGCGGTTGCGGTCGTCGAGCCCAAGGAAGTTGTTCCCTTTTTCAGTACGTTTTTCGGCAGGATTGTGGCAGGGATACTTTTTGTTCTAGGATTTATTTGGTATACGCTCGTCCCGCTGTGGATCATCTGGTACTGGTGGAAAAACGGCCGCGACCCGAAGCCCGCCATGGGGGTGACGAGCGCCTGGTTCAGCCCGCCCAAAAACAGTAAGCATAGGCCGCTTACCCCCATCGAAACCGGTGCGCTTATTGATGAGACGGTCGATATGCGGGACATATTTGCAACCATCGTCGATCTTGCCCGCCGCGGATATATGAAAATTACGGAGAAGGAAAAAAATACATTCACGCTCACCAAAACCAAAGAATGGAAGGAAGATGCGGAACTGCTTTCTTTTGAAAAGGAACTACTCAAAGGAATTTTTGAATCAAAGGACATGGTAAAGCTTGGCGACGTCAATCTCGTCTCGACGGTCTCAAAGGTATCCGGTCAGGTATACGAGTCCCTCGTTGCGGACGGATTTTTCCCCAAAAATCCACAGAGCGTCCGAACGGTCTACTATGTGATTGCCGGGATTGCGTTTTTCACGTTTAACCTCTTTCTTGCCCTCATTGCAGTACTCGTTGGCCGCCATATTCCCAGGAAAACCCCAATGGGCGCACAAGAAGCTGCGGTTGCGAAGTCTCTGAAGAATTTTCTTGTAAGCCAGGACCGGCACCTGAAGTTTCAGGCGCAAAATCAGATGTTTTTTGAGAAGCTTTTGCCGTATGCGGTTGCCTTCGGCGTGGAAAAGATTTGGGCCGAACGTTTTGCAAAGATCAAAATGACGCCGCCGGACTGGTATGAGCCTTACCATTCCGGCACGTTTAACAGTGCGGTGTTTGCCCGGTCACTGGGTGCGGGCTACAGCCACGGATTTGCTTCTTCTGCCTCATACAAGTCCTCAAGCGGATTTTCATCAGGGTTCTCCGGAGGCGGATCCTCAGGCGGTGGTGGAGGAGGCGGTGGTGGAGGGAGTTGGTAGTATCTTGCAACTTTTAAGCTAAATTCACGCCAAATTGACAAAAATACGTGAATTTGACCTATTTTTGATTCAAATTCACGCCAAATTGACAAAAATACGTGAATATGCTATACTTTTCCCATGACTACCGGTTCAACGTTAAAAATCCGCATAGCCGAGCTCAAAAAGAGATTCGATACGCTTAGGAGGGGCAAAGACGCGCTCCTTACCGTCCTTGATGAGGCTGAAGTGCCGGAAAGCGTCTATAACTCCAATGCCATAGAAAACTCTACCTTAACCCTGAAACAAACGGAGCAAATTCTTTTGGAGTTGGAAGTTTCCGGTCATATAACACTTCGTGAGGTATATGAAGCGAAAAATCTGGCACGAGTCATCGGATACACCCGTGAAAAAGCGAAAGAAAGCAATGTAACCATAGATGTCATTCTATTTTTACATAAAATGCTGTTGTCCCATATCCATGAATCAATTGCGGGGAAATTTCGTACACTTGGGCAATACGTGCGCGTGGGCACATTTATAGCCCCGCCGCCTGAACACGTAGTGAAACTCATGGATGAGTTATGTATGGCATATGAAAATGACTTTAGCGGGTACTTTTTGGATAAAATTGCAATGTTCCATCTTGGATTTGAAACGATTCATCCGTTTGTTGATGGGAACGGCAGAATCGGTCGGGAGATAATGAACTATCAATTACGTCGACTGGGATTTCCGCGGGTAATCATACGGGATAAGGAAAAGCAAACGTATTACCGATCATTCATTGAGTACCGCGATTATAAACGTACCAAAACGATGGAACGTGTCGTTGCACTCGCAATCATGGAGTCACTTCATAAGAGAATTGCGTATCTCGTTGGTGCAACGATTATTCCTTTGTCTGATGTGGTCCGGGATCAACATGCAGCGCCATCGGCTGTGTTTAACGCCGCAAAACGTCAGACGATCCCTGCGTTTCGGGAAAAAGGCGTATGGAAGATCGGGAAAGAAGAGATGGAGCGTAGTCAGAAACCCGTCTAAGCTTTTTCTTTTGCAATCGTTTTCCAGTGGTAGAGATAGAGCGGGAGGCCTATAAGCACCATCGCGATTGCGCCGGAGAATTCCCGCTGGCGTTGCCGCTGCATTTCCATCTTTTGATCCTCAATCCATTTGGCGTCCAGCTTCGGGTCCACGGCTGTTTCCTTTGTCGGTTCAGCCATCCGCGGCTGGGTCATGTACTGATCGGCGCCGCGAAACACATAGACTTTGATCCCCAGATCAGCGAGGCGAATAAGTCCGATGACGGTGATAAGAAGTCCGACGAAAGAAAAGAGGTACAGATACAGGAGGCGTATATTGAACTTCATAGTCTTACTGTATCTGGTTTTTACTTCCAGGACAAGCGATATATTGAGTAGCACAACCCTGCTGGACATTATCGGCTCCTTCTGGTATATTGCCTGCTACTACAACCCCTGCCCGATATAAAAAGTATCTATGAATAGCTGGATTGAAGAAGCAAGAACACGAGGAATACAAGAATCCCGCGCCCGTTGGGATGAACACAAAGCCGTGGCAGCGGCAAAGGCAAAGTATCACGCAGAGACAGTTACTGAAGAGACGGTGATAAACTTTCTCGATCAATTTCTTGAGCCGATGGCAATTGTGGCAAAGGATCTTGCCAGCCGCGGATATACGGTGGAGGATGAGGGGTACAAATACCTCATGGTAGGGCAACACGCCAGCGAACAGTATGCATTAATAGAGAACGTGAGAGAAAGAGACAGAGATGTCTATGGTAGGGCATTTGGTCGCGTGTGGACGGTTACCACTCCCGGGGGGAGCGTTTTAGATACCGTGTGTTTGTTCCCCATGATAAACGATGAGACGCATTTTGCAAAAGCATATTATGACTCGGTTTCCGCCGACGGTGTCACTATCGATTCTCCCGTGGATATGCAAAAAGCCGTTGCTGATTTACGCAGTATGATCGGGTCACGCATAACCACCTATTTTAGCGAACACCCTCCGGCTCTGAAGTCGTGAGGTTGTCTAGGTTATGGCAATCTACATCCACACATTCAATAAACCGGTGTTTGTAGCCAACTTCAATCCTGAAAAAATTGATTGGCAGCAGATACTCCGGACGAATCCAAATTCCGAAATGTCTGTGCCGCCGAGGTGGAAGGATGATATAAGCTCGGATATAAGTGTGGGGCCACGTCGGTCTGTTCTTGTGACGTTTGAGTCGATACGTAATCGAAATGACACGGTTGGTGAATTGGAAGTGTATCAGAAGCCGGCGGTAACAGTGCGATTAAAAAAAGAATCGGAGGCAAAAGAGCGCGAAATCCCGCTCCCAAGTATACGTATTGATGAATCTCACCCATTTGCGCCGGTGTATCAGCCTGGAAATGAAGGGGCGCTCATTTATCGGGTCGTCAAATATATGCCTTTTGCCGAGATCCGAGTAGAGGATCGAAGTCAAGTTTTAGCATACGCGTAATTTGTAGCGCGTAGGGGAGTCGAACCCCTCTTGCTAGATTGAGAATCTAACGTCCTAACCGATAGACGAACGCGCCATTGAAGCTAATTTTATCAGTTTCTACTTGACATAGCAATGTGAATTGCGATACAATTTATTTACTTTACCAAGAGTAAAGTGAATTTATTCAGCTTGCTCCCTAAGATCCTATTCGGCCGTAGGGAGGTTTTTTTTGATTATGGACCCAAACAGCAAAGTACTCCTTACCAAAGAAGGACTTGAAGAAATCAAACGGGAATACGACGAACTCGCCCGCGTAAAGCGGCCGGTGGCCGTCAAGCGCCTCGCGGATGCCCGCGAGCTCGGTGATTTATCCGAAAACAGCGAGTATGCCGCGGCAAAACAGGATTTGGCGTTCATGGACGGGCGCATCATAGAGCTTGAGGAAATCCTCCACAGCGCCAAACTCATTTCCAAAAACCACACCAGAAGCATGGTCGATGTCGGCTGCAAAGTCACCCTCCACGTTGACGGCAAGAAAGAAGAGTTTACGCTCGTGGGCGAGTGGGAGGCAGACCCCAAAGAAAAGAAAATATCCCACGAATCTCCGCTTGGGAAGGCTCTCATGGGCAAAAAGGTCGGAGAAAAAGTGGAGGTTGAGGCTCCGGCGGGCCGCGTGCTCTATAAGATATTAACGATAGAATAAACAACATTATATACACGAAACCCGCCACGAGGCGGGTTTTTTTGTGATACTATTGACCTATGGCGACGATTGATGATTTGAAAAAAATCCGGTTGGAAAAGCTCGAATCCCTTAAAAAACGCGGGATAGATCCGTATCCCGGAACGATAACCCGCAAAGAAACTATTGCTAAAGCACGCAAGTTGACCGGTAAGAGTGTGGCTGTTGCCGGGCGCGTGATGGGCATGCGCGGGCATGGGAAAATTTTCTTTTTGGACCTGGTCGACGGAACCGGAAAGCTCCAGGTAGTTCTCAAGTCAGATGTCTGCGAAAAAAAATCATTTGCCATCACCGCTTTCATGGATCTTGGGGACTTTCTTGCCGTTCAGGGAGAGGTAGGGAAAACCCAGGCCGGCGAAGTGTCGGTATTCGGCAAGAGCTTTCAGATTATCGCGAAGGCCATTCGTCCCCTGCCCGGCGAGTGGAGCGGCCTGAAGGACATTGAGGAGCGGTACCGTCAACGGTATGTGGATCTCATCGCCAATCCCGACGTCCGCGATATATTCGTCACCCGCAGTAAAGTCGTGACCTATCTCCGGAGTTTTTTGGATAGCGACGGATTTATTGAGGTGGATACGCCGGTTTTGCAGCCTGTTTACGGCGGGGCCTCTGCCAAGCCATTCAAAACGCACCATAATGCGCTGGACATGGATCTTTTTCTTCGGATTTCCGATGAATTGTATTTGAAGCGGCTCATCGTCGGAGGATTTGACCGCGTGTATGAGATCGGGCGCGATTTTAGGAACGAAGGCATCGACCGCCAGCATAATCCGGAGTTTACGATGCTTGAGTTTTACTGGGCCTATGCCGACTACGAGGATCTCATGAAATACACGGAAACCATGCTCGCCAGCTTGGTCAAAGAGCTCAAAGGTTCGTACAAGTTTGAGTATCAGGGAGTAGAACTTAATTTCACGCCGCCGTGGCCGAGGAAAACATATCGGGACGTGGTCATGCATTACTCCGGTATCGACATAAATAAAGCCAGCGATGAAAAGAAGCTCCTTGCTGCCATTCGTGCCAAGAAAATTAAGCTGGATTTGACCGGCGTCGTTGGGTTCGGCGCGCTTTTAGATACATTATACAAAGCAACCGCCAGGCCCCATCTTATGGGACCTATGTATTTGACTGACCGGCCGACGGCATTTGTTGCCCTTGCCAAACGGACGCCCAAAGACCCCACGAAAACGTCCTCGTTCCAACTTCTGGTTGCCAGCCGCGAACTCATCAACGCCTACAATGAGCTCAATGACCCCATGGATCAGGCTGCGCGCTGGCGGGAGTCGGAAAAGCTCGGGAAAAAAGGACAGACAGAACACGAGGCGTTTGATGACGACTATATCCGTGCCCTTGAGTACGGTATGCCCCCGACCGCCGGGTGGGGACTCGGGATTGACAGACTCGTATCCATTCTCACTGACCAGCCAAATATCAAAGACGTCATTCTTTTCCCGACTTTACGACCCGAACATAATGAATAAGCTCCTTATCGCCACGACCAATCCCGGGAAATTAACAGAGATAAAACGCTTTCTTTCGGATGTTCCTGTTGAGCTTGTGGGCCTCAAGGATGTGGGTATTACCGATTCCCCCGAAGAAACAGGAATTAGTTTTGAGGAGAATGCGATCCTCAAAGCAAAACACTATGCCAAGGAATCCGGGCTCCCCACGCTTGCCGACGACGGGGGTCTGGAGATTGATGCACTAAACGGCGAGCCCGGGGTGAAGTCGCACCGGTGGATCCACTCCGACCGGGAAGACACGGATGAAGAGCTCATCCAGTACACGCTGGACCGGATGAAGGATGTGCCGGATGATAAGCGCGGGGCGCAGCTCCGGCTCGTGCTGGCGCTGGTCATGCCCGACGCTGAAGTGTTTACGTCAGAGGAAAAAATTCGTGGGATTATTCCCCAAAAGCCCTCGGACGCCCGGCACGAAGGGTTTCCGTATCGGTCGCTCCTGTTTCTTCCGGAGATCAACAAGTTCTACAATCACGATGAATTGACCGCAACCGAAAACGAAACGTATAATCATAGGAAGAAGGCTCTCGACATTCTCAAGCCAATTATTCAAAAGAAATTATGTTAGACATTAAATTTATCAGAGACAATTTGGATCTGTGTAAAACAGCGGCAAAAAATAAAAATCGGGATGTGGATTGGGACGGACTCTTAACGCTTGACGATAAGCGGCGTGAACTTATCGGTGCCTCTGAAAAACTTCGTGAAGAACGGAATAAGCTTGGAGACAATCGTGAGCGAGGAACAACATTAAAACAAGAATTAAAAACGGTCGAGGAAGAGCTTAGAGATGTCGAGGAGAAGTTTAATTTGCTGATGTTTACGGTTCCCAACGTGCCGGACAAAAGTGTGCCGGTAGGGAAGGATGCCAGCGGAAACGTGGAAGTAAAAAAGTGGGGGAAAGTTCCGAAGTTTGGTTTCGAGCCGAAAGACCATATCGAGCTTGCGAAATCCCTTGACCTTATCGACTTTGAACGCGGCGCCAAGGTCGGCGGATCCAGGGCGTACTTCCTCAAGAACGAAGCGGCGCAGCTGGAGTTTGCCGTCCTTTTCTATACGTTCAACAAATTGATTCAAAAAGGATATACGCCAATGATTGCCCCAAGCTTGGTTCGTGAATTTACCTTGTTTGGAGTTGGACAGTTTCCGTGGGGACGGGAAGAAGTATATCATCTCGAAAAGGATGATCAATATCTTGCGGGTACTGCGGAGCAAACGGTGACCGCCTATTATAGTGATGAAGTGTTAAAAGAAGAGGATTTGCCCAAAAAATTCGTGGCATTTTCGCCCTGTTTCCGCCGCGAGGCAGGAAGCTACGGCAAGGATACGAGAGGGGTCTATAGATTGCACCAATTCAACAAAGTTGAACAAGTAATTATCTCAACTAATGATATGAACACTTCCCTTACTCTACATGAAGAGTTATTGGCCAACGCAGAGGAAATTCTGCAGGATCTGGAGTTGCCGTACCGGGTGATGCTTATGTGCACCGGGGATATGGGTGAGCCTCAGGTGAAAAAATATGATATCGAGACCTGGATGGCTGGTCGGCCTTCGGCCGACGGGAAAACAAAAGGCGAATATGGGGAGACCATGTCCAATTCGGTGATGGGCGACTTCCAGGCCAGGAGACTGAAGATCCGCTACAAAACCAAAGACGGCAAAACCATGTTTGTTCACACGCTCAACAACACCGCGATCGCCTCGCCCAGAATTCTTATTGCGATACTGGAAAATAACCAGCAAAAGGATGGCTCGATCACTATCCCCAAGGTTCTCCAATCCTATGTGGGTAAAAAAATTATTTCCCGAGACGATCGCCAGGTTTAGCACAAAATATAATCACGATATTCGTGTCGTGAAAGAGCGGGGAACACACAAGCTTCTGGTTAACGGGTCGCGCCAGTCGGGTGAATACATCGAGAGGCTTTGGCAGCACGCGTTTTCGGAATTCGGCATTATTCCAGCTCCCGGCATCCGTTCCATTTTGGTTTTGGGAGTCGCCGGCGGCACGGTGATCCATCTTCTTCGTGCGATCTACCCTGACGCATCGATTCACGGCGTGGATATTGATGCAAAGATGATTGAAATAGGAAAAAAACATTTCGGGCTTGGGTACGTACCGAAGCTCACCATGGTTACTTCAGATGCAAATCTCTTTGTGAAAACACAGAAACGCCAGTGGGACATGATCGTCGTGGATCTTTTTGTCGGCGCGACTATACCACCTTTTGTTGGAGATGATGCGTTTTTGAAAGACATAAAACGCCTGCTGGTGCCGCACGGAAAGCTCGTCATCAATTATCTCTACGAGCTTGAATACAAAAAACTGTCGGATTTGTTCTTTGTAAAACTGCAAAGCAATTTTCCCCACGTCCGGGATGTGAAGATTTATTACAATCGATTCTTCTTCGTGGTAAAATAGGCACATGTTAAAGTTTCTGGGAAAGCTTCTTGATAGCAACGAAAAGGAAATCACGAGGTACAGAAAAATCGTTGAGGTCGTGAGCAGCCACGAGCCCGAAATGAAGAAGTTGAAAGACGCGGGATTTGTCAAAAAGACCGCTGAATTCAAAGAACGGCTGGCGACTGGCCAAACCCTCGATGACCTCCTCCCCGAGGCGTTTGCTTTGGTTCGTGAGGCCGCGCACCGGGCCATAGGACAGCGCCACTTTGATGTGCAGATGATTGCGGCGCTCACTCTCCACAATGGCAAGGTCGCGGAGCAAAAGACCGGAGAAGGAAAAACGCTTTCCGCAATTCCGGCTTTGTATTTGAATGCCTTAACCGGCCGCGGCGTGCACTTGGTGACGGTCAATGACTACCTGGCTCGCCGGGACGCAGGTTGGATGGGACCCATTTTTCACTTACTAGGGCTTTCCGTGTCCGCGATGATCAGCGATCAGTCATTCCTCTATGATCCCACTCACACGGATCCGTCGGCCACTGACGGAAGACTCAGGCACCTTCGGCCGATTACCCGTAAAGAAGCGTATGGCGCTGATGTTGCGTACGGCATAAACAGCGAATACGGGTTTGACTATCTTCGCGACAACATGGTGTCTGATATTTCCCAGGTGGTGCAAAGGGAGTATCACTATGCGGTCGTTGATGAAGTAGATTCTGTTTTGATCGATGAGGCGAGAACTCCCCACATCATATCCGCCCCCGACACCGAGGCGACGCACGCATATTACGACTATGCCAAAATGGTCGATAAATTAAACGGTGACACGGACTTCGTCATCGATGAAAAACTCCGAACCGCACATCTTACCGATCACGGCATTCTCAAGGTCGAAAAAATGCTCGGGATCGCGAATATCTACGAAAAGGATTTTGAAACCGTCCACCATATAGAGGCGGCGCTGAAAGCACGAACGCTTTTTAAACGGGAAAAAGACTATATCGTCAAGGACAATCAGGTGATTATTGTTGACGAGTTTACCGGCCGTCTCTTAATTGGCCGCAGGTTTTCCGAGGGTATTCATCAGGCTATAGAGGCAAAAGAAAATGTCCCGATCCAGCAGGAGAGTAAGACGCTGGCGACCGTGTCGCTTCAGAACTACTTCCGTATGTACCAGAAGCTCGCTGGCATGACGGGAACCGCGTCAACCGAGGCGGAAGAGTTCCATAAAATCTATGCTCTGGATGTCGTGGTCATTCCTACTCATAGAAACATGATACGCCGCGACTATGCCGACAGCGTCTACAAAACGCCCCGAGCCAAATATGCCGCTATTGCCGCAGACATCATGGAAAACCACAAGCGCGGCCAACCGGTCTTGGTGGGAACGACATCGATTGAGAAAAATGAAATCATCAGCGAGTACCTGAAGCGGAAAGGTGTGCCGCACCAGGTGTTGAATGCCAAAAACCACTTAAAAGAAGCCATGATCATCGCAGACGCCGGCCGCAAAGGCGCGGTGACGGTCGCCACCAACATGGCCGGGCGGGGCGTGGATATTATTTTAGGAGGCCAGACGCCGGAGTCAGGAGAAACCAAAGAGTGGAAAAAATCCCATGACGATGTCGTTGCCCTCGGCGGGCTTCATGTCATCGGCACCGAGCGGCATGAGTCGCGGCGGATTGATAATCAACTTCGTGGTCGCTCCGGGCGGCAGGGAGACCCCGGGACCAGCCGTTTTTACGTGTCGCTTGAGGATGACATCATGAGACTTTTCGGCGGCGATCAGGTGGCGCGACTCATGAGCATATTTAAGCTTCCCGAGGATGTGCCTTTGGAACATGCGATGGTATCCCGTGCCATCGAACAGGCGCAGGTGAAAGTGGAGGGATTCCATTTTGACAGCCGCAAGCATCTGGTGGAATACGATGATGTTCTCAATAAGCAGCGGGAAATCGTCTATCGGAAACGCCGGAAAATTCTCGAGGGAGAAAGTCAGAAAGACACGATTCTTGCAAATGTCTCGTCTGATATTACCAATGTCGTTGCTATGTATACCGGGGAGAAAGGCGCAGATATAGACCGCACCAAAGTAATCACGGAGTTTGTCTCTATCATTCCGTTTGACCCCCCGTCGCAGGAACAACTGGGCAAACAGCTTGAACAGGCCCATACTGCCCCCGACGTGACGCAGTTTCTGACCTCAGTTGCGAGTGATATGTATGAGAACCGTGAAAAACAAATGAGCCCCGAGCTTATGCGGCAGGTGGAACGGTGGGTGAGTTTGCAGGTTATAGATAATTACTGGATGGATCACCTGGACGCGATTGATGATTTGCGCGAGGGTATAGGACTTCGGGGCTACGGACAGCGGGATCCGCTCGTCGAGTACAAAAACGAGGCGTTCAACATGTTTGAGCGGCTGGTTTCGGGCATCGACACTGAAATTGTCCACAGAATATACAAGGTACAGGTGGCGACGCAAAATCCTACGGCCCCGACGAATGAAAAACTAGAAACGCCGATAACCCAGGCGGCAAAACATATTCATACTAATATGAGTGAACAAGTGGTTGCCCAACCGGTGGTCAATTCCGCCAAAAAAATCGGCCGCAACGACCCCTGCTGGTGTGGGAGCGGCAAGAAATGGAAGCGCTGTCACTATCCCGCGTTAGGCTGACAACTTTTTCCACCGGATAAGAAGAATTCCCCCGAGGAGTAAAAGTACTCCTCCTCCCATTGCATAAATTCCGAGAGTTAGTGATTGCGGCCAATAATACATAAAGACGGTATGGTCGCCAGCGGGCACGGGGATGCCGCGGAAGGTAAAGTTGGTCCGGTACACCGGCACTTCTTTTCCGTCAACGCTAGCGTGCCAGCCAGGGGCGTAGGTGTCGGTGAGGACAAGAAGTCCGCCCGAGGAAGAATGAACGGTCATGGAAAGATCATTCATTCGATATGAATCTATGGAAACAGAATTGTTTATGTCTGTTGAAGGGGGTAGTTCAATTGGTTCTTCGATTATTGCAGTATTTCGAAGATCAACAGTATAGAGCGCGTCAAGAATTTCCTGTGGGTCTTTTTTGACGACGATGTTGGTCGCAATATACGCCCGATCGAGTACATCGGGATTTTCCCAAATCCGGAAATATGTGCCTTCCCACACGGATGTGTGGTTTGGAAATACCCGCCCGTACCATCCGCTTTCTTTTCTTTCGACGATATATTTAACGTCCAGCAGGGATAATATTTTTTTATTCATCGTTTCCAAATCAAGCTGTACACTTATTCTTGGAATATCATTCGTCAGTTTCCCCCCATTGACCGATGACTGTATGAGTTGACCGTATCGGAGAGGAAAAACAGGATTAAGTCCTTCCGGGCTATACAACCCGTAGACCACATTTGCTCCAGATGGAATCCTGGACAGGTGATTGGCAAATCCGATTCGGTCATGCCCGGCTATTTTTTGTAGCTGACTGATAACCGGGACCTCCGGGTACACAAACTGTCGTTCCCCAAAGTAGAAGCTTTTACTGGTAAAATACCAGGCCGAGGCGACCGTGACGGCTACCAGTATCCACTTGGCGCGTTTTGAAATGTGCAAAAACACGAGCGTACCGGCGGTAAGGAATATGGATACCGCAAGGTTGCGCAGGAGCACCATGGGGTATGCTTCGGTAACCTTCATCGAACTGACGATAGCTGATCGGATGTTGTGTGCGATTGCACCTGCAGGAAATGTCGGAAGTCCGATCTCGGTGTAGTAGGCCAGAAGAAATACTTCAAAAATGATAAGAATCATAAGATACGCGCCTATGACCGGACGTGGTATTTTGGGAATCCCCCGGTCAAACACGCGGGCCGCGAGGACCGCAAGCGCAAATGAAGTGAGATAAAAAATTCGACTCGGAAGCATAGAGGAGAGAATTGGGATGGGAAGAGAAAAGAGCCACTGCGTAAACGGTGAGGAAAATCCAAGAAATAGCGTGATGCCGGCTATCCACCAGAAAAACTTTTCCCATGAAGATTTTTTCTGGAACAATCCAATAATCACAAACACGAGCGGAGTGACCCCGATAAAGAGCGCCTTATCATAATAGCTGCCGATGCCAAAGAAGTTATACGTCCCCGGATTTCCCAGCCAGTCCGGGTTAAAAAGCGAAAGGATATGGGACCATTGGACGAGAAATATAGATCGGATTTCGGGAACCGGAACTATGTCCCGCGGGGACATGCGGTATGCTTCCCACGTGGTACAGAGATACGGCGCAACCAGAAGAAGTCCGGTGAACCCGGCGGCGATAATTAAGCCAAGCCGCTTCTTTCCGAACACCAGTGCGTACGCCGCGATAAAAAGAAGTTCATATATGCCTATTTGTAAAAATCCCGACGACAACATGATGGCAACTGAGACGGCGAACGCAGCAAACCAAAGGCGGCGCGGTCGAGTGATGAGCAGATCTAATATCCAAACGAGGAGCGGCAGCCATATGGCGGTTTGGGAAACGGCAGGATTTTCTTCCATCCAGACGGACATGAATCCCGAGAAAGCAAACGCAACGGCGCCAAAAAATGAAGCCAGCGGGCTCAATTTGAAATGCCGTAGCATCCCGTAGGTGAAAAGCATTGCGAGGGTGGGTACGAGCAGGACCATGATGGAGAATGCGTCCGGCAGCGACGGGAAAAGATATAGGTAGGTGAGGGGATACATGGGCGCGGATTGTCCGTCGCCAAACAGCGGCCCGCCGGCAAAATTAAATGGATTCCACAGGGGGAGACTTTTTTCGGATATGGCGAGACGCAGGAGTGACTTCATCGGGTAAAAGAAGAGTAAATTGTCACCGCCCAGATCTTTAAACGGAATATTCACCCATCCCGGATAGCTTTGGGTGTTCCAGGGACTGTAAAAGGCGACGAGTTTGTTGGTTGGAAAAAGTATTTTGCCCCCAAAAAGATAGCTGCGGAAGAAAAAAGCAACGACACCGACGATGAGCCCGATGATAAGAAGATTTCTTTTCATTTCGCTCATTATACTGCATGTGGTAGAATATGAAATGTGAAAAGTGAGACAAAATTATTCCTCGGGATCATCCTCGGCACGGTCGCCATTGTAGCGGCTGGAATATTTCTTTTGAGTAAACCTGCGGGAACGAACAAAGTCGACAGTTCACTTCTTGTCCGGGAAGACAGTCAAAAAATAGCGACCGGATCCGGGGCTGTTGTGCTCGTTGAGTTTTCCGATTTTCAGTGTCCGGCATGCGGGGCGTACTACCCGATAGTGAAAAAACTCGTAGAGGAGTTTGCCAAAGATCTCACATTTGTCTATCGCAATTATCCCTTAATTTCCATTCACGAGAATGCGTTTCTTGCGGCCCAGACTGCTGAGGCGGCAGGGAAACAGGGGAAGTATTGGGAGATCCATGATCTTCTTTTTGAGAATCAAAAAGAATGGTCGAAAGTCGGGAATGCCCGTGAGCTTTTTATCGGGTATGCAAAAACGTTAGGAATTACCCTGGACATAGATGCGCAGGATGTGAAAGACAAAGTACAAAGAGATATGGCAGATGGAAATGCGCTTGGCATCAGCGGTACGCCCACGTTTTTCGTCAACGGCGAGAAGATACAGAATCCGGCAAATCTGGCAGCGTTCGAAGCCGTCATCAAAGCAGCGATCGAAAAAGCTCCGAAGCCCACAACAGGATCTGAAGAGGCCGTACATATACACTTTAACCTCGCGGTAAATCTCGGCGGGAAGATTCTTGATTTTTCGCTTCCCAAATATCAGGAAACCACAGAATCGATTCACTTCCATGATAACAAAGGAGATATGGTGCACATTCATAAAGCAAATGCGACGCTCAAGGAACTTTTTGATTCTCTGGGAGTATCGGTTGCCGGCGCAAAAATGTATGTGAACGGGAAAGAAAACAGTACGCTTTTGGGTTATGCACCGCAGGATCTAGACCGCATTCTCATTACCGACGGACCAATGGTGAGCGTTGCCGACGATGCCTGTATTTATTCAGAAACATGTCCCGAGCGGGGTACGCCGCCTACCGAGGAATGCGTCGGGGGCTTAGGGACCGACTGCGTGGAAAAATAATCACATGACCTGGCAACTTCTCATATTATTTAGTGTCCTTACCTATTCTGTTTCCGTCCTTCTCCAGCGAATTCTTGTCAAAGAAGATAAAAGCGATCCTATATCCTTTGCGATTCTGTTTCAGTTCATAACGGGCATATTTATCGGGGTTTATGGATTCGCAACCCAAGATATGAGCCTCCCCAACCTGACTCCGATTCTTGGAAATATTTTTCTCATGATTACTATGTACACGCTGGGCAATTATTTTTTGTTTACCGCGCTTCAAAAAATTGAAGCATCGAAATTTACCGTCATCTTTTCGAGCCGGGCGATTTTTACGGTTATTGCATCGACCATATTCCTCCGGGAGTCACTCGACGCAGGACAATGGTTTGGCGCGCTCCTTATTCTGTTTGCCATTTTACTCGTTACCGGGAAAATTCGGACACTCACGTTTCAGAAGCCCGAATGGTATGCGCTTCTTGCTGCAGTATGTTTCGGGGTAGAAATTACCAATGACCGTATACTCCTTAACTCACTATCGGTGTACCCTTTTGCATTTTGGGGATTTCTTCTTCCGGGGTTGGCACTACTCCTGATATACAAGAAATCAGTTCGTAATATGTCGCGATATTTTCGTCCGAAAACACTCCGGACAATTTTGCTTTTATGCGCGATTTATGCCGCAAGCGCGGTTACTTTTTTTGTTGCTCTTCAAATGGCCCCAAATTCGTCACAAGTGGCGACTATTAATTTAACAAACGTGATTGTGATCGTACTTTTGTCGATTGTGTTTCTACGGGAACGAACCGATTGGGTGAAGAGAGTTATCGGTGCGGTCTTGAGTTTTGTCGGATTGCTACTCGTAAATTAACGAAAGTGATCCCTTGCGGAAGTAGATATTTGTAAGTAAAATAACATATACTCATTTTACTCAGGTTTGCAGCCCGATAGGGCGAAAAAACTGATTAGATGAGTAGATACCCGGACGGGTAAAATCCCTTGGAATATATGAAGATATTTAAAAACTTTAAGCTTCCTTCAAACTCCGTCCAAACCATATTGGTTATTGCTCTTATCGCGGCCGCCTATTTCATCGGGAATCTTTCGGCAAAAGTCCAGTTGCTTCAGGGAGGCGCAGGTGCTCCTACGACCGCACAGCCGGATGCTGCTGCTCCAGTAGTGACACTTGATCAGATTAAGGAAGTATTTAAAAAGGGTGTTATTAAATTCGGCGACGTCAACAGCAAGCTTCTTTTTGTGGAAGTGGCAGATCCGAGCTGTCCGTACTGTCATATTGCCGCCGGTAAAAACCCTGAGCTGAATAACACATCTGACCAATTTAAACTGGTTTCCGCGGGAGGAACCTACCTGGCACCGGTGCCGGAAATGAAAAAGTTGGTCGATGCTGGAAAAGCGGCATTTGTCTGGTTGTATACCAGCGGGCACGGGAACGGGGAAATGGGAACCAAAGCACTCTACTGCGCCTTTGAAAAAGGAAAATTCTGGGAAGCGCATGACCTTCTTATGACGGCAAAAGGGTATGAACTTCTCAACGGCACAACGGCGGCGGGTGCGGCTACGACCGGACCGGTTGTGAAAAATGATAAAACAAAATCCGGCGAGCTTGCAGCCTTCTTGGCGCCAGCCGTTGACTCCGCATTTCTCAAGTCGTGCCTTGATTCCGGCAAATATGACGGGCGAATTTCTGAAGACAGCCAACTGGCTGCGGGCGTTGGGATCACCGGTACCCCGGGATTCTTTGTGAACGAACGGTCATTTTCCGGGGCATATAGCTTCAAAGACATGCAGCCTTTAGTTGACGCCGCACTTAAGTAAACCTGTTAGCTCTTTCGCCTCTTTGCCGTATGCCCATTTAATCGATACCCGTGAGTAAGGGCAATGGCCAGCGCATCTGCCGTATCATCCGGTTTCGGAATTTCCCGCAAATGCAGTAGTTTCGTTACCGTCTTTTGTACATCCTTTTTTTCCGCCCTTCCGTTGCCGCAGATGGTTAATTTGACTGACGGGGGAGAGTAGGAAATAACCGGAATGTTGTGAGTGGCAGCCGCCAGAATTATTACTCCTCGAGCTTGCCCGACCGCCATGACCGTTTTTGCGTTTGAGGCAAAAAAGAGGAGCTCAATGCTTACATATTCCGGCTTATATTTGACAACGATGTGTAATATTTTCTGGTAAATAATCAGAAGTCGCTCTTGGGGGCTCTCTGTTTTTTCCGTCTCAATACATCCGTACGCAATTGCGTGAAACTTTGATTTTTGTTTATCGAGTATCGCCCAGCCGACACGTGCAGTTCCCGGATCGATACCTAAGATAATCATGTCATGTAGTATACTACATGTGTGATCAAGTTTATTCAGCCATGATGAATTTTCTTTTTGCCCTTATTGTCGCCGCAGTATCCGCATCGGGGGGCAGCCTCTTGTGGCCGCGGTTGACGAGCGTGCCCCGCCCGCAATTACTTCAGCAGATACACGATTTCGTCATCCATACGCCGATGGGTACGCAGGCGGCTACGGTGCTGGGAGTTGCGGACGAAGCGAACGTTGAGCCCCTCGATGGCGGCGCGATTGTCGGAGGCGCTATGGGAGCTCTGAAAGATGCGGTGCAAAAGCGGGCAGAAGCGATTATCATTACACAGGTCACCCGACAGATTTCCCAAAACCAGGAGTTACGGGAACTTATTTGCAAACCGGAGCGTCAATAATGGCATTTTTTTACGCACTCGCGGCCGTCACTATCGTCAGCTTGCTATCACTTCTGGGGGCGATATTTATATCGCTACAGCGGAAATTTTTGGATTCGTTCACGACCTACATGGTCGCGTTTTCATCAGGCATATTACTCGGGACGACGTTTTATGATCTGGTACCGGAGGGACATGCGGGGGTGGGCGACGCGGTATACACGTGGGTTATCATCGGTATCGTTGCGTTTTTTATTCTCGAGAAATTCATTCATTGGCATCATCATAAAGAAGATCTTGAAGGTCATACGGAGGAGAAAAAACATGTTGCGTATCTGACGCTTATCGGTGACGGGATTCATAACTTTTTGGACGGGACGATCATTGCCGTTACATTCCTGACCAGTATTCCGCTGGGGGTTGCAACTACGATTGCCGTTATCGCCCATGAGATACCGCACGAACTTGGCGACTTTTTCCTTTTGACGTACGGCGGGTTTCCCAACAAAAAAGCGCTCTGGTACAACTTCTTGTCCGCGCTTACCGCAGTTGCCGGAACGGTGTTTGTATTTATCTTTTCCAAAAACGTTCTGTCTTTTGCTCCGTATGTTGTCGGGTTTGCGGCAGGTAACTTCCTGTATATTGCGTCTTCTGATCTCATTCCCGCACTTCACGAAAAACGAAATATCAAAACGTCGCTCCTTCAGATCATCTGTTTGGTATCCGGAGTTATCCTCATGCGTATGCTCACGCAATTTTTGGCTGGGTGAACGTGGTAAAATAAGCATCTATGATGAAAGCTCCTATGGACCAGTCTCTCGCCACACGCGCCAAGGAGCTTATTGCCAAACTCAATCTCGATGGGAAACGTAAAGCGATCCGTGAGCTTGAAGCTCTCTCTTCCCAACCCGATTTTTGGAAGGATTCTCAAGCCGCGGTCAAAAAGATGAAGGAAATGGCGGCCCTGCAAAAAGAGCTTGCAGAAGGGGAGATGCTTGAACTGTACCTTTCCGAAGGAAAAGAAACGGAACTTGCAAAAGAATTGGACCGCATGGAGTTTGCCTTATATCTTTCCGGCCCCTATGACCGGGGCGATGCCATTTTTTCCATACACTCCGGCCAGGGTGGAACGGAAGCCATGGACTGGACGAGCATGCTGTACCGCATGTACACCCGCTACATAGAAAGAAAAGGATGGGCGGCAGAGGAAATAGATTATACGCAGGGGGAAGAAGCGGGTATTAAGATGGTCACGGTTGCCGTGACCGGTGCGTACGCGTACGGATTTTTAAAGGCCGAAGTGGGCGTTCACCGACTCGTGCGACAGTCGCCGTTTAACGCGGATAACCTGCGGCAGACATCATTTGCCATGGTTGAGGTGTTGCCGGTGGTTGATGAAAATTCCGATATTGAAATTAAGGAAGACGAGTTGGAGTGGGACTTTTATCGGTCCGGGGGCAAAGGCGGACAAAATGTGAACAAGGTGTCAACTGCGGTGAGACTCAAGCATAAGCCGACCGGCATTATTGTAACGAGTCAGGCTCAGCGCTATCAGGGACAAAACCGCGAGTATGCCCTGAAGGTACTTCGCGCCAAACTCTGGGAACGGCAGGAGCAAAAACGCCTTGAAGAGGAAAAATCCGTCCGCGGCGTCTACAAAACTCCGGGGTGGGGAAATCAGATTCGATCGTATGTTCTTCACCCGTATCACATGGTGAAGGATCTGCGTACGCAGTTTGAAACAGGTAATACCGATCGGGTTTTAGACGGCGACATCGATGACTTCGTGATCGCGTACTTGAAAAAAATATCGTAAGGCTTGATAATGGGAGGACGGGGTAAGTGTCCTATGAAACAAACCATGTCAGCAGATGCACAAGTATCAAGAGGGGTAAAGGACGCGCCTCATATTGAACCGATTGATGGAAAAGAAAAAGGAGAAAGATCTATGAACATAAAGCCACAGCGAGTAGTTTTAGCAGTTTATGTTGTGCTGGTTCTTTTGGGTGTGGGGACAGGATATCTTTTGTCCCGGTCGGGTGCAGCCGGCCCGTCGGTTATTCAAACTGACAAAGTTTCAGGAAGTACGGACACCAAGACATTTAAAGATTCCGCAGAAGGTACAATCGAAAAAGACGGCGCCGCCGGCGAAGGAACGCACCAGCTTGTCCGGGACGGTGGGCCGTCCCAGACCGTGACCCTTATCTCATCTGTTGTCGATTTGGACCTGTTTGCCGGGAAGAAAGTAAAAGTCTGGGGTCAAACGATGGCAGCCAAAAAAGTAGCCTGGCTTATGGATGTGGGCAAAGTAGAGCTGCAATGATTCGATTCGATCATGTCGATAAACAATACGCCGGGCACTCACACGCCCTGTCAGATCTAACCGTAGAAATTGGTGACGGAGAGTTTGTGTTTCTTATCGGTCCCTCGGGTGCCGGGAAAACGACATTTTTGCGCCTCCTCATCCGAGATTTGCTCCCATCGGCGGGCACGATTCATGTGGATTCCTGGAAAATCAATACGCTTCCTTCGGCAAAGGTTCATCTTCTCCGAAGAAAAATAGGGACCGTGTTTCAGGATTTTAAGCTTCTGACTGACCGCACGGTATTTGAAAACGTCGCCCTGGGGCTTGAGATTCTCGGCAAAAGCCCGAAGGAGAT
Organism: uncultured Gammaproteobacteria bacterium; assembly: GCA_964515005.1. GTDB lineage: Bacteria > Patescibacteriota > Microgenomatia > UBA10105 > UBA927 > XYB1-FULL-47-11. The sequence continues at coordinate 38,173 of CAZEVT010000004.1, forward strand.
AGCCTCACGGGTTACGGATGTTTTGGAGCTTGTGGGATTGCCGGGGAAAAAGAACTCTTTCCCCCGCGAGCTATCGGCCGGCGAAATGCAGCGGACGGGGATTGCTAGGGCCATTGTCGGCGGGCCGACGATCCTTCTTGCTGACGAGCCGACCGGCAATTTGGACCCGGATACCGCATCGGAAATTCTGGATATCCTCACGGAGATAAATAAGATCGGGACCACGATTGTCATGGCCACGCATAATGCAAACATTGTGAATGCATTGAAGAAGCGAACCATCGCCCTTCACGAAGGACGCCTCGTGAGCGATGAGGCGAGGGGGAAATATCATGTCACATCAAAAACAAAAGAGGTAAAGAAGAAACATCCATCACATGGTTAGTCTCTGGACACATATCAGGCGGTCACCCTATCAGTCTATGGCTGCGGTACTCACCATGTTTTTGACATTCCTCCTGGGCGGGTTTTTCTTTATCGCCATGGTCACGTCGGCCCTCGTCCTTCAGTTTTTTGAGAGTAAACCCCAGATTACGGTCTTTTTTGCGGACCGCGCAACGCAGGCCGATGCAGACGCGCTCAAAAAAACGCTTGAAGGAACCGGCAAGGTGCTCTCCACCAAATACGTAACGAAAGAAGATGCGCTCGCCATCTACCGTGAGCAAAATAAAAGCGATCCCTTGCTTCTTGAGATGGTAACGGCAGATATTCTTCCTGCCTCTCTTGAAGTATCAGCCCTTGACCCTTCCTATCTCTCTGAACTGGCGCCGTCAATCCGCGCCGCAAACGGAGTCGAGGAGGTTGTGTTTCAAAAGGATGTTGTCGATACGCTACTTGCGTGGACCAATGCAATACGCATCGTCGGAGGTACGCTCGCAACGCTTTTGGCACTGGACTCACTTCTTATTATCATGACCGTCATCAGTATGAAAATTGCCCTTAAGCGGGATGAAATAGAAATTCTAAACCTGGTGGGCGCCAGCCCCTGGTATATCCGCACGCCGTTTGTCCTGGAAGGGGGATTTTACGGGGCAATCGGTGCATTTGGGTCGTGGATTATTATCACCGGCCTCATCGTGTGGGTGCAACCCGTCGTCGTTTCATTTTTGGGGACGATCCCCGCGGTTTCCGGGGTACTGGGAAATCTGGGATCGCCCGCTTTTTTCCTCGCGGGCACAGGATTTTTGACTGCCATGCTCGTCATCGGATTTCTTTTGGGAAGCGTCGGGAGTTATATCGCGGTGAAGAGGTTTTTGAAAATTTGACGGCACATGCATGAAATTTCTTCGCATTCTTCTTATCTGCTGCCTCGTTTTTCTGGCCGTTACCACGGCGGCGTTTGCCGATGAGATCGGGGATAAGATCCAGGAGTACACCAAGAAAATTGCGGAGCTTCAAGGGCAGGAACATACGCTTTCCAATCAGATAAACCTTCTTAATTCCCAAATTTCCCTGGCGACGCTTCGGATTAACACCATCCGCGGCCAGATTGATAAGCTGTCAACCGAAATTGATGAGCTCAACGGCGAAATTGACCGGCTGGAGGAGCTCAAAACCAAACGGCTCGAACTTGTGCTTCACCGGATTCCCGAATCGTACAAGAGGAGCCGCGTGCCGCAAATCGGGCTTCTTTTCTTCAGTAAAAATTTTTCAGACTTTGTGGCCCGTCTACAGTACTTACGCACCGTGGAGGAAGAAGACGCCTTAAACTACCGCAAATTGCAGGACACGCAGGATCAGTACAATGAGAGGAAGAGCCTGCGGGAGAAAAAGAAGGATCAAAGCGAAGCCCTGAAGCGTGAACTGGAGAAAGAATCGGTCGCCCTTGCCCAGCAGAAAAAAAATAAACAGGTGCTTCTGGACGAGACGCGAAACAGCGAGACGGTGTATCAACGGCTTCTTGCCCAGGCACTTGCAGAAAAACAGGCACTGGAGCGCGCGCTCGTGGATTCCGTAAAGGTCGGGCCGGTAAATAAAGGAGACCCGATTGCGCTGGTTGGGAATTCCGGGTATCCGGGGTGTTCAACAGGCGCCCATCTTCACTTTGAAGTGCGGAAAAACAACGCATGGGTTGATCCGGGAAGTTATTTGTCCGGGAAAACGGTCTTTGATGAGCAAACGAGTAGTAACATGGGTATCGGTTCGGGTTCATGGGACTGGCCGCTATCGGACCCCATTCGTCTCACCCAGCGCTTTGGCCACACACCATGGAGCTACCGGTATAGCTACTCAGGAGGGATTCATACAGGCTTTGATATGACCAGCGGAAGTTCCGTCATCCGCGCTCCTCAAAGCGGGACGCTGTACTCCTCTTCGCAAGCTTGCGGCGGCAGTAGTATCATAAAGATAAAGTACATAGACCACGGAGACGGGGTCTTGAGTTTTTATCTGCATGTGCAGTAAAATCGGACTGATTTTTCTTTTTTTCCTTTTTGTAGTTCCCGTATTTGCTGTTTCGGTAATTGTCACAGACGTGCCTTCTCCTATTTCTGCTATTCCTTTCCCTGTGACTGTTTCCGTGTATGGAGCAAATTCCGGGAAAAATTATTTTCGGGTGGATTTGTTTAAAGACGGGACATCTAATTACTTTGGAGAAACATATAATGGAAGTGAATGGTATTTTGGATCTGTCGGTACTTCATATTTTCCGATAGATATAACATCTTCAGCGACTACTGCCTCGGCTACTTTTCAGGCGCAGATAGGGGAGCCAACCTCTGCCGAATATCCCGGGCCCGGCGCTTATAAATTAAGAATTAGAAGGTATACCTCGGCCTCAAGTTACTCACCAAGTAGTTTGTATGATGTGACTATAGATATTCCGATGCCCACCCCGACACCGACTCCTACGTCTACATCTGTAAATACTCCGACGCCTACCGTGGCACTCACTCCGACAAAAACGCCCACGCCGACCCCGATACGTACCCCCACACCAATCAAAATTGCTACCCCCACAACACATGCAACAGAAACCGCGGTGTTGGGGTTGACTGATGAGGTTGATCCACCGGCAAGCGCGAGTAGCACGTCCCGTCCGCTTATGCCCGTCGCCATCTCATTGCTTCTTATCGGTTTGGGCTTGGGAATTTTGTCTTTAGCCTTTATACTAAAGAAGAAATGAAATATATTCGATCTTGGGGGCCGGTAGTAGCATGGATGGTTATTATTTTTCTCTTTTCTTCGCGACCGAGCACCGAAGTATCATCCGAACAAATCCTTAATTTTCTGTTTTTCAAATCTCTGCACGTTTTGGAGTATGCCGCATTATTTTTTCTTACGTATCGGGCTACGAAGCGGGTGGTATTGTCTTTTGTCATTACGATTCTGTATGCCGCCAGCGACGAGATCCACCAACTGTATGTGCCAACAAGGGAAGGGAAGGTGCGGGATGTTATAATTGACACATTAGGGGCGACTCTCGCATGGATAACAATCGCGAAATTATTACCAAAAATGCCCAAGAAACTGCAGAAGTGGGCGCGCGCCTAGCAGGGGAGCGGCCGCGGCTCGTCTGCCTCTATGGAGAATTGGGAAGCGGCAAGACGACATTCACCCAGGGGTTTGCAAAAGCGCTGGGCGTAAAAAACAGACTTCTCTCCCCCACCTTCATAATTGTGCGACGTTATGATTTACCCAAGAACCTTTTGTTTTATCACGTCGATCTGTATCGCCTGAATTCAACTGATGAAATGGAAGAGTTAGGGCTATCCGAGATATTTTCAGATCCGCAGGCGTTCGTGGTCGTCGAATGGGCTGACAAGTTGGGGGATCTGTTGCCAACGAATCGAATAGATATTCATTTTTCGGTAGTGGATAATGAAAAACACAAACTTACAATTACAAAAGGCAATTGAGGTCGCGCGCGCCGGCGGAATAATCATTTTTCCGACCGATACGGCGTTTGGCATAGGGTGCAGGATAGACAACCGCGAAGCGGTTGATAGACTGTTTGCAATAAGACGTCGTCCGCTGGCGCAGCCAATGCCGGTACTGGTTGACTCGGAAACTATGGCCCTTTCCTTTTTTGATTCCCCTTCAGATGTTGTGCGACGTCTTATACGAATGTATTGGCCCGGAGGACTCACGATCATTGCCCCGTGCAAAAAAAATATGATGTACTCCCCTATTCGTGCGGGAGGCGAGACGGTTGGTCTTCGGATGCCCGATCACGAAACAATATTGCAAATCATCAAAGGGGTGGGTGTGCCGATATTGGGTCCGTCTGCCAACTTTCACGGTGACCCGACTCCCTACAGGTTTGAAGATATCAATCCGGAACTTGTTACGCTTGTCGATTACGTTGTGCCGGGTGAGTGTACGTTGAAGCAGGCCTCAACGGTTGTTGACTGTTCCGTGGATCCGTATAAAATAATCCGCCAGGGCGCGGTGAAGATATGAAAGATATCACACTAAAAATTGATACCTCTGAAATCAATACCGCCAAAGTCGCGGTGACGATTGAGGGGAAACGATTTGAAAAAACAAGCGAGTCGCGGGTGATGAAGTCACAGATGGTGCTGCCGCTTATTGAATCGCTCCTTGCGGAGCACCAGATGAAGCTTACTGACGTGACTAGGATTGAAGTTGCGACCGGTCCGGGCTCGTTTACAGGACTCCGTGTCGGAACGACCGTCGCCAACGCGCTTGGATTTTTACTGGATGTCCCGGTCAACGGGAAAAAGACCCTTGCTATTCCTACGTATCAGTGATATCTATGATATAGTAGAAATTATTCGAAAGGAGTTCTATGGCAGAAGAAACAAAGAAAGAAAAGAAAAAAACCAGTCCGCTGGTGTTTATAGGTATCGGATGTTTAGTGCTCATTGTGCTTTTTGGTATCGGGAGTGCGGTGGTTGGTAAGTTTTTTGCTAAGAAGTTTGTATCGGGTGTCATAGAAAGTAAAACTGGGATTAAAACAAATATCCAGGACCTGGAGCAAGGGAAAATGACGTTCACCGATGAGAAAACCGGAACGAAGGTGGATATTGGTACAAACAAGGTACCGGATACCTTCCCGAAGGAATTTCCTCTCTATCCGGGCGCCAAGGTAACCAGCGCGCTGTCAGGCGAAGCGTCGGGGAAAAGCAACGGGTTCTGGCTGACTATGTCAACCCCTGATTCGGTCGATAAAGTCGCGGGTTTTTACAAAAGTCAGTTTGCGGCGGCTGGTTGGGCTGTCGAGGCCACCTATACCGCAAGCGGTACGACAACGGAAACTGTGTCTAAAGACAAATGGAAGGGCTCGCTTGCGATATCACGTGATGAGAGTTCCAAAGACACACAGATCGTGATTATCCTAGGTCAGGAAGATTAATAATGCTATGATGGTTTGGTATGGCTAGGATTAATCTGCTTGTCCACCTATTCCTTCCCCATCACACGAACAACCACCGTGCCAAAGCGCTCCACATCGATGCGCTTCTTGCCTACGTTTTGGTGTTTGCCCTTTTTAATCTCGGCCTCAAAGCCATCCACAGAACAATTCCTGACGTCTTAGGATACGCCACAGACATCCATGTTGAACAACTTCTTGCCGGAACAAACGCCAAACGCGCCGAAGCTGGGCTTTCGGCGTTGTCTCTCAACAGTAAACTTTCAGCGGCAGCAGCTGCCAAAGCCGGGGATATGTTTGCCAAAGGCTATTGGGCACACAATAGCCCAACAGGGGCGACCCCGTGGGAGTTTATATCCGGCGCCGGATACCGCTATACCGTGGCAGGGGAAAATCTTGCCAAAAATTTTTCAACGAGTGGCGCGGTTGTGGACGCGTGGATGGGGTCCCCCACACACCGGGCAAATGTGGTAAAACCTTCGTATAAAGAGGTAGGATTTGCGGTCGTCAACGGCACATTAAACGGTGAAGAAACGACCCTCGTGGTGCAAATGTTTGGGGCGTCAACAGGCGCACCGGTTGCCTCCGCTCCGCCTGCAGCTGTCAAGCAGGTTGAGGTTCCCAAAACTGCGGCTTCCGAGGAGACACCTCAAGTCGTCGTGACCCAAGCTCCCGTGCCACTGCCGACGTTGGCGCCTCTCGATGCGGCAGTCGTCAGCGGCTACCAGAGTGTGACCAAAAATCCAATCTTCAATATCCCCACGGTTTCCCGCGATATTGTATTTGCGTTTTTGGGTATCATGATGGGGCTCCTTTTAGTTGACGCGGTTGTCGCTTCCCGCCGTCATGTCGTGCGGATTGCCGGTCACAATATTGCGCATATGTTTTTCATGCTTGCTTTTTATATTCTGCTTTCCAGTGTGGAAAGGGGTAGGCTCTTATGAGGAAGACACATATTGCCCATCTGCTCGTTCTCATTGCAATGCTCGGGATTGCGGTCTGGGGGTTTTTTGCCGCCGCACCGAATGTCGTGTTGCAGCTTGGAATCGGCGTCGTTACCGCAGTGTCCTACGTGCTCTGGGGCATACTGCACCACGCCAGTGAGGGCGATCTTCACCCAAAGATTGTGGTAGAATATATCCTCATAGGAGCGATTTCGATCGTACTGTTACTAACGGTACTCGGCTTCTGATACAACCATGCGAAAGGAGAATCTATGAAAGGTGTCATACTCGCCGGAGGACAAGCGACTCGGCTTCGTCCGCTCACTCTGGTTACCAACAAACATTTACTGCCGGTATATCGGAAACCGATGATTTATTATCCTCTGGAGGCCATGGCAAAAGCGGGAATTAAAGAAGTGCTTTTGACCACTTCTTCCGATCACGCCGGGCATTTTGCAAACTTGCTTCAGGCAGGAGAAGAATTCGGTCTCCGCCTGTACTACGCAATCCAAAAAGAGCCCAAAGGCATCTCCCATGCCATCAGTCTTGCCGAAGAGTTTGCCCGGGACGAGTCCCTCCTGGTTATCTTGGGGGACAATATTTTTAATTTTGACCTCGCAAAATCGGTGAAAAAGCTTGAAGCCCAAGGCCACGGCGCCATGGTGTTTGGCGTCCATAAGGACACTGAATCAAAACACTACGGCGTTATAGAAGTAGACGCCGCGGGAAAAGTGGTGTCTATTGAGGAAAAACCGGCGCATCCCAAATCTGACATCGCCCAAACCGGGATATACATGTATGACAAAAAAGTATTTGATTATATTCGCACGCTCAAGCCGTCGGCGCGGGGTGAATATGAAGTGACGGATTTAAACAATTGTTATTTGCGTGAAGGAACACTGTCGTGTCAAGTCATCGACTGGTGGGTGGACGCGGGAACATCCCATGATGAGCTCCTGCGTGCCAACGCAGAAGTTGCCCGGTTAGTGAAGGAAGGAAAATTATGATCGACGGCGTCCTCGTCAAGGAGCTCGTCCGTCACGATGACGAACGGGGATTTTTTGAAGAAATGATCAGGAAGACCGACGAGTTTTTTAGCGAGGGATTCGGACAGGTATCTCATTCCTTCATGCAAGCAGGCGTGGTGAAGGCCTGGCATATTCATAAGACGCAGGTTGACTGGTGGTATGTCGTACGGGGGAAAATCAAAGCCGCGCTCTATGATACGCGGGAATCTTCGCCCACTTACAAGGAACTCAATGAGTTTACCTTGGGCGGAGAGGCGCCGGATAACAAGATAATTAAAATTCCTGCCGGGGTTGCCCACGGACTCAAGGTCATCGAAGGCCCTTCGGATCTCGTCTATGTGACAAGCGGGGTCTATGCAAAAGATGAGGAAGGTCGGATTGCCTATGATGATGCCACGATCGGCTACGATTGGGTGCAGGGGATGCCCATAACCAACAAAAATATTACATGAAACTACTCGTTACCGGTGGCGCGGGGTTTATCGGCTCGAATTTTATCCTCTACTGGATGGCTGCCCACCCGGAAGATGACGTGACCAATCTGGATAAGCTCACCTACGCGGGAAACCTGGAAAATCTGGCTTCTGTTGAAAAGAATCCCAAGTACCATTTCATTCACGGCGATATTTGCGATCCTGCAGTCGTCAAGACCGCCATGGGCGGGGTAGACGTCGTCGTACATTTTGCGGCCGAAAGCCATGTCGACCGGTCTATTGATAACGCCGCTCCCTTTATTCAGACGAATGTCGTGGGTACACAGGTACTTCTTGACGCGGCGGTCGAGGCAAAGGTCTCGCGGTTTCATCATGTGTCAACAGATGAGGTATTCGGATCGCTTGAACTTGGTGATCCGAGTAAATTTAATGAACGAACACCATATGATCCCAGAAGCCCGTATTCGGCAAGCAAAGCAGGCTCCGACCATTTAGTTCGCGCGTACTACCATACGTACGGCCTCCCCATAAGCATTACCAACTGTTCCAACAACTTCGGCCCGTATCATTTCCCTGAAAAGTTTATTCCCCTTGCCATTACCAATATTCTCGAGGGGAAGAAAGTGCCGGTCTACGGCGACGGGAAAAATGTTCGTGACTGGCTCTATGTCACCGATCACTGCCGCGCAATTGAAGCGGTGTTGACCCGCGGCAAAGTTGGCGACACGTATTGTATCGGCGGCATGAGTCGGGATGTAAATAATCTGGAAGTAATAAAAATGATTCTCCAAAAAATGGGGAAAGATGAGTCATTCATAGAATTCGTCAAAGACCGGCCTGGTCACGACCGTCGGTATGCAATGGATTACCGGAAGATTCATGACGAACTCGGCTGGTCGCCGGAACACGACTTTGAGGAGTGGCTAACCAAGACGATTGATTGGTATAAAGAGCATGAATCCTGGTGGAAACCCCTTAAAAAAATATGAATATTCTCGGTACCGGGCTTTCGGGACTCGTGGGATCGCGCGTCGTTGAACTCATGACAGGGGAATTTCAGTTTGAAAATTTGAGCCTCGAAACCGGCGTTGATATCACGAATATAGAAAGTGTCGATTCCTATTTTGCGAAATCCGCGGCTCCCTGGGTGTTTCATATGGCCGCCTACACCGACGTCCAGGGGGCAGAAAAAGAGCGCGACCTGGGCGAGGCGAGTACTGCCTGGATGGTAAACGTGAAGGCTACAGAAAACATCGTCGACAATTGCAGAAGGTTGGGTAAAAAACTCCTCTATATAGATACCGATTATGCGTTTGACGGCAAAAAGAAGTCATATGGCGAAGACGACGCGCCCAGTCCCCTCGGCTGGTATGCCAAAACGAAATCAGAAGGAGCCAAACGGGTACTGGCGTTAGGCGCGCAGGGACTCGTGATCAGAATTTCAAACCCCTACCGCGCGCATCCCGTGGGCAAGAAGGATTTTGTGCATAAAATGCTTGAACGATTACTGGCAGGCCAACTGATAACGGGTGCGACCGATCAGCTTTTTACCCCGACATTCATTGATGATATTGCAGGAGCCCTTCGTATTCTGGTTGCAAAAAATGCCAGCGGAATCTATCATGTGGTTTCGGCTCCCGCCATCTCTCCGTACGATGCCGCGATGCAAATTGCAGAAACATTTGGGTGTGATAAGACACTCGTGAAGACAACGACGTTTGCCGAAATGTTTGCGGGACGCGCGCCTGCTCCCCAGTATGCCGCACTCAAAAATGATAAGATTACGTCTCTGGGGGTGGCGATGCATTCGTTCGCCGAAGGAATTGCAGAGGTAAAAAAGCAGGAGGGTGTGATAAAATAATTTCTTATGACTATTGCATTTATCGGACATGGCTACGTGGGATTGGTTACCGCTTCAGTGTTTGCGGATCTTGGCAATACCGTATGGGTCGTGGGCAGGACGCCCGAGAAAATCGAGAAACTCAAAAAAGGCATCGCGCCGTTTTTTGAACCCGGGCTTTCGGAGCTCGTCAAACGAAATGTTCTCTCTGGGAGACTCAAATTTACGCTGGATTACCAAGAGGCGGTTAGTCCTTCCGATATCATATTCATTTGCGTCGGCACGCCTTCGGGGCAAAACGGCGAGGCGGATCTCACGAACGTTTACGAGGCCGCAGAAAGTATTGCGAGAAACATGGTGGGATACAAAGTCGTGGTGACCAAAAGCACCGTCCCACCGGGAACAAACAAAAAAGTCGGCGACATTATCGGAAAGTATAAAACCGAGGGGTCGTCCTTTGCCATTGCGTCTGTTCCTGAATTTCTGCGGGAGGGGTCGGCAATTGAAGACACGCTCCACCCTGACCGCGTGGTTATTGGCACGACATCTGACCGGGCCCGGGAACTCCTTCTTGAGTTGCATAAGCCGATTACGACCAAAATGGTACTGTGTAATGTAGAAACCGCTGAGCTTATTAAATACGCGTCCAATTCACTCCTGTCGACCAAGATTTCATTTGCCAATGCCATTGCCTTTTTGTCAGAGAAGGTTGGGGCAGACGCCGAGCGCGTGCTTGAGGCGGTGGGTTTGGACAAGAGACTCGGCAGAAGCTTCCTCTTCGCAGGAGTCGGCTACGGCGGCAGCTGTTTCCCCAAAGACGTGAAGGCGCTTGTTGCTATTTCCCAGGTCCACGGATATGATTTTAAACTTCTGAAGGCGGTGGACCAGATAAATACCGATACGGCAAAACACTTTGTCGATAAGATCGTCAGTCATTTTCACAAGAAGCTCCACGGGAAGAAGGTTGCGGTTTTGGGTCTTTCATTTAAGCCGAATACAGACGATATGCGGGAAGCTCCCTCAATAAATATTATTTCTTCACTCACCAAAGAAGGGGCGTCAGTCGTCGCCTATGATCCGGTCGCCATGGATAATGCCAAAAAGGTGTTGCCAAAAACTGTCTCGTATGCATCCGATGCATATGAAGCCGTACAAGACGCCGACGCGGTCGTTATCCTCACCGAATGGAATGAGTTCCGGCAGCTTGATTTGGTACGGCTCGCCAAAGGTTTGAAGCAACTGGTTTTGTTTGACGGAAGGAATATCTATGAGCCCGCAAAAATAAAACAGCTCGGATTTACGTATTACGGTGTGGGAAGAATGTGATACAATAAACGGAGCATATGGCAAAGAAAATACTTATTACCGGTATTGCTGGGTTTGTTGGAAGTCACTTGGCAGAGTTTCTTCTGAAAGAAGGGCATGAGATTTATGGGTTGGTACGTCCAAGAAGCAAAACCGATTACATAGAGCCGATTATAAGTAAACTCCATCTTGAGGACGCGGACCTCATGGATACGCATAGTTTGTATACCCTCATCTCCAAGATTAAACCCGACTATATTTTTCATCTTGCGGCGCAATCATTTGTTCCCACCTCATGGGTGTCGCCGTCCGTCACGCTGGAAGTAAATATAGTGGGGAGCGCGAACTTGTTTGAAGCCGTACGGATGTCCGGCATAAGTCCCACAATTCAAATTGCCTGTTCGAGCGAAGAATACGGGCTCGTGCATCCGGATGAGCTGCCGATCAAAGAGACTAATCCCTTGCGTCCGCTTTCCCCATATGCGGTGTCTAAGCTCGGGATGGATTATTTGGGCTATCAATATTATCAATCATACAAAATTCGCATTATGCGGACGCGTGGGTTTAACCACACAGGCCCCAGGCGAGGCGATACATTTGCCGAATCGAACTTTGCCAAACAAATTGCACTTATTGAAAAGGGGAAACAGGAGCCGGTCATTCATGTGGGTAATTTAGAGGCCTCCCGGGACTACACGGATGTCCGGGATATGGTCCGCGGATATTACTTGTCCGTTGAAAAATGCGATCCGGGAGAGGTGTATAACATCTGCACCGGTAAGACGATAAAAATAGGCGACATGCTCAATCTTCTCCTTTCATTTTCCAAAAACAAAGTGACGATCAAAGAAGACCCGTCGCGCATGCGGCCGTCTGACGTACCCGTCCTTTTAGGAGACAATACGAAGTTTGTAACAAAGACCGGTTGGAAACCCACAATCCCTTTCGAAAAGACAATGGAGGACCTCCTCAACTACTGGCGTGAGCGGGTCTGACGGGACACTTATGAAGGTAGTTATCGTCCTTCCGACCTACAACGAACGAGAAAATATTATTCCGCTTCTTGGTGAGTTGAGACAAGTCTTCCGTGGGGTAAAGAACCATACTATTTCATATTTGGTCGTTGACGACACATCACCCGACGGTACCGCCGCGGCGGTTGACGAATACAGAAAAAAACATTCGGATGTGTCCATCATTGTGGGGAAGAAAGAAGGGTTGGGAAAAGCCCTACTCCGCGGCATGACGCACGCGGTGGGTGAGATGGGGGCCGATGTCATATTACAGATGGACGCGGATCTGTCGCACGACCCAAAAGTAGCCCCGGAGTTTTTGAAAGCGATAGACAACGGTGCCAATTTCGTCGTCGGCAGCCGCTATATTCCCGGCGGATCAATTCCGGACAATTGGGGCATTCACCGGAAGATTTTCAGCCGTGTGGGAAACGCCATAGTCCGGTTCGGGCTGGGGCACCCGGAGGTCCATGATTGGACAGGGGGATACCGGGCATACAGCAAAACATTTTATCAAGACCTCCACGCGCAGGTAAAAGGATACAGCGGGTATGTGTTTCAGATAGCATTCCTGCACAAAGCAATATTGCAAGGCGCCAATATAACCGAGGTGCCCATACATTTTACGGACCGGCGCTTCGGACACTCAAAAATAGCCCCGGCAGAATATATAAAAAACGTCCTGAAGTATGTTGCGATTGTCCGCATGCGCGGCTCGTTCGGAAAGTTTTTGGTCGTCGGTGGATTCGGATTTATCATAAACGCGGTACTTCTGGTTGTGCTTCATGAGATTGCCCGAATGCCTGCAGTTGCCGCAAACCTCGTGGGCTCGGCGGTAGCCATATTTTCCAACTATAACTTCAATAATATGTGGACCTTCAAACACCGGAAAATTTTTGGCGTACGGAAATATGTGAAACAGCTGGTTTATTTTTACGGAACGAGTGTGTTTGGCGTCGTCGTTATTCAAACCGGAACGATTTGGCTGGGTGTGCACCTTGTGGACCCCAGATATTACTTCTTATATTTTCTTATCGGTACCGGATTTCTCATGTTGTGGAATTTCACCATGTATTCAAAAGTTATTTGGAAAAAAATTAAATGAAACGTTGGTGGATGGTTCCTTTGGTTGTCATTCTCCTTATCGCCGCGTACCTGCGGCTTCATGATATCGCAGGCTACATGACCTTCCTGGGAGACGAGGGGAGGGACGTCCTCATCGTCAAACGGATGCTCGTTGATCATACGTTTACGCTTCTTGGCCCGACGGCCTCGGTTGGCGGATTTTTCTTAGGCCCCATCTATTACTACTTCATGCTTCCGTTTTTGTGGGCCTGGCAGCTCAACCCGGTGGGACCGGCGGTTATGGTCGCCCTCTTTGGCATCGCAACGGTTTTTTTGGTTTTTAAAGTCGGCAAGGAATTCTTTCACCCGTGGGTAGGGCTTATTGCCGCGAGTTTATATGCGTTATCGCCGCTGGTTATTGCTTATTCCCGTTCATCCTGGAATCCGAATCTCGTGCCTTTCTTTTCTCTTCTTTTCATATATCTTTTATGGAAAAAGTCTCTCCTTTTTGCAGGTTTGGCTCTGGGTATTGGACTTCAGCTTCACTATTTATTTCTTTTCCTTTTCGTCGTTACCGGAGTTTGGCTTTTGATAGAGCGGAAAAGCCCGATACCGGTATTGGTAGGATTTGTCATCGGCTACAGCCCATTTCTCTTGTTTGAACTGCGTCACTCCTTCCCCAACACACAATCGATCATCCGCTTTGTACTTGCAGGTCAGGATACCGGATTTAGGCCAGGATTTTTCACTATTGTTGACGAGGTGCTTTTCCGGTCATTTGGCCGCCTCCTGTTTCGCTTGCCGGACGGCTCCCTTTGGGACAAACTGCCTAGCTGGCAGCTCTATAGCTGGTTTATTGTCACACGGGTGACGATATTTTTGGGTGTGGCATATCTTGCGATGAAACGCGCAAACCGGTCAGCTACATTATTACTGCTCTGGCTAGCTACGGTCGTTATTCTATTCGGTTTTTATCAAAAGGGGATTTATGATTATTATTTCGGCATCCTGTTTCCATTGCCGTTTTTACTTGTTGGACTGCTTCTCTACTCCTTATGGAAAACACGCGTTGGGAAAGTGGCCGCTGTCGTTTTGTGGGTGGCCCTTCTATGGTTTAACTGGCAGGGGAGACCATTTTTACACGAGCCGAATAATCAACTCGCGCAGGCCCGTCGTATCGCGGAAACGGCGCTGGCACACACCGGCGGCAAGCCGTTTAATTTCGCCCTTATCACCGGCGCCAACTCTGACCATGTCTACCGCTACTTTTTTGAGATTGCAGGACAGGCTCCGGTAACGATTGAAAACAATCAGATAGACCCGGAGAGAAAAACGGTGACGGATCAGCTTATTGTTATATGCGAACTGAACGATTGTAAACCGCTGGGGCACCCATTGTGGGAAATCGCAGGATTCGGCCGCGCGGAAATTGTGGGAACCTGGGATGTGCCGTTTGTGAAAATATTCCGGCTCGTGCACTATACTGGAACATGATGAAACCGTTGAAACTATCAATTGTCATACCTGCATATAATGAGGAAACGAATATCCGTTTAGGCGCGCTTGATAAGGTTTCCAGGTACCTCGATCAGCAAACATTCTCTTGGGAGGCCCTTATTGTTGACGACGGATCGGGTGACGGCACTCCTGAGTTACTTGACGCCTTTGCCAAGGCCAACAAAAGATTTTCCGTTATCCACAATCCACACCAGGGCAAAGCGGCAACGGTGATCACCGGTGTGATGGCAGCCGCGGGAGACATCGTCCTGTTTACCGATCTTGATCAGGCGACGCCGATTACCGAGCTTGCCCAGATACTTCCTTGGTTTGACCGGGGGTTTGACGTGGTCATCGGGTCACGGAGTGCTCGCAGGCAAGGAGCACCGTTCACCCGCCGTATTATGGCGCGCGGGTTTATGATGATCCGGGGACTCATCCTGGGTCTTCGGGGAATCGTCGATACGCAGTGCGGCTTTAAAGCATTTAGGAAAGGCGTTGCCCGTGACATTTTTCAAAGGCTGAAGCTCTACGGTGCGCGACATGCAGCGAGCGGGTCTATGGTGACGGCGGGATTTGATATCGAAGTACTCTTTTTGGCTAAAAAATTGGGGTATAAAATCCGCGAAGTCCCGGTTGAATGGCATTACGTTGAGACACGCCGGGTCAACCCGATCGTCGATTCAATACAGGGATTTTCTGACATCCTGAAGATCCGCGTCAACGCATGGCAAGGACTGTATGGATAAAAAATTACTCATCGGATACCTGTTTGCCGCGCTTGCACTTTTCTTGTTTTCCTACACGCAGGTAGATTTAAGTCTTACACTCTCGCGCTTCAGCGTCTTTCAAACGGTTCAAAAAAGTTTTCAATATATTGGATATTACCAACGGCCGATCGCGACGGTGATGTTTGTAGGCCTCGTTTGCATTTTTTTCGCGCTTTACGCTCTTGCGCTCTTTCACATCCGCCGCGGGACCATGAATCTCCGAAGCTTTTGGCGCATCGTCATTCCTATTACTGTGCTTCTTGTTTTTTCTTATCCGGCATTTTCTTATGACCTTTTCAACTACATGTTTGATGCCAAAACCATACTGGTCTATCACAAAAATCCGTATCTGGTTAGTCCCTTGCAGTTTACCGGGATTGAGCCGTGGCTTTCATTTATGCACTGGACGCACGTGCCGAGCGCCTACATGCCCTTTTGGATTGTTCTTTCAATTCCCGCGTATCTTCTGGGGTTTGGATATTTCTTGACGATTATGTGGAGCTTCAAGGCGCTTATGGCGGCGGCCTACCTTGCGGCGATTTGGGGCATCGGAAAGATCCTCTCACGGCTGGACCCCAAGCAGGCGCTTTTGGGAATGGCAGCCTTTGCCCTCAACCCCTTAGTGATCTTTGAAAGTCTCGTAAGCGGGCACAATGATGTGGTCATGATGGCATTTGCGGTGGTTTCGTTTTACTTATACTTGTCTAAGAGACGCCTCGCATCGTTTATACTTCTTTCTTTCTCCGCGGCGACAAAAGTCATGACAGGCGCGCTTCTGCCTCTTTTTGTCATCGGTTGGCAGAGGAAGTGGTCGGTCGTTGCCATGGCTGCCGGATTTATATTTTTTATCCTCGTCACCAAACGCGAAATTTTACCCTGGTACCTCATGTGGTTTATTCCGTGGTACGCGCTTCTTCCGCGCATGAGCTGGCTTCGAACTCTCGGCACCGGGGCCTCGCTCGGGTTTCTCCTCTCCTACGCGCCCTTTCTCTATTTCGGCAACTACAATCCTCCCGTGCCAATGTTCAAGCTCTGGATTACGATGACGCCGGTTGCGCTTGTACTCGTTATCTCTTTAGTGAAGAGTGCAATAAAATTGCGCCAAGAATAAAAACTGCCCAAGAGATGATAAACAACGGAATATTCATAGTATTATATTATCTTTTTTTGGTTAATAAGTAAATAAAAATGAAAAGTAACCCAGTAAGAAATGTCGCAAAGGAAAAAATATTGAGCAGTTGATCTGAATTCATAGCCTTTTGTTTTTGATTACGGATAGAGAGAAAGTCAAAGATACGAGAGCCAGAACGAGGCCCCATACTCCCGGAATATAGATTTCTGAAACTTTTTTCAAGGCCAGGATTGGTGCAATAATTCCTCCGGCAAACCATGCGACTCCCAAGTTGGCTAAAAACTCGGATAGAATTTTTCTCTGATCGAGATTCAATCTCACTACTATTAGTCTAGCAAGACTCCTTCGTTTTATCAACCAAGAATTTGCCCCCCAAACCGCGCTCGAGTATAATTTAAGCATGGCCATTTTTAAGCGGGGGTGGGTCAAGTTACTCCTTCTTATAGGGGGTTTGACAGCGCTTTACCTAGTCACGAGGCTGACTAACCTCACCGATCTGCCTATATTTACCGATGAGGCTATCTATATCCGCTGGGCTCAGATAGGGAGCCGGGACGCTAATTGGCGCTATATATCGCTTGTTGACGGCAAACAGCCACTATTCACTTGGATTATGATGGTATTCTTGCGCTTTATCCACGATCCGCTTCTTGCCGGTAGACTGGTTTCCGTTGTTGCCGGAGGAGTCACCACGGCCGGCATGTGGGTAACGGCGTATGAGCTATTTAAAAGCAGGAAGGTGGCAATAGCCGCGAGCCTCGTCTATATTCTTATTCCATTCGGCCTCATGTATGACCGCATGGCCCTGTATGACTCGCTTTCGGCCGCCCTCTCCATATGGAGCCTTTACCTTTCCATACTGCTTGTTCGCCGCGTGAGGCTGGATGCGGCTCTTCTTTTGGGCATGTCTTTGGGGCTCGGGATGCTCAATAAAACTTCCGGTTTTTTGAGTCTGTATATGCTTCCTGGTACGCTCCTTCTTTTTGACTGGACGAAGCGGGACCGGCTCAAAAGGGTAGTAAAGTGGGTGGGACTTGCCTTCATTGCCGCGATTCTCTCGCTTCTTATGTATAGTGTTCTTCGCCTGTCTCCTCTTTTTGCCATGATCGGACAAAAAGATACCGTATTTGTGTATTCGATCAAAGAATGGTTTACCCACCCCTTTAATTTTGTATTTGGTAATTTGCGCGGGCTTTTTGACTGGGATATTCACTACCTTACCTGGCCGGTATTTGTTGTAGCTATTCTTTCAGGACTATCTTTGTGGAAATGGCCACGGGAGAAGCTTCTTCTTTTGGGCTGGTGGTTTGCGCCGTTTTTTGCCCTCGCCACGGTCGGCCGCGTGCTGTACCCTCGCTTTATACTGTTTATGAGCCTGCCCCTCATGATCCTTGCGGGTGTCGGGGTCGTCTGGGTTTGGGAGAGGCTGCGTGCTTCTATTTGGCGCTGGGTTCTTATCGGGACGCTTTTTGTGGGAAGCATATATACCGACTTTTATATTATCACCAACCCTTTGTATGCGCCTATTCCGTATGCTGATGCGGGGCAGTATATTGACGACTGGCCGTCAGGGTGGGGAATTCCGGAGGTCAACGCATTTTTGGCAGAAGAGTCAAAAAAAGGGAAAATAAGTATATTTACGGACGGAACATTCGGACTCCTGCCGTACGCGATAGAAATATATCACGTAGATAATCCGAATATAAAAATTAAAGGCCTCTATCCGATTGCGGAACTGACGCCGGATGAGATGATTGCCGACGCAAAAGACCACCCGACCTATGTTCTTTTTAATCAGCAGCAGTACACGCCGCCTTGGCCTTTGCGGCTTATTGCGGAATATCAAAAAGGGAAACGAACGGACATGCATATGCGCCTTTTTGAGGTACTACCGCCTTCGCTATGAAACGGAAAGAGCGCCTCACCGTATGGATATTTCTCGTCCTCCTTGCCGTAGGCATTGTTTGTTTGCCGCTTTTTCGCCCGGGATTTTTCGTATCGGATGACGGTGGATGGATGATTATCCGCTTAAGCGCGTTTTATCAAAGTTTTCGTGAGGGGCAGTTTCCCGTTCGGTTTTTGGGAAGACTGAACAATAGCTATGGATATCCGGTCGCAAACTTCCTCTATCCGGGATTTATGTATATCGGGTCCTTCATACATGCTCTGGGATTTTCATTCGTGGATACGATAAAAATTATTCTCGGCGGATCGATACTCACCGGTTCGCTCTTCACGTTCCTTTGGCTCAAAAAATACTTTTCCCCCATGGCAAGTTTCATCGGGGCCATCGGATTTACCACAGCGCCGTACGTGCTTTTCGATCTGTACCACCGCGGATCCGTGGGTGAGGTTCTCGCACTCGCCTGGGCAGCCATGGGTCTTTACAGTATCGCGGCAAAAAAGCCCTGGCTCTTCGGGCTTGCCGTACCACTTCTTATTCTTTCCCATAACACGCTTGCGCTTTTATTCTTGGCATTTTTTGCCGCGTACATTACCTTTTTACGTCTGTGGCGGGAGTTTTGGTTTATGTTTGCAGTAGGGGTGGGCATGAGTGCATTTTTCTGGCTTCCCGCCATCTACGAACGCAAGTATGTGGTATTTGACCGCACCCTGGTGGCAACTGCCAATGAATTCTTCGTTACCATCTCCAATATGGGGCTCGTGGGTTTATCCGGGCTCATTGGTGCCACGGTTTCCCTCACTATTTTCAAGCCGCTTCGGCGAGAAAAAGTATTTTTCTTTACTTTCCTTCTCGCTTCGCTTTTTATGGCTCTGCCAGTAAGCCAGGTGGTGTGGAAGCTGCCGATATTTACGTCAATTATCCAGTTCCCGTACCGTTTTTTGTCACTTGCCGTATTTGCCTCCGTATGGCTGATGGCGTATGCGCTTTCATTTGCCAAAAGAAATGTGCCTCCTTTTCTTTTTTGCTTTTTTGTGGGGGCCGCAATTTTCAATACCTATGGGGCGCTGCGCCGGGTAGTTCCGACGCATGAGCCTGAAGGGTACTATACGACCAATGAGGGCACGACCAATGTGGCAGACGAATATATGCCCAAATGGGTCAGCCGGAAGCCGGCAGGTCGCGCAAGCGAGCGCCTACTTTTTTACGACGGGGGTGGAACAATTGTTGAAAATCGAGTGACCACACAAACCATAGACGTAACCATCAGAGCCGCCCAGGACAGCGTCGTACAGGTAAACACCGTGTACTACCCGGGATGGGGTGCAACAGTTGATGGGACAAAGGCGCGCCTGGACTATACCAATATGGAAGGGCTCATGCGGATTCCGGTTCCGGCCGGAGAGCATCATCTGATCATTGCGTTTCGGGAGACAATTTCCCGGTTCCTTGCGGACATGGTCTCGCTGGGGAGCATTGCGGCCTATATTTTCATACGTGTTCTGAATTTGAAAAAGTCTCGGAAAAAATGAAAAAAATTATCGGATGTATTATCGTCATTATTCTTTCCTACTGGACCGTGCGTCCGCTTCTTGGCGGCGGATACTTTCCGATGCACGATGATACGCAGGTTGCCCGGGTTGTTGAGATGGGGCGGGCACTCCGCGAAGGACAAGTCCCGGTCCGCTGGGTATCCAATCTGGGGTACGGGTACGGGTATCCTATTTTTAACTTTTACGGCCCGCTGCCGTATTATGTCGGGGGATTTTTCTATGCGCTTGGGTTTGCGGGGCTTACCGCCACAAAAATCATGATGGGTATCGGGCTGGTGGGAGGCGCGGTGACCATGTACCTTGCGGCCGCGGAAATCCTTGGCACTTCCGCGGGAATCTTGGCCGCCGCCATCTATATGTATGCGCCGTATCGGGCAGTTGATGTATATGTTCGGGGTGCGGTCGGGGAGTATTTTGCGCTTATTTTCCTACCGCTCATATTTCTAGGATTTTGGCGTAAAAATATTCTTGTTGGGGCACTAGGTATCGCAGGTCTCATTTTGTCTCATACAATCCTCGGATATGCGGGTATGGTTTTTGTAATCCTGGCAGTTCTGGTTATGCGGATGCCAAAAAGGATTTTGTTTCTCGTCCTCTTGGGCCTTGGGTTGTCCGCATTTTTTTGGTTGCCTGCCATAACCGAAATGAAGTACACCAATGTGGAAAGTCAAATCAGTGCGACCGCCGACTTTCGCGACCATTTCGTGTGTCTCCCTCAACTCTGGAATTCGTACTGGGGATTCGGAGGATCTGCCAAAGGATGCCTGGACGGGCTATCCTTTAAAGTCGGGAAAGTGCATCTTTTGCTCGCAGCACTTTCACTTTTAGGAATTCTTTTTGGGTTCCTCAGGTCGAAGCAAGCGCGTACGGTCGTGCTCGCGGGGCTTTCTATTTTTCTTCTTTCCGTATTTTTTATGCTTCCCGCATCGCTTTCTGTCTGGGGGTTTTTACCGCTCTTTTCGTACGTTCAGTACCCCTGGCGGTTTCTGGCGTTTGCCATATTCGGCGTCTCTCTTATGGGGAGCGGATTTGCGCTTGTCTTCCGGCCGAAAATTTTGCGGTGGCTCGCCGTATCGGCGGGCATAGTAATCCTTTTGGTTGTGGAGGCTAAGCGGTTTGTGCCGCAGTATACGTATGGGAAAGAACCTGCCGAGTTTGAATCTGTAAAAGACATCAGATTTCGTGCATCTAAAGTTTCCGACGAATATCTGCCGCCTGCAGTTGTCAGGCCCTCAAAAGAAGAAGATATTCTTTTTGATACAATACCAAGATCCGATAATTATGAGCTCTTGGTGGAACAGGACACGAATACATACAAGAAGTTTAGCGTCCGTTCTGGGATTGATAATACGATCATAGTCAGAAGTGCATATTTTCCGGGGTGGCACTACATGGTGAATGAAAACGTTGTGTACCCCACCATTGAAAACGGATTACCCCTTATCAGGGTGCCCGCGGGTTTTAGCGTCGTGCAAATGTGGTTTCGGGATACAGGCGTCCGGGTAGTGGGGAATATATTGAGTCTCATATCACTCGGTGTTTATTTTTATCTTTATGACAAACGGAAAAAAACAAACTCTTAATATCGTCATACCGGTCTACAACGAGGAAAGAGAACTCGCCTCTAGCGTGCATACGCTTGAGTCTTACCTGCGGGAGCATATGACCGATTTTGCGTGGCATATCACGATTGCCGATAATGCTTCAACCGACACGACGCTCGCAATTGCCAAGAAGCTTTCCGGCGAGAGTCCCAAGGTTTCCTCTGTGCATTTACCACAGAAAGGCCGCGGCCGGGCCGTCAAAAAGGTATGGGAAAAAGACGCGTCAGATATCCAGGCGTACATGGATGTAGATCTCTCGACGGATCTTAAGCATTTTCCGCCGCTTATTCGGAGTCTTCTTTCTGGGTTTGATCTGGCAATCGGTACCAGAAACTCTTCGCGTTCGCGCGTTTCCGGAAGAAGTTTTCTTCGGACGATCACGTCAAAAACATATATTCTCCTTATCAAGCTGTTTTTCTGGGTCCACTTCACCGATGCGCAGTGCGGGTTTAAGGCAGTTACCCGGCGCGTCGTTGACGAAGTCATCCCAAAGGTGAGGGACAACGAGTGGTTTTTTGATACGGAACTTCTCATCTTTTCTGAAAAAATGGGGTACCGGATCTATGAAGAACCCGTAACCTGGATCGATAACCCGGGCTCCACGGTACGCGTATTGAAGACTGCCCAAGGGGACCTCGCGGGACTGAAAAGATTATTTATGACGAAACCCTGGGAGGATCATGGAAGAGATTGATATAGCGAGCATCAAACGAAAGTCGCTCTCGGGCGTTGTTGCGTTAACCTCACGGACGTTTATCCTGCAGCTTATTGCGTTTGCGGCGACCTTCCTCCTTACCATATTCTTAAGCCCGGAGATTTTCGGCATTTTTTATGTCGTGTCCGCGGTTATTAGTTTCTTGGGATACTTTGCCGATATAGGCCTGGCCGCCGCCCTCATTCAAAAAAAGGACGCGCTCACCCAGGAGGATCTGTCGACGACATTCAGTATTCAGCAGATGCTCGTCGGGTCGATAGTGGTCATTGCGTTTATATTTTCAAGCAGCATTGCGGTATTTTACCGCCTCGACAGCGCGGGGCTTTGGCTTTTTCGGGCACTCGTCCTTTCGTTTTTCCTGTCTTCTCTCAAAACCATTCCCTCGATACTCTTGGAGCGTAAGCTTGAATTTAATAAGCTGATTATTCCCCAAATTCTGGAAACGCTGGGTTTTTATATCGTCGCCGTGATGCTGGCTTGGCAGGGATACGGTGTGATGAGCTTTGCATGGGCGGTACTTGTTCGGGCAGTCATTGGGCTCGTTGCCATGTACGTGGTTTCGCCCTGGAGGGTGTCGCTTGCCTTATCCCGAGACGTCGCCCACAAGCTTATGAAGTTTGGCATACCGTTCCAATTCAACTCGTTTATCGCGCTTCTTAAAGACGACCTTCTCACCGTATTTTTGGGAAAAGTCCTCCCGTTTGCCGAAGTTGGGTACATCGGGTGGGCCAAAAAATGGGCAGAGGTGCCCTTGAGGTTGATTATGGACAGCGTCATCCGCGTCACATTCCCGGCGTTTTCGCGCTTACAGGCCTCCCCCGAACACCTAAGGAAGGCGATAGAAAAAACGCTCTTTGGGCTTTCGCTGACGATGTTCCCGATATCCGTGGGGCTGTTGTTTTTTGTTGAGCCTTTGATCGGTATTATCCCCAAATACTCCAAATGGGAGCCGGCCATTATGGCATTTTATCTTTTGACCGTGACGGCACTATTTGCGGGGCTTACGACGCCCCTTACCAACGCACTAAATGCGATAGGGAAAATTAAGGTAACGCTGGGCCTCATGGTGATGTGGACCGCCCTCACCTGGGCCCTTACCCTCACCTTTGTTCGCCTGTATGGCTTTAACGGAGTGCCGATGGCATTTTTGGCTGTCTCCACAACCATTGTGGTCGTGATTTTCCTCGTGAAACGCGAGGTAGATTTCGCGTTTTGGAAAAGCGTTTTTGCCGCGTGTGTGGGGGCTATTCTGCAGGCTCTGTGGTATGCCGGGATTCTCCGCGTCGTCCCGCACTCGGCCGTCGGGCTTATCGTCGCAGGCACGACCGGTGGTATACTGTACCTGGGTGTGGTCCTCACGCTTGAAAAGAAACGGATTACGGACACCGTAAGGAGTTTTAGGTCATGAAACAAACACTTTCAGTTGTCGTGTCGGCCTATAACGAGCAAAAGTCACTCGGAAGATGTTTATCGTCCGTGTCTTTTGCTGATGAGATCATTGTTGTCGATAATGAGTCGGAGGATACAACAGTGGAGGTTGCCAAAAAGCACACCAAAAACGTGTATTCGCAAAAGAATATCCTCATGCTCAATACGAACAAAAATTACGGGTTTAGTAAGGCAACCGGCGATTGGATACTCAATCTCGATGCCGATGAGGAGATTCCGAAGGAGCTTTCCCGCGAAATCCAATCGCATATGAAGTCCAGTCCAAAAGAAAACGGATTTTGGATCAAAAGAAAGAATATTATTTTCGGCAAATGGGTGCGGAACGGGCTATGGTGGCCGGACAAACAGGTACGTCTCTTTCGGCGAGGCAAGGGAAAGTTTCCGTGCGTGCATATCCACGAATACATCGCTGTTGATGGGCAAGTGGGTGAGCTAACCGAACCCTACACCCATTACAATTACGAATCCGTAAGCCAATATTTGCGGACCATAGACCGGGCTTCAACCAGCGAAGCGTTGTCTTTGAAAGATATGAATCACCAGTTCGTTTGGTACGATGCCCTACGGTTTCCGCTTTCTGATTTTTTGAAGATATATTTTGCCCAAGCCGGATACAAAGACGGGCTTCATGGGCTGGTACTCGCGCTTTTCCAGGCGTTTTACTCATTTACCGTGTTTGCTAAATACTGGGAAATGCACAAATTTGAAGAGCGGGAGCTTACATTGAGCGCCGCCACGGACGAACTTACCCGCGGGGCGAAAGAGACAAAATACTGGATGGTATCCGCAAAAATTGCCGAAACCCCCGGAATATTGGGAAAAATTCTATGGAAAATACGGCGAAAGTTTTTGTAATCATTGTCAACTGGAATGGAAAAAAAGATACGCAGGCTTGTTTGTCTTCACTTGCCAAAGTAAACAGTGCCCTCGTTGACCTGCACATTGTGGTTGTCGACAACGGCTCCAAAGACGATTCTGTGTCCTATCTCAAAAAGAAATTCCCTCAAGCTACCGTATTGGAAACCGGTAAAAACCTAGGATTTACCGGAGGCAACAACGTGGGAATTCGTCACGCAATCTCCCGTGGGGCGGATTTCGTTTGGCTTCTCAACAATGACACCATTGTTGCCGACCGCGTGCTGTCTCTGGTCAAAGCGTTTGATGATCCCACGGTAGGAATCTGCGGCAGCAAAATCTATTTTGCTCCGGGGCACGAATTTCATCACGACCGCTATAAGGAGAGTGAACGCGGGAAAGTATTTTGGTATGCGGGCGGTATTGTCGACTGGAACAATATGTACGCATCGCACCGGGGAGTTGATGAGGTAGATCACGGACAATATAACAAAACAGAGGAAACCCCCTTTATCAGCGGATGTTCTTTCATGATCAGGCGATCTGTTATAGAGAAAATCGGAGTATTGGACGATCGATTTTTTGCATATCTTGAAGATTTGGATTATTGCCTGCGGGCTAAAAAAGCGGGATTCAAGCTTTTGTACGTACCCACCTCTGTTCTCTGGCATGTGAATGCGGGATCGTCCGGAAGGCCCGGGAATCCCCTCCATGAATACTATTTCACCCGCAACCGGCTACTTCTCGGATTTCGGTATGCGGCGACGCGAACGAAATTTGCGCTCCTCCGGGAGGCGTTCAGGTTTCTCGTGAGCGGCTCCCCGGTTCGCAGAAAGGCCGTTATGGATGCATTTACCGGAAGGTTTGGAAATAGATTTTCCTTGAAGCCATGAAACACGTGCTTTCCGTCATCATCATTGCGAAAAACGAAGAAGCGCGGATTGTCGATTGCCTCGGCTTCCTCTCATTTGCCGATGAAATAATACTTGTTGATAACGGGTCGACCGACAAAACCATGACCATCGCGCGCACGCACGGCGCCAAGATTTTTGAGGCCGGGGAAAAAGATTTTGCGAGCGTCCGGGAATTAGGACTGCGAGAGGCAACAGGCAAATGGGTTCTCTATATAGATGCCGACGAGGAAGTGGGAGAAGCGCTCCAAAAAGAAATTCGCAAGGCGATAAGGTCTCACCAAATCGGAGGTCCGTCCGCATACCTTATAAAGCGCGATACGTACTATTTAGGATACCACTGGCCGTATCAGGATACAGTTGAACGGCTGTTTTTGAAATCAGCGCTGAAAGGGTGGCACGGAAAACTACACGAAACACCGGTTTTTGTCGGAAAATCAGCAGTTTTAAGGCACCCGCTTGTCCATCGGACCCACCGCACACTAGAGGAGATGCTAGTCAAAACCAATGACTGGTCGGAGATTGAAGCGGCGTTGCGCTTCGATGCCCATCATCCACCGATGGTGTGGTGGAGGTTTCTTCGTGTGATGTTTACCGGGTTTATCCGTTCTTACGTCGATCAACGCGGGTGGCGCGCCGGGATAGTCGGTTGGATCGAGAGTATTTATCAGGCATTCAGCATGTTTGTGACGTACGCAAAACTGTGGGAAATGCAACAGCGTAAAAAATGAAATCATTTATTCACAAATACTGGCCGCAGGTTGTCATCGTATCCTTGTGGCTTATATTTTCTTTTCCGTATGTTGCGCGCGGGCTGATTCCGTTTCCGTCGGACTATCTGGTGACTTTTTTTCCTCCATGGAGCGCCGAGTACGGCATGCCGGTAAAAAATAACGCGATACCGGATGTCATTACCCAGATATACCCCTGGAAAAAGTTAACCATCGATACGTGGAAATCCGGGCAGGTGCCCTTATGGAACCCGTATAGTTTTGCAGGCACTCCTCACGCCGGCAATTACCAGAGCGCGGTTTTTTCACCCCTGAATCTTCTGTTTTTTATCCTGCCCTTTATTGACGCATGGGCTATTTTTATTTTGCTTCAACCGCTTCTGGCGGGAGTATTCATGTATATGTTTGTTCGCAGTCTTGACCGGTCGCGGGCGGCCGCGCTTCTTTCAGCAACAGCATTCATGTTCTGCGGATTTATCGTTTCTTGGATGGCATACGGGACGCTGGGGTACGCCGCGCTCTTCCTGCCATTAATTTTTTGGGGCATAAACAAAAAGAAGGGGCTCGCAATAAGTCTGGGTGTCGCGTTATCATTTGTGTCCGGGCATTTTCAAGTGAGTACGTATGTGCTCGCTGCTGCGGCGTTTTATAGTATTTGGAAGAGAGAGTGGAAGGCCTGTATATACCTTGCTCTTGGTGTTTTTATTGCCGCACCGCAAATATTTCTTGGTTTTAAGTCATTTTTACTCTCAACAAGAGGAGAGACCGTATTGAAAGGTGAAGTTATCCCGTGGGCGTACCTTCTTACCCTGATCGCCCCTGATTTTTTCGGCAATCCGGTGACGAGAAACGACTGGTTTGGTCACTACGCCGAGTGGGGAGGATTTGTGGGGGTTGTTCCGTTTCTTTTAGCTGTCTTCGCCGGAGTCCGGAGAAAGACACCCGCGACATGGTTTTTTGTTGCGCTTGCCGTCCTCGCGTTTGCCTTTGCACTACCAACGCCGTTTAATAGTCTTCTGTATATTCTCAAAGTACCGGTTCTTTCAGGCAGCGCCGCGTCACGAATTATTATCCTTGCTAGCTTCGCGATCGCCGTTCTTTCTGGATTCGGTCTTGACCACTTGGTGCGTGATTGGAAAGACAATAAGCGGAAACAGATTATTTGGTTTGCGGTAGCGTGTTTTGCTTTCGGCGCCACAGCGTGGGCAATTTTATTATTCGGCAATCCCTTGCCTATCGACAAGCTCGCCATTGCGAAGCGGAATTTTGTCTTGCCAAGCGCCCTTATTGTTGCCGGATCGGTCTTTTTTGTCTTGGGACTAGTTCGTCGCAAATGGCTGCAGGCATTGGTTATATGTTTGATTCTTGGTGCGTCTGCTTTTGATGGGCTTCGTTTTGCAATAAAATGGATGCCGTTTGAATCTCGGCAATACGTCTATCCAGAAGTGAAATCTTTGGAATTCTTACAATCAAAAGTAGGCAGCGACCGGGTGTTTGGCAACATGGGGGCAGGCGAAGTAGGGGTCGAGTCCCGCATTCCCCTTATTGAGGGCTACGATGCGGTGTACCCGGCACGGTACGGGGAATTTATAAGCGCTGTATCGAAAGGTTCCGTGAATCCCGGCGAACGATCGGTTGTGCAATTTGATAAATATGGGGTACACAAAACAGAGGCGCTCCAGCTTCTCGGGGTGCGATATATATATCATAGACTAAGCGACGCAAGGAACGTCTGGGCATTTCCGTATTGGGAATATGTTACAGATGGAAGCATGCGTCAGATCTACAGTGATGAAAAGTATTGGATATATGAATATACCCAAGTCTACCCGCGGGCATTTTTGGCATCAGTCTATACCGTAGCCACGGATCCACAGGAGACCGTATCGAAATTATTTGCGGAAGGTTTTGACCGGCGAAATACACTGGTTCTTGAGGAAAAGCCTTCGCTTGAACCACAACCTGCCTCGCCGGCAGGCGGGGAGGGTTCCGCGTCAGCAACTATTGTATCCTACACACCAAACAAGGTGGTTATCGAAACAAATTCGGAAGTTGCGAAATTACTGTTTCTCTCCGACACATTTGATACCGGTTGGAAAGCGACGGTGGATGGAGTTCCTACGAACGTCTATCGGGCGGACTATGATTTCCGCGCCGTTCCCGTGCCGGCGGGCGCCCACACGGTCATATTTACCTATACACCTGACGAATTCCGCTGGGGTATAATGCTAGCTATTGTCGGGGTTGTAACGCTTGGGTATTTGTTAAAACAGAAAAAATGAAGATAGGTTTTTCCAGCCCGTATTTTGACAGCCTTTCCGGTGGGGAGCGCTATGCCTTGACGCTCGCCTCGCACTGGTCAAAGAGCCACAAAGTCTCGCTCTTTTGGGATGAGCCGGGAGTACTTCGCAAAGCCGAGTCGCGGTTCAATATCGACCTTTCGGCAGTCCGGACGGTCGAGAACGTGTTCAAAACCCGTAACGTATTTAAGAAAATGATGGTCAGCCGCGGGTACGATTGTATTTTTTTTCTCACCGACGGCAGCATTCCGACCACATTTTGCAGGCATAACATTCTACATTTTCAGGTACCGTTTCAGCACATTCCCGTACACCCCATAAAACTGAGCCGATTTCAGGCAATTGTATGCAATTCAGATTTTACGAAACGAAATATAACCGCGCGACTGGGGAGACGTGCAATCGTGATCTATCCGCCGGTTACTCCCATTAAACCCGCCAGAGTGGCGAAGAAAAAAATGATTCTATCCGTCGGGAGGCTTCATCCTCTCAAGAAGCATGACGTGCTCGTTGAAGCATTCGGCAAGGGAAAGTTTGAGGGCTATGAATTAGTGTTGACCGGAGGGCTTTTACCTGCGGACGCAGCATACGTGAAGCGGCTCATGCGGCTCGCATCGGGACTCCCAGTGCGACTACTTCCAAATATATCTTTTGATAAATTAAGTCTTCTCTACAACCATTCATCCATCTATTGGCACGCGGCAGGGTTTGGAGAAACAAATCCGGAAAATATGGAACATTTTGGTATTTCAACCGTTGAGGCCATGTCAGCAGGCAGCATACCGGTTGTGTTTGACGGTGGAGGATTACCCGAGATAGTACGCGAGGGGGAAGAAGGATACCTTTGGAAAAATGCCGATGAGTTATGCCGTAAAACAAAACAAATTATGGCAGGAGGCACCAGCAAATTTACAAAAAGCGCAGTAGTCAGATCACAACAATTTTCTGTACAAAAATTTACGCAATCATTTGATGCATTACTTGCAGATATTGCAGGATGAAAAAATTATTACCAATCATAGTAATTATTGCAGCCTGCGCGATATTTTTTAGCCCGACATTACGGCAAGGCAAAATTCCGGTGCCGACCGATACCCTGATCGGGTTGTATCATCCGTGGCTTGATCAGGCGGCGACAACCAATCCCGCGGGCGTGCCGTTTAAAAACTTTCTCATCACGGACCCCATTCGCCAGCAGATTCCGTGGCGAAAGCTCGTTATTGATCAATGGAGAGAGGGTACGTTTCCGTCCTGGAATCCGTATAATTTTTCAGGGACTCCGCTCGGGGCCAATATTCAGGCGGGATCCTTTTATCCTCTGAATATATTGTTTTTCTTTTTGCCATTTTCCGTGGCCTGGACAATTCTTATCATCGCCCAGCCAGTACTGGCTGCGTTATTTCTCTATCTATATCTACGAAGCAAGAAAATTCTCCCAGCTGTCGCGGTTTTTGGCGGTATCGTATGGGCGTTTTGCGGTTTTGCGATCGCATGGCTTACGTGGGGAACCATCGTGCAAACCGCCCTCTGGCTGCCGCTCATCTTACTTTCGATAGATCGGCGGTCCTATATTCTATTGCTATTATCTTCCGTTTTTGCGCTCTTTGCCGGACATGCACAAGTTGCCTTATATATTTTTGCTTTCGCCGGAATATATAGCTTGTGGAAACGTTCGTGGTGGGTTATTGCCGCCGCAGCAGTTGTCGCTCTTATTACGTCGATTCAATGGGTCCCAATGCTTACCTTATTACGCCATAGCTCCCGTATTGCGGATACCGCGGCGTGGCTCAAAGACGGGTGGTTTCTGCCGTGGCAGAACCTCGTCCAGTTCATCGTTCCGGATTTTTTTGGCAATCCTGCAACACTCAACTATTGGGGCATATGGAATTACGGTGAGTTTATCGGGTACATCGGCATTCTGCCGTTGATTCTTGGGATATATGCGATCACGGTGCGCCGGGACAGGCTGACGAGATTTTTTGCAGTAAGCGCCGGAATTGTTTTTTTATTTTTACTTCCCACGCCGCTTGCGCGCCTTCCGTATCAATTTCACCTGCCAATTATCTCATCGCTTCAGCCGACGAGGCTCATGGTGCTTGTTGACGTGTGTCTCGCTATACTTGCGGCACTCGGATTGGACGCATATGTAAAGAGTCCGAACAAAAAAATTCTTTTTGGAATTACGTTTGTCGGCATGACTCTTGCAGCTTTATGGATATATGTGCTTCGTGTACCCGGTATGGAAGTCTCCCAGCGAAATCTTGTACTCCCGAGCATTCTTTGGTTTGTGAGTAGTGGTGTTTTGCTCATGCGGAACAAAGCAACGATCATACTTATTATTATCATTACCCTATTCGACTTGTTTCGTTTTGGGTGGAAATTCACGCCGTTTACGCCGTCGGAGTATTTTTTTCCGGAAACTGCGGCTATCTCATTTCTCCAGAGCCAGCAGAAACCGTTTCGGGTTATGAGCCTTGATAACCGGATTTTGCCGCCGAATGTGAACGCGTACTACGGTATCGAAAGCATAGAAGGGTATGATCCGATTTACGACGCCCGGTACGAAGAGTTTATAGCAGCGCTCAACCGCCGCGAGCCGAATATCACGCCACCATTCGGATTTAACCGCATCATAACAACCCCGACCATCGATTCGCCGCTCCTGCCGCTTTTGAATGTGCAATACATTTTGACTTTGGAGGATTTGAAGAGTCCCGATGCGGAGCTTATGTATCGGGAGGGGAATACCAGGATCTACTGGTATAAGAAAGGTCTTCCGAGAATTTATCCGGTTGAGTCCGTCAAGCACCTGCAGTCCTCGCAGGAGATGATAACTTTTATGTATGACAAAGCCTTTCATCCCGAAAAAACTGCCCTTGTTGAAGAGCCTCTTGCCGTCCCCGCCCAGCCACTCGCGGGTGATGACACCATTCGCGTTACTTCGTACACCGGTTCTTCGTTGACTGCGACGTCGACCCTTAGGGAGGATCATTTTGTCGTTATAGCGAACATGTATGACGCCAGTTGGAAGGCAACAGTTGATGCATCGCCGGTTCCCGTCTACCGCACAAACTACATCTTCATGGGCCTACTCGTCCCGAAAGGGAATCATACGATCAAACTGAGCCATGAGTAATACCTGTTACCTTTGCGGCGGAAGGGTGGAGTTTTTCTTGCAGAAAAACGGGTACAACATATACCGTTGTACACTCTGTGGACTTGGGCGGACCGATATGAGTGGGGATTACGAAGTATTTGTGAAGAATCACTACAATAAAGGGTACTTTACCGGAGACCCGTCCCGCGGCGCATACATAAATTACAAAGACGACAAGCCTTTTATTGTCCGAAATATGCGCCAGTTTTTGCGGCGCGTGAAGAAATACAAAACAAAAGGAAAGCTTTTAGATGTCGGGTGCGCGCTCGGATTTTTTATAGAGCTCGCCATCTCAAAAGGCTACGACGCCCATGGGTTTGACCCTTCGTCGTATGCTGTGGGTGAGGCCAGAAACATTGCCGGCACTGACCGGATCAAACACGGGACGATTGCGTCTATTTCCTATCCCCCTAAATCATTTGACGTCATAACTCTGTTTGACGTATTTGAACACTTACCCGATCCTGGAGGTGATCTTGCAAAGCTTTTGACGTATCTGAAGGATGACGGTATTATGGTGATTGCCACGGGCGACACGGGAAGCGCCATGGCGAAGGCATTGAAGCGTCGGTGGACGTTTTACATTCCGCCGCAGCACCTCTTCTTTTTCAACAAAAAAAATATGACCACGCTGTTTACAAAACATCATGTAAAGGCAATCGAGTGGTTCCGGATAGGAAAATGGTTAAGTCTTCGCTATGTTCTCCATCTGGCGCGCACAACCGGAGAAAGCAAGATCGCGGGTCATTTGTATGATCTCGTGCATCGCCTGCGTGCCCACCATTTGCCGCTTTTTTTAGCAGTCGGGGATAATATGATCGCGGTTGTGAAAAAGGCGAGTTAAAGCTCATACGGCAGCCATTCACGTTTCCGGCGAGCCCTTTGGGTAAACCCTGCACATGCGCTATACTAGCATATATGAGAAGCACGAAAACACCCTTTTCCGTGTCCATTGTTATTCCCAATTGGAACGGCGTGTATCTCATGGAAAAACATTTGGCAAACGTTCTGGCGGCAGCACCCGGAGCAGAAGTAGTTGTTGCCGATGATATGTCCACAGATGGGTCCGTGGAATATCTTAAAAAAAACTTCCCAAGCGTTACGGTGGTAAGACGGCATAAGCGTGAAGGATTTGCAGCAAATGTAAATGCGGGAGTGGACGCGGCACACGGCGATATTATTGTACTTCTCAACACCGATGTTGTGCCGGATAAAGGATTTACCGGTCCCCTGGTTGCTCATTTTGACGATCCCGAAGTTTTTGGGGTAGGCTGTTTGGAAAAAAGTTTAGAACAGGGCAAGACAATACTTCGAGGGCGGGGATTGGCGCACTGGTCAAAAGGATATTTTATACACAAACGCGGAGAAGTAGATGGGGTAGATACCGCGTGGGTGTCCGGCGGCAGCGGTGCATTTCGGAAATCCATGTGGGACGCCCTCGGCGGCATGGATACGCTCTATAACCCGTTTTACTGGGAGGATATAGATTTGTCGTACCGAGCCAGGAAAGCCGGTTGGAAGACGGTGTTTGAACCGAAAAGTATCGTCCACCATTACCACGAAGAAGGGAAAATTAAACGGGAATTTACTCCTCGCGACGTCAAGCGCATCGTATACCGCAATCAATTTATATTTATCTGGAAAAACTTGTCCGATATCCCCATGCTTTTTGCGCATTTCCTCTGGACGCCGATTCGTCTCCTGCAGGCCGCGCTATCCGGCGATCATCTTATGATTCAAGGGTACATGCTTGCTATCCTCAAGCTGCCGCGTGTTGTGATGCATCGAGTGACGCAGAAAAAATTATGGCACGTACGCGACCGGGACCTTCAGACATGAAAAGGCTTGTCATTTCGATAGTTCTTTCAGCCCTCATTTCAGGTATTGTATTTTTTACCTTAAACGACTTCGGCATCAGTTGGGATGAGCCGATTCATTTTCGTAACGCGGACACCTATACGGCCTGGATAAAACACCCGAAGTGGGGGAACAAGGACCAGTTTTTCAAAGCAACCGAGGATGATGTTCATCCGCCGCTTCGTAAGCTGGTGGCTGGTATCACGCACGAGATTACAACCAATAGTCTGCGAATTATGGATAATACCCGCGGATACCGGATATCTGCCCTCCTTTTTGTGTTTCCATTTATCGTGGCGCTAACCTACGTTGCCATCGGTAGATTTGGACTCGCAGTAGGGCTTCTCGTGCCGCTTATGTTTTCTTTCTTGCCGCATGTTTTGTATTTAACGAGCTTGGTTACTATGGATTATGCGATTGCAGCATTGTGGTTTTTAGGAGTCGCGACGGGAATAAAAGGTGCGAAAGATTACCGGTGGCTTACGGCATCAGGGGTTCTTGTAGGGCTCACTATGCTGACCAAATTGCACGGATTTTTACTCTTTGTTCCGGTTATCGGATATCTGGTGTGGCAGAGGGCCCATATAAGCAGGATGATTTATGTGGTTATTGTTGCCTTCGCTGTCTATTTCATCGGATGGCCATGGCTCTGGTCATCGCCGGTTGCTCACATGAGGGAATACTTTAATATTCAGACGGCCCATGGCAGCGTCCCCGTACTTCTTTTTGGTAAAACCTATGCGTTTGCACCCTGGTGGTACACGCCTATCATGTTTCTGACGACCACTCCTGCATTTGTACTATTGTCTTTTTTCTTGGGTGCGTACTGGTCGGCGCGCAAAGGAACACGGTGGGACAGAGTGATCCTAGCAAACGCACTTTATCCCATGGTTTTCTTTTCATTGCCTGGCGTATACCGGTATGATTGGGTGCGCCTTTTTTTAGCGTCATTTCCCTTTGTCTGTCTTATTGCAGGAAGAGGAATTGTTT
>CAZEVT010000004.1:72660-75960 GCA_964515005.1 uncultured Gammaproteobacteria bacterium
CTTTTTTTAGCGTCATTTCCCTTTGTCTGTCTTATTGCAGGAAGAGGAATTGTTTTGGCCATTGGGTTACTTCACAAACGCACCAGAACCTGGGGGTTAGTTGCCGTCTACACACTATGGGGGATTACCCTGTTTTACAGCGTGATTCGCATACATCCGTGGGAATCTTCCTATTACAATGAATTTGTCGGCGGTATTGCAGGAGCGCGAACGCTAGGATTTGAAACAGAATATTGGGGGAATGCGTATTTTGGGATTCTACCCTGGATGAATGACCATAAAAAAGACCCTATGTGCGTGACACCAACGACGCACCCGTTTTATTATTATCAGGCCATGGGACAATTGGATGCCGATGTCGTCTATCGGGCGCCAAAAGAAGACTGTACGTTTCTTGTCGTTCTCATGAGGCAGGGTTTATTTGTTCGCGATCCATTTGTTGCATCCGTAGTTGCATCCCAAAAGCCAATTCACGCGGTGTCGGTTGACGGAGTGCCGCTGGTTGCGGTGTATGATATAACAAAGAGTAAGGATTAATTGTCAATATATGAAACGCTTTTTTTGGCTCGGCATTATCGTTTTACTTGCCGGTATCCTGCGTTTTTGGAATCTAACAGGCGTCCCTCCGGCACTCAATTCCGATGAGGTTGCCATTGGGTACAACGCATATTCCATTCTAAAAACCGGACGTGATGAATATGGGACGCGTTATCCGCTTACGTTCCGATCCTTTGACGACTACAAGATGCCGGTGGACGTGTATATGATTGCCGGAAGCATGTCGGTCTTTGGCTATTCGGATTTTGCCGTCAGATTTCCATCCGCGTTCCTCGGAACACTTACCGTACTTTTTACATACTTCCTTGTTCGGGAGCTTTGGAAAGAAAACGGTCATGAGTATGGACTTGTGGCTTCGTTTTTGCTTGCAGTTTCTCCCTGGTCTGTTCTTTTTTCCCGAGCTGGGTATGGCTCAAATATAGCAGTATTTTTTACCGTCGCAGGTGTGTACCTTTTTTTCCGGGGATTTCGCCATGGCTGGCTGTTTATTCTGTCGTCGATTGCATTTTCTCTATCTATATGGTCATACCATAGTTCCCGTATATTTATTCCACTGCTGCTCGTCGGACTATTAATGTTATACGGAAAAAAACTTCTCCAGAAAAAAATACCGGTTGGTATTGCAATTGCCGTTGCATGTATCATGCTTTTTCCGCTCGCGACAAAGACCTTTTCCACGGAAGGCAAGATGCGTGCAATCGGCGTAAGTGCGTTTGGCAACCCCGATGGTCTCAAGCAGGGGATTTCCATGACGCTTTGGGATACGGCTCATGGATTGGGCGCATTTACGGTTTTTCACAACAGGAGGCTCCAATATGCGGAAACGTTTTTACGGGGATATTTTTCCCACTTTGATTTAAATTATCTGTTTTTGGATAAGTCCATTGAAAGATATCGTGCGCCGGGAGTAGGGCTCATGTACCTGTTTGAGCTCCCGTTTTTGTTTATCGGTCTCTATCAGCTTTTTCGGAAGTGGTCGGTCGGATCGGCGCTCATTTTGTGGTGGCTCATTATTGCACCGGTTGCGGCAGCATTTACCCTACAGCTCCCTCATCCGGGAAGAACACAGATATTTCTGCCGGCTCTCCAGATTGTTACCGCAGTCGGAATTATTGAAACGGTTGGAAAAAGAATATTCCTGCGAAAGATGTATATTTTGGCGGCAGTTATGGCGGTAAGCGTTATCTATTTTATCCATCAGTATTTTGTCCATTTACCTATTGAAGACGCGGCGTATTGGTATGTGGGAAGAAAGGAAATGACGCAGAAAATCGCCGCATACGAGAAAGACTATGATCAAATTATCATCTCCAACTCTCTGGACTTCCCGTATATATTTTACCTGTATTACCGCCCGGTTGACCCCACCGACTATCTGAAGCTAGGCGGCACGGTATCGGGAGGATTTAATGAGCAGGGGAACCGTTTCGGCAATGTTGAGTTTCGGTCGATAAGTTCGTCCCAGCGGGATCCGGTCAAGAAAATTCTCTTTGCGGGGCTCACGAGCGAAGTATTTAAAACCTCACTTATCGTGGACACGGTATATTACCCTGACGGGACGCCCGCGATAGTGTTTTTCCGCTAAAGCTCACCGCTGACTTATATACGTCTCGCAGAACTCCCTCTCCGAAAGCTGTTCTACGTCAAAATCGTCAAACGTGATATGCTCGGCATAGCGTTTAAGCTTGTATTTGTTGCAGACGAGATCCTGACCTATGATGTAATTTTCCCCTCCGTCAGTAAGCCTCGTGATACTTTCGTGAGGGTCGCTGACCGGTTTCCCGCAATCCGCATCACCGATAACTGTTGATCCCGCCGGAACTGGTTCGGCAGTTTCACACGGAAGAAAAAGTATACCATTAAACCGGATGGATCCTGACGAGATTGCCGCTCTCACGTCGGGTATATTTTGTTTTGTAATTGCGTCTGAATAGAGTATATATTTTTGAAAGGTATCTCCATTTGATTTGGCATAGACAGTCACCGGGTTGTTGCGTTCAGCTGCAAACTGCAAATATTTGGTTAGAATTCGTTTCGGAAAATCCCCATACCCCACCAAGGGGGCTCTATAGAAATACGTTACGGTAAATCCTGCAACCTGTAGAATATAGAGCGCAATACAGATCAATACCATCCATGGTTTCCGGATAATCCATGCAATTCCGGAGCCTATGACGATAAGAAGAAAAGGAAAAAGAAGCGTGAGGTGTATGGAAAAATCACCCATTGTTGTACTTACGAGTTGCGGTATGATGCTGATCACAATAAGAAGTAGCAGCAACCATGCATATACCCGATGCTTAAAAGAAAGATAAATTGCGCCGAGAAGTAAAAAAACTGCATCCAGATAATAGAAAAACCCGAGGCGTACGGGGAGGAAGAATTGGTCCCCTTCCATAAACAGGTAGGACAGCGAAAAAATTCGGAATATTTTGTCGAGAATCGTTTGAGCGTATATAAGGTATTTATTGATAAGTAGGGGTATCAGAGGAGAAGCAATGGTTGTATTGCGCATCGTGTTCACGATATGCGTTACGTCAGAAGAATTTGGCAAAAACAAATCTCCCAGGCGGGATCCGGAGGGATTGGTTTTGGTAAGAACAAAAAAGCCAACGGCCGCGACAAGCGAAAGAGCGGTCAGCAGTATGTACGGCTGTGCGTTTTTTTTTCTATTTTTGACGTATGCCAAAAAGCTTATTGCGGCAACAAATGGTACAAACAGTACTTTTGTGGCTATATAGG
>CAZEVT010000005.1:0-38864 GCA_964515005.1 uncultured Gammaproteobacteria bacterium
ATTTTCTAACAGTATTTTATTCTTAGGTGTATGCTAAGAGTGTATGTGGAAAGTGCTAGTGTGGCCGGCAATCCTGTTATTTTTGACGAACACTTCTCGGCTTTATTTTCAATATGGTACCTATTGCGAAATAAATACGGTATTAAGTTCGCTCTGCGTTAACCTTGCTGTATTTGGTTACGCCTTCGGTAAAATTTCCTTTATTTTATATGGGATATTTTTACTCGTTTATGCCGTTCTTCTATCCGCCCGGCGAAAAAAGATTAATTATTGGGTTTTTGTCTTTCTTGGCCCATTATCACTACTTATGGCGATCGCACTCGAGCTACTCTTTTTGTTTACCGGCTCTTTGCCGCCTGTGCTTCTTTGGATAATCGGACAGCCCTAAAAGAGCAGGTGAAATTAATTGAGCGCGTCCTCAATTGGATTTTCAGCGTTAAATCTGATTGTCTTATATTTTGGTAGAAGACTAGAGAACTTATATTCTTTCCAAAGTATCTTATCATTGGGTAATACCTGGGCGACAATCACGAGCGTATTGTCTTGTTTAGGAGCGAGTA
This sequence comes from uncultured Gammaproteobacteria bacterium, assembly GCA_964515005.1. GTDB lineage: Bacteria > Patescibacteriota > Microgenomatia > UBA10105 > UBA927 > XYB1-FULL-47-11. The sequence continues at coordinate 561 of CAZEVT010000005.1, forward strand.
AAAGCTTGTATACACCAGACACTGGATTTGCAAAGGAAGTTAAGCCATTTGTGTCTTTTTTCAATTTTCCGTCGGGACCTACAATCCAAAAATTCGCTGGATACCCGACAACAAATAACCCTGTTTCGGCAGCTAGTGAGGTTTGGATATTCGCCGTGACCGACTGGATTGTCTGAGGCGCAGTGCCAAGAAAATCTAGAATCTTCCCCGTTCCTTGGGCCGTGGATATAAGACCCGTATGTGTTTCGGCAAGGACTCGTGTGTTATCAGCGCCTGGGACGTTTGCGCTTGATAAAAGAACGGTTCCATCTCCCTCCGAAGATTTAATCGTTTGAACGGGTTTTCCGTCTGCCCAATTGCCTAGATTTTGGTCATGCTTATTTGCTAATTTTACACGATACGTCTGCTCAGTTTGTTGTCCGGTCCCGCGCAGAGTGCCTACCGTCGTATTCCAAAATGGGCTGGTAAATGATGAGGAGAGCCAATCGTTGGTAGCATACTGTACCGGTTTTGGGAGTCCAGTCGCATCATCTATGAGATAATCAAATACCGGAAGGATATTTCTTGAAGATTTAAAATATTGTTGTACCGCCTCGCGATCGTTTAGGTTGTTTTTTTGTGAACAACGTTTTATTGCTAAGGTAAGCATAAATTTCCATATTGGGTCGCCGTGCATTATTTTTCCGGCTGACCAAGTGGGATACGAGAGGACGGCCCCCTCGTGCGGTGAACCCACGGTAAGAAGTTTTTCCACGCGGTTGGAGTTTTGTTCCTGCTCAAGATAAGATCTGCCTAGTAACCCTCCCATGCTGTGCCCTACAATATGTACTTTTTCACCAGTAGTAAGCTGATTGTCAATGAATGCTTTAAGCGCCGGTTCGTTCTCGGGGATTCGTTTTCGCCAATCATAAGGATAGAGGGTGGGTGACCATCCTGCATCTGCGAGTGCTTGCATGGTAGGATCATAGACTCCATGCGCCTGATCGATCAGCGTCCAGTCCCCCTCGTAATCATCTGCTTTACAATTAAGCAGTGCGTCTGGGTTCCAGCTGGCGGTTGCGCCAGGAATCACAACAACCTTATTCGTCGGGGGAGGGGTGGGTATTTGTGGGCTCGTCGCATAGCCAATTGCCCATGAGGAACCGTTAAATCCTGAATACCACATTTTATAAACCGCTCCATCCTTCAAAACAAAGGGGTTAGCAAGATATGTTTGGTCGAATGAGCCTACAGGTCCTCTTTCAATAGCGGGATTTTCAGTCAACGGTTTTACCCAGTCTGACGTACCGTTATTGGAGTATGCGAAGTCAATATTATATGGGACAACGGGGCCAGCGTGATACCATAGGTTATAAACGCTACCGTCTATTAGTATGCCTCGAGGTCCCGCAATATGGGAGTACTCCCATGGCTGACTTGCAGTCAAAATTGGATTATTTACATTTTTATTCCAAGCAGTACCATCAGTTGAATCTGCGTAGCCAATTTGCCATTTGCCGACGCTATCTCTTGCAGCGTACCAAAGTTTAAATGTACTTCCAATTTTAACAACAGATGGTTGAGCAGGACCCTCTGACTCCCATGAACTAGGAACTGCTCTTAAGACTAATTGTCCTGGAGGCCAATTGGTTGGGTCGGTGGTGCTTGTGTATGCGATTCTGTAAACTTCGTTACCACTTCCGGTATATGGGCGAACTGACGTGTACCACATCTTGTATACACCTTCATCCAGAATTACATAGGGATCCATAACATCGATCTCTCCATCAATTGTATTATCCGGAACGATTATTGGATTTGAGGATGATTTCGTCCAATTTATTCCGTCGGGTGAAGAGGCGTATCCAATTTTGCCAGGCGATCCTTGACTCGTGGAATACCACATTTTATAGTTTGCCCCATCATACAGTACGGAGGTTGAGATAGCGCCGCCACTATCCCACGATTCTGGCGTTCCGCGCTCTAGTACGGGATTCTCCGGATATTTATACCACTGGACCGCCTGAACGGGATTATTGAAAAGTGGAAATAAAAACAAGCCTATAAAGATGAGAAAGGAAAAACCCCGTAGTCCGTGTATAATAGGTTTTGTCAATTTATTTTAACTATAAACGAAATATTAACAGTTGTCTACCAATTATCTTGGATATAAGTTTTGTTCAATGATCGTAGGGAAGTCGCTGTTTGCAATAAAGCTATGCAAAATTATATTCCAAAGCCAGGGGAAAGAGTTGAAGTGGCTTCTCGCTTGGTGGAAAAATGTGACAGATTGCTAGATGTTGGGTGTGGGGATGGTGTTATACAACATTTTCTAGGCAATAGAGTAGGGCGTATTTATGGGGTAGATAGCTCCAAAGAAATGTTAAAGATAGCGGCTAAAAGAGGTTTGAATGTAAAGTTAGTTGACTTGGATGTCAAGCGTCTTCCGTTTAATTCTAATTTTTTTGACGTGGTCACTTGCCTGGATGTTATTGAACATGTTAGAGACCCCAAAGCCTTGTTGGTCAAAATGAATAGGGTATTGAAAAGGGGAGGTAATCTTATTATAGCGACCCCAAACATTCGTTTTTCAAATCATCTCTATGAACTAATCATTAAAGGAAGATTTCCGAAAACTAGTACCGATACTAGTCTATATGACGGCGGTCACCTGCACTTTTTTACTTACACTGACTTAGTAAAATTACTCGAGTCTGTAGGGTTTTTCATTAAAATTATCGAAGGTATCATAAATAAACCACGGAGGGGCTTGAAAGGTAGAATCTTAGAATTTATTTTAGGGAAAAAAATAATGCTAGAATTTAGGGCTCCAGGTATACTAATTGTTGGGAAAAAGACTAAATGAAATCTAAAACTCTACAGCTAGAAGAAGAATATCATGATTCTGTTTCTGAAATGTATAGTGTCAGAAGACGTCGAGATTATATATGGGAAGTTCCTGAAGAGTTATTTCTTTTAAATAAACGATTGTTTGAACCAAAAACTAAGGTGGTGGATATGGGATGCGGCCCAGCTATATCGGTGAGTAAAATCTTAGGTGAGCCAGTATTACACAATGTTTCATATACAGGAGTTGACGTTTCTAGAAAAATGCTAAAATTGGCAAAAAAGTACATCAAAAATGGCAAATTCGTGTATCACGACATGGCGAGTGTATTTTTGCCAAAAAATAAGTTCGACATACTTTTATCTCTTGGAGCCCTGCATCATTGTGAAAATAAAGAGCACACACTAGAAAAGTGGCTCCAATATGTAAAGCCCGGTGGGTTGTTGCTGTTAAGGGAGCCGATTTATGAGTTTTTAAAAATGGGGACCGGAGAAAGCCCTACGGAGGAAGGCATTAAAATGGATGTATTATTTGATTTTATTCAAACACGTAAGTTACGAATTGTACGTTTGACTTTCTTTAGCACCAATGCGTTCCATCTATTTAATCGAATTATGATTAAAATTGGATTACGATATTGGCAGGAGGTTCGTACATTGTGGTATCCAGTTGTCTATGTAGACGCATTTTTGGCAAAGTTTTCGAGATTAGACGGCATCTTTAAGCCTCAAGCGTTCGCTGTTATACTTCAAAAACCATGAGGTTGTTTCTATCAAGATCATCGAAAAACTTTAGCGGTGCGGAGGTGTATAATGTCAATTTGCTTCGAGAGCTGGGTAAGCAAAGTTCGTTCGATATAGTATTTCTCACGAATTTAGATCGACTCGCTAAAGAGTTGAGAAAAAGTGACGTGAAGGTGCACCTTGCCCATTGGTTACCGGAAGAGGTAGGAACAAAGAGGCAGTTACTTAAAGTCTTTTTCTACGCTGCGATATTTATACCTCGATATCTTGCAACAATAAGGAAACTTGAGAATGGTAAACGCTTCGACGTTGTTTGCTTCCAGTCGCGAACGGAAATGATTTTTCTAACGCCAGTGTTGAAGCTCATGAGGTATAAAGTGGTTTGGATTCAACATGGACCGCTGTTTATCTCACAGGCTGCAGGCATCGTCAAAAAACTATTCTTCATAGAAAGCCGAATTGCTGACAAAATTATTGCAGTATCTAAAGATACGAAGCAAGATTTGGTTCGTGGAGGGGTGTATGAAAAACGAGTCAATGTAATATACATCGGTACTGAAGCAAAATCAATTGCACCAATAAGTAGAAGATCGAATACATTTGTTATCGCTTTTATGGGTACACTAACCAAAGAAAAGGGAATAGAGGGCTTTATACAGGTGTCCGTATCACTTTCACATGTTAATACGACAAAGTATTCGTTTTTGATTATTGGAGGTGGTCCGGATTTACATTGGATGAAAAGAGAGGTTAAATCTCTGGGAATGATGAGTCAATACCGTTTTACGGGATTGGTATCGGATGTAAAAACCTTCCTTAATACAGCAGACTTGCTTTTGCTTCCTACTCATCACTATGAGGGTGTTTCTATGGCGATTCTTGAGGCGCAGGCGATGGGAATACCAGTGCTGTCAATCGACATTGGAGGAAATAGAGAAATCATCAAACATGGGTATAATGGATTTTTATACAAACAAGGTGATTTCAATAGTATGGCACGTAATATACGTTTACTTGCGAAAAACAGAGCGAAGTTACTTGCGATAGGGAAGCACGCGAGACAAACAGTGGCAGAGAAATTTAATATTAGGAAGCAGGCGAAAAAATTTTCGTTATTCTTCGAGAGATTATGAAACCAACTATTTCCATTATTATCGCGACATTCCATAGAAAAACCAGTCTTCTGAGGCTTTTAGGGTCTCTGGTAGGAGAGATTGATAGGAAGACAAGCGAAATCATTGTTGCAGAACAGGGGGATAATAATGGGAAGACGTATAAAGAATTTGCAAAAACCCATAACACCCAATTGACCTATGTTTTTCTAAAGGAGCGTAGTACTGCTCATGCGATGAATATTGGAGTTGGTAATGCAAAAGGTGAATTTATAGTTTTCCTGGATGATGATGTGACTGTGCATAAAGGTTTCATAAAGCACCATGTTACTAACTTTATAGGTCAGCTTGTGGCGGCAACAGTTGGTAGAATTGTTACAGACGGTCAACCCACGGAACCGAAAAGGCGCGATACGGGACGTATTAATTGGATCGGATCGTTCTCGGATGGGTTTTCTTCTGCGGTCAAACAGGAAGTCGATACGGTGATCGGCGCGAATATGTGTTGGCGTAAGGGACTGTATAAGAAACTTGGAGGTATGGATGAACAGTTTGCTGGCAATGCCCTTCGATTGGAATCAGACTTATCTTTACGGGCGAAATACCTAGGATATAAAATTATTTTTGAGCCGAAGGCTGTGGTCGATCATCATCGGGAGCAAGTCGGGGGCGCACGAAAAAGCGAAGGCAGATTGCAATGGTATTTTGACTTTTTCAGCAATGAGACATATTTTTTCCTCAAGCACCGACAGCCATTATTATTACCGATATTTTTACTGTCGAAAGCAGAATGGGCGATACGCTGTATGTTCGGATTCGGCAGGGAAGTGAGCGTGCGCTCAATGATAACGCCGTTTAACGGTATATTTAATGGTATCAAAAAGTTCAGAGGGTTACAAAACATATGATTATTGGCGTTGATGCGGGGGCGTTGTCGATTATTGATGAACGGCTGCGGGTCGGGGTGTGGAGGGTGACATACAACCTTCTACGAGAACTATCACGAAGTGACAAGAAGAATGAATACAGACTCTTCACGTTTTTGCCCATTGATAGGGAAGTGATGGGGGAGTTTGGTGCCAACGTAAAAAATGTTGTTGTCCGGCCGAAAATCGGGTGGGCGACCATCCAGCTTCCGATAGAACTTCGGAGACACCCCGTCGACGTATTTTTGGGCTTGTCCCAAATGCTCCCCCGCCACTCCCCTGCTTTTTCTATAGGCTTTGTTTATGACTTAGGATTCTTGCGCTACCCGGAAGCATACCCCGGGTCACTGAAAAAACTGAAGAATCAGACCCAACAGCTAGTGAAGCGCGCTGATCATATAATTACAATTTCTGACGTTTCAAAGCGCGATATTATTCACTTTTATGGGTACAAGAAGGGTATAACTGTTGTATATCCGGGGATAGACACACGGTTTACGAGTAGTGGATCTAAGCATACAGAAAAGCATCCCTATATTCTCTTTGTGGGAGCACTCAAGCGCGGAAAAAATATTCCATTTGCACTTCGCGTATTTAAAAAATTCCTGCAGAAAACGAAAAAGCCGCATGATTTCGTCATTGTGGGAGGAAATTACTGGGAGGATCCCGGAATTATCCAGACTATTGAAGAATTAAACTTGCAGAAGCAGGTGAAGTTAAAAGGGTTCGTACCCGATGGCGAACTCCCTGCATATTATCGCGGAGCGGAAGCCCTACTTATCACATCACTCTGGGAGGGGTTTTGTTTGCCTGCGGCGGAGGCAATGGCTTGCGGATGTCCGGTAGTGTATCCCAACACCGGATCTTTACCGGAAATAGTCGGGACGGCAGGAACACAATTTGAGACAGGAAACGAAAAATCTGCAGTTTCCGCGCTTATCAAGAAGAAGTCAGGAGACGCAGGCCGGGCGCGCATCAAACAATTTAGCTGGCCTCGATTTGCAAATGAAGTCTATCGTATAATAACCTCGACATGAAAGTCGCCGTCGTTCGGGGAAAATTCCTCAACAAATACGAAATGCAGTTTTTCGAGCCGTTAGCCCCACGGTTTGATATAACCGCGTTTGGCTCCCTTACCCCCTACCATGATCACTTTGCATTTCCCGTAGCAAAGTTACTCTCCCCTATGGATTTTCCTGACTTTCCATACAAAATGAGCCTTCTCAACCGGTTATTTACGGATGCGCACTATCTTCTTGGCCTTGAGCGAAACTTAAAGGGCTTTGATCTTGTCCATACGGCAGAAACCTATTTTCACTATACCCAGCAGTGTCTGAATGCAAAAAAAAGCGGATACGTAAAAAAAGTTATCGCAACCGTTCTGGAGACCATTCCTTTTAACAACGAAGATATTGCCGGCCGCAAGAAGTTTAAGGCCCGTGCGCGGAAAGAGCTGGACCACATCATAGCACTGACAAAAAAAGCAAAGACTGCGCTCATTCTTGAAGGAGCAGATCCCGAGAAAATTACCGTCATTAGCCACTTTATTGATACAAAAAGGTTTTATCCGATGAAAAAAACTACCGGGAACCCAAAAAAACTAACTATTTTATTTTGCGGAAGACTTGAATGGGAAAAGGGGATATTTGATTTTATCGATTCGGCTGACAAACTCCGTCACGATTCGAGTTTGCGAGATTATACACTGACATTCCGCGTGGTGGGCGATGGCAGTGCAAAAACGAAAATTCCGGATTGGATAGAACAACGGCAGGTAGGGTACCAACAGATGCCAAAGATTTATGGCGAAGCTGATATTTTTGTGGCCCCCAGCCGCCCCACTCCTACATGGGAAGAACAGTATTGCACGGCTCTCTTGGAAGCGCAGGCCTGTGGTCTGCCAATCGTCACGACCGAGACCGGGGGAATTCCGGAAAATATCGGTTCGGCAGGGATTATCGTTGAGCCCGGAAATGTTGCCGCAATTGCCGAGGCACTAAAAAGCTACATTCTAAATCCTAAAAAGCGACTCGCGTATGGAGCGAAGGCTCGCGCGCGGGCGGTGACGGTGCATGATTCCAAAATAGGCGCCAAAAAACTTGCCGAGGTTTACGAGATGGTAATGAGGAAATAGATAATCATAAGAGCATTGAGAAGACTCAAGGGAATGATGAAGATATACAAAAAATAGCTACTCTTCCACCCGCCTTTGGCGAGCCACGCAAAAACAGAAGCAATGCCAAACGAAAGAAGGGGAAGCGAGCTAACGAGCATGCGTGCGCTGTATGACGCGCCCTGCCACCACGTACCCCAGCTTGCAACGACGTACAGCTCAAGAAGTACGACCGCGAGCATCAAAAACCGGCGGTCCCGCAGGAGCCCGGCAAATCCAAGTATGGTGATTGGTGTATATACAAATAAGCCGTTTTGCAGGTTAAATAGAACTCCTATTAGGTGGGGCTGCAAAAAATTAAATCCTTCATTGACAAGATAAGGGCTCATCCAGAATTTGCCGGAGACTATCTGCCAGGCGATGAGCTGCGGCAAGAACATGATGATGAATCCGGAAATTATCGGCACTATTGTGTGCTTCTTAAGATAGGGGATAAGAAGGAGTCCATAGAGCAGGTCCTGTGTCCGCATGAGACCGACCAAGCCAAGCGCGACGCCAAGTGCAAACCAGTTTTTTGTTTTGGCGAAAAGGAGCGATAGAAAAACAGTGGCGGCAAAAAAAGAAAGCGCATGAGAGTTGACGGCGTCAATAGATCCGTAAAACAGTAAGTTTGTTGCTCCCGCAACTGTGGCGATCGTCAAGATACTCACCATTGGGTTGAATTTTTTCAGGAGTAATTCCCACAAAAGGACCAGGCCAAAGATTGCAGCAAGCACACTCGCTGCCCCAACGGCAATTTCATTATGGGTTAGGAGATACACAGGAGACCAAAACAACGCTGGTCCGACGGAAAATTTGCTGGGTTCTAAGGTAAGCCATGCATAGTAATATGCTCCGTCTCCATACACGGTTTTGCCCAGATACAACGCATGGGTGAAAAACCCGATCACATAAACCGAGGCAATCCAGACTATCGCTCGTCTTGTAAACGTATTCATCTCATCGATATACTATCATAAGGTTCGACTAGTATTGTTTTTTTATGCGTCGTCGATTTGTTGCACTCATTATTTTATTGGCTCTGGCGTATCTGTCATTTGGGCGGGGGCTTTCATATGCATTTTGGGAAGACGATTGGCGATACTTGTGGTTTGCTCTGCATCCCCTGCGATATCCCATCGTAGCGTGGCTACACCCCGGAACCTTGATAGAATTTTTTCTGCTGATACGACTTTTGGGTCAGAATGCCTTCTTATGGCAGCATGTAGGCATAATCCTCAAAGCTGCGGCCGCGCTGGGAGTCATGGATATGTCGGCAGCGCTATTTGGATCCAGAGCGATGAGTTGGATCGTCGGTGTTGTATTTGTCACGACACCTTTAGGTATGGAGGCCATTAATTGGCCCAGCGCTCATGTTACAAACCTAGACGTTTTACTCATTTGTGAAGCAACTGCGCTCTATATAGCATATAAACGTGGTCAAAAAACTTTATTGGCCCCCCTTATCTGGTTTACTACGGCATTCGTACTTGATCCCATTCGGATAGTTTCTCTTGCATGGGTGCCCCTATTTTTAAACAAACGGCCACTTTTTGATTATTTTCGGGCGAGAAATAGGCGCGAGCTTTTTGTTTGGGCATGTGGCGTGACTCTATATATTTTTGTTGCAGTACTTTTGGTTTGGCCGGCATACGTGACCTGGTGGAAATTTGATTTTCTGAATCTGGCACGCCTCCCGTTTTACAAAAATATTTTTCATATTCCGCATATTGTGTGGAATCTATTCACCGGATGGATTATCTCGGTACCCCACGGTGTCGATTATATGAACATAAGCGTTTTTTCTCCGATGCGAGTAGTGGCGGGTTCTGTGTTGATGTTTTTGGTTGCCGGGAAACTCGTGTGGAGTGGGAAGGCTATACGTCGAACGCGGGAATATCGTGCAGTAGTGTTTGCCGGATTCTGGATCGTATCGACGGTCATTGTCCAATGGATAGCTGATCCCAGCTATATCACAGCTACAATACATCGGTATATGGTGCTGCCTAGCGTCGGTTTGGCAATACTTATCGGATGGGGGCTTGCGCGATTGGGATCACCTACAAAATGGCTTGCGCTTCTATTATATGTAGGTATTGTGTGGCACACGGAGTCAGTGTTGTTTGACGAAATGGATGGTTTTCGTCCCACCCAGATGGCCGATCGAATCTGGCAAACAATAGATAGAGTTGTTCCCCCTCATGGAGCTTTAGCGCCTATTGTCGTGATGCAGGATGAAGGATATGGTACATCTACAATGTCGGATGATTATACAGCTCATTTTATACTCATGCGTTATAACCAGGGAATTGATCAGCGCGTGCTATTTACTACGGACTATAATGATGTCGCAGGATTACTTTGTCGCCCTATCGGTTTCCCACAGCTGTATAGTGTCAAGGATGTCTATGCGTTTACGATTTCAGCTCTCGGTCGAATTACTGATGACACCCAACAGTATAGAGCCAGACTTCTTGCGGATCCGTTGGTGCAGGAACACTGTGCGGCTCCGACGCCCCAGTGATACAATGTGTATATGCGACAATTCACAATCTCAACCGTTGTATTGACAAGAGATAGCGAAACCACGATTGAACGAACACTCAAGAGTCTCACTTGGTGCGATGAGATAATCGTTATAGACGACCAATCTAGTGATGAGACGGTTGTTATCGCAAAAAAATTCGGTGCGCTATACTATCACAGACCTTATGGCTAAACACCAATGGAAACGGATCGTAGTTTTCGTGATCATTTCCTATCTACTCTTTTGGCGCGGACTGTCGTTTACCTTTTGGAAGGATGATTGGTTTTATATCTGGATGACGCAGTACGACCCGCGCATGCTTTTGGATTTTTTGCTGCACCCCGGTACGTTGATTGAATTTTTCTCTCTGACCAAAATATTAGGCATGCACCCGTTCCTTTGGCAGCATGTGGGTATTTTGCTTCGCGCGGCTGCGGCCTATGCGGTATCGGACATGGCGATCGTTCTGTCGGGATCTTTGCGTACCGGATGGATCGCGGGATTGTTGTTTGCCGCGTTTCCGGGCGGCGTAGAAGCGGTCAATTGGCCGAGCGCACACGTGACCTACCTAGCAATCGTATTTTGGTGTAAAGGCATCGCTGCGGACTCGGTGCCGCTTATGCTTGCCGGGTTTGCGGCAGACCCGGTGCGGATACTTCCGGTTATCTGGATGCCGTTTGTCGTCCGAAAAAGACGATGGTCAGGACCGTATATTTCTTTGATTATAGCCGGAGTCATCGTCGGCGTAGGTAAGATGGTGCAGTTTTTTTCGACCCCTCGAACGATACCATCGATGAATATTATTTTCCATTACTTCAACGGAATATGGAATCTCGTCGTGGGATGGATGGTGACGGTGCCTCATATACCCACGGAGTTGAGTCACAGTGTATTGGTGAGACCAGCGGCAATCGGTGGTGCGATTTTCGTACTTCTGGCCATCGTCTTTGGCCGGAAGAGCAAGCTTATCAGTTTCTGCATCGCGTGGGTGCTTTTCACCGTATTTATACAGTGGATGTTTGATATTCGTCTCATCCCCGCAGTACCGCATCGATACTTTGTCGTACCGAGTGTGGGTCTCGTGATCGCTGCCGCGATCGTATTGAATAAACTGAAAACTACACTCATTATGACACTTCTTGTAGCGTATGGAATTGTTGCATTTGTCCGAATAGAGGCAATGATGCTTGAGTTTACCGCATTTCGGAGCGAAGTAGTGGTGGATCGCGTATGGCAACAGGTACAGAAGACGGTTGCCGGAAAATCTGTAAAAGAATTCATATTTTCAGGCGATGAGCCCATAACGACAAATGTCGCCGGGGTCTTTGGTACGGTGCGTTATGCGTTATTGCAAGGAATTTCGGATATTGGGGATATTCCCAACGGAATAGTGGTTGCCAAAGGTAAGGCGTCAGATTGCTCGCGTGAGGGCGTGTACGCATTCCAGATAGATGCCGATGGTGCAGTCTGGTACAATACGAATTGTGATCTCCGCAGTAGTACTGTCTCACAATAGTGAAATATCGATCGGAAAAACCCTCGTAAGTATCTCGTGGTGCGATGAGGTGATCGTCGTTGACGATTTTTCCAGCGACGAAACGGTCAACATTGCAAAGAAGCACAATGCGGTAGTCCATGAGCGCCATTTGAACGGAAATTTTGCAGCCCAAAGAAATTTTGCCCTCGGTAAAGCAAAAGGGGATTGGCTCCTGTTCGTCGACAGCGACGAGGTGGTGTCAAAAACACTTGCCGAAGAGATAAAGAAATCTCTGGAAATTGATAGTGCCGGGTTTTACATCAAACGCCAGGACTGGATGTTCGGGAATCCTTTGAAACACGGGGAGACGGCGCGGGTAAAGCTGTTACGACTTGCACGAAAAGGAGCGGGCGTCTGGGGGAGGCCGGTTCATGAAGTATGGAAAGTGAATGGGCTTGTCGGGGAGTTGACCCACCCGCTTGATCATTTCCCCCACCCGAACGTCGCACAATTTATTGATGAAATAAATCTGTATTCAACGTTGAATGCCCGGTATCTCTTTAAAGAAAAAGTTCCGGTCCCCTGGTGGCACATCTTGGCGTATCCGACTGGTAAGTTTTTTGTCGACTATGTCTGGTATCTGGGATTTTTGGATGGCACGGCGGGGGCAGTGGTTGCCCTTGCGATGAGCATGCATTCGTTTTTGACCCGCGCAAAGCTGTATCTTCTCTGGCACAACCATGAAGCATAGCGTTTATTTTGCTGCGATTGTTGTTTTTTGCTGGGCGATGTATTCACTGTTCCGTATTGGCACGACCCTCGCGCCTGACTTCAGCGTGTTTTACGATGCGGCAAGAGGACTTCTGAACAATCAAAATATCTATACGTTGCCTATGTACACCGGACTCGGCTACCCGCCGTTTACGCTGCTTCCCTTTTTGCCCTTTACGATCCTGCCCTATCAAATGACGCAGTTTTTATGGCTTGGTATATCCTTTTCTTCATTTATTCTTTGCATATTTGTGTCTTTGCGGCTTTTGGGTAAAAAGCCGAATCTTTTTCCCGCTAGTCTTGTTTTTATTTTCGCGTTTCTTGCCTTTCCCACGAAATTCACCTTCGGTATGGGGCAGGCCAATTTCGTCGCCCTTGCGCTTCTTCTTGCGGCAATCTGGCATCTTACAAAAAAAAATACTACAGTGTCCGGGATATGTTTGGGTTTGGCCTTGATCCTTAAACCGCATATCCTGTTTTTTTTGCCCGTCATTCTTTTGGCAGGCTACTGGAGAAGTGTAGTAATTTCTCTTAGTCTTCTCGCGACCTCGATTGTCGCAACAGGATTTGTTTTCGGCTGGCAACACTATGCATATTATTTCCGCTCAACAATTCCCCCGCTACTGGTGTTTTCCGGACGGGATATATACTACAACCAGGGATTGGGAAGTTTTTTAACTCGTCAGAGTTTCCCCCGCGGCTTGGCCGCGGATTTGACGGTGTGGGGGAGTGCGCTCCTTGTCGTTGGCGCCCTCTGGTTTGTATGGCAAAAAAGATTGTCTCTCGCCCATTCACTATTCCTTTTTCTCCCTATTTTTCTTCTGGTTGAGCCGCTCTCCTGGCAGCACCACTATGTGTTTTTGCTTCCCGTATACATCTGGTTAGTATTCAAAGCAAAAAGAAACAAGAGAAAACTTGCGCTTATCGCACTCAGTTATTTATTGGTTGCCGCCAACTTTAGAAATCCGGCGACATGGCAAATGTCGCATGTTTTTTGGGGAAATGTGTTGGTACTTTGGCTCGTTGCCCATGAAACTACTTAGCCTGGCATTTTTATCAAGCCTGCTTTTGGGGCAAATAGGAGGAATACACCTCGCCCCGGGCGTTATCGTGTACGTGCACGATATTCTTTTGGTAGTACTTCTGGTCATTTGGGGCGTCCGGAGAAAAAGGGTTAAACCAAAGCTTACCAAGGCGATTCTCGCATTTATCGCAGTAGGCTTGGCAAGTCTTCTGATTAATGCGGGAAGATTTCCGATTGAGCAGCTTGGTACGGGAGGGTTGTATCTTGTCCGGTGGGTCCTCTACGCGGGAGTCTATCCAATTGTTCTTTCGGAATACCTGAAAAAAGAACAGTGGCTTTACGGACTTTTTGCAGTAGGCGCGGGATTTGGCATACTGGGGCTCATTCAATTTTTCCTGTATCCGGATCTGCGCAATCTCATGTACCTTGGATGGGATCCGCATTTTTACCGGCTGTTTTCGACGTTTTTTGATCCCAATTTTACCGGACTGATTCTTCTTTTGACCATTATTCTTGGATTTTTTCTCTGGCAAACCAAAGCAATTCGGCGGTGGATAGCTTTGGGACTATTGATATGCATGGTAAGCTTTCTTCTTACGTATTCACGCAGCAGTTTCCTGGCGGCAATCGCCGCGGGTCTTGCGGTTGCGGTTTTTCAAAAAAAAGGGAAAATTCTGATCGCGGTTGCACTGTTTGCCGTCACGGTAGTTCTACTTTTGCAAACATCGGGGAATACCCTTCGCTTGCTTCGTACGGATTCAACTCTGGCAAGAGTCGGCAACTGGCAAGAAAGCATAGCGCTCATTGCCCGGGCGCCGGTTTTTGGCTGGGGGTTTGACACGCTTCGCTATACAAAGGACAAGGAGGGTGAGTTTATTTCCAAATCAGATGCCGGGATGGACAGCAGTATCCTGTTTGTTGTCGCAACAACCGGTCTTGTGGGGCTTGTGGCCTACGGGTATCTTGTCTTTTCCATGCTGCAGGCGGGAAGGGGCATTGGTGTGGCCTACTATGCAAGTTTTATTGCCCTCGCTGTGCATAGTCTTTTCGTCAACAGCGCGTTTTATCCCTGGGTTATTATTTGGTTTTGGGTATTAACCGGGGTTGCGGAGAAAAAAACACGTCACTTGTGATATATCACTTTCCGTTCAACCTGAGTTCTGTTGCCGCCTCCGTCCGTGGCGACGATGGTGAGGATGTTGTCCCCCTCATTGAGCGGATAGCTATAGCTGAAGGAATTATCGCTTCTCACTACCACAAACCGGCCATTGATCGTCACGGTAACGCCATCGTCCGTTGTCCCGGTGACGGCAATGCTGTTGGAATCGCCGGACACTGACGCGTTGTCTTCCGGCGCACTTACATCAAGCCCCGGTGGTTTATCCGCGTATCTGACACTTACAATGTTTGAAAGGTCACTCGTGTTTTCTTTGTCATCCGTAAGCTTCGCGCTTATGGTATTGGTTCCGGACGAGAGCGGGACCGAGGGGACTGAAAAACTTCCGTCTTCCGGTACTTTCGTTTTTTTGAATTCCCCGTCGTTGAGATAGAGAATGAGGGTAAGTCCCCCTTCCCCGTGTCCGCTCACGGTGATAGTCGCGCTGTTGGTGGCAATTGGTTGGGGGTCAAGAATAGGCGGGAGGATGAGCGATTCGGACTGCTGGGTCGGAACGGGATTGCCCCGGAGTCTGTCGACAAACAGGCTAAAGCCGATGAGGATCCGCACGCCGAACGTGCCGACGAAGATGAGAATGGCGATACTGCCGACAATCGCAAGTGTCAGACGCTTCCGCTGTTTTCGCTCGTCGAGTCTGGAGAGCCGTGAAAATGCCATACGCTAACAATTTTAGTACTTTCTTGGTAAAATAGCCATGGCGCCTCCTTAGTGGTGTCGCCCCATAGGCGACCCGCCAAGGACGGCAGGTTGTAAACTTGCCTCCTTAGCTCAATGGCAGAGCAGCGGTATCGTAAACCGTAGATGTCAGTTCGATTCTGACAGGAGGCTCAAATGCTTTCATCTATTCGTGCTTCTCTTACTCTAGAAAAAAAGAACGTGCCTATTGCAATCAGAATAACCGTAGTAAAAACCGCTATTCTATAGCTGTACTGCGTCCCTTGTGAACTAAAAACAAAAACCGTTGCGCTCCACACAAGGGGCGCGATGACTGAAGCAAATCTTTCAAACAACGTATATAGCCCAAAATACTCGCCAATCTGATTTTTTGGAGACAATGCAACCAATAGAGCTCGTGAGACGGCAAAATATGTGCCCCAGGAAAGCCCGAGGCCAATGATGAGCATCGTAGAACCCAAATTAAGTGATGCAAATGGAATAAGAAGTAATTGAAAAACTATCATAACAAGAGTACTTTTTATCAGTATCTTTTTATTTCCAAATCTGTCACATAAATATCCACCTACTAACGCGCCGACCATCATAGTAAGCGTTAATAAAAGTGTCAGCATTGCCTTTTTGCTATCGGGCAAGTTCCAAACAGTTTCAAAATAGATTGGGAAAAACAATATGATCGTTCGTACCGCGTCGCTTACGAAATAAAAACCTATTAAAAATAAGAACATATTTCTTTTAGACGGGAGCGACTTTAGGAGCTCAAGTGTTCGCTTCGTAAGAAGTCCGAATGCTAAATCGCCAGTTTTAAGATTCGGTCTCTCTTTGAAAAAGAGGAAAAAGGGAATGACGAGTAAAATAAAAATAATGCTTGCAGGGAGAAAGGTATATTCCCGCCCAAATCTGTTCACAATAGGTAACGTGAGCAATACTCCGACCATAAGTCCCAAATTGTTTCCAAACTCCCCAATTCCGGAAGTCATACCAAATTTATTCGTTTTACTTACAGTCGGTAGCAAAGAGTTAAATAAAACAAAGCTTGCCTGATAGAAGTACATGAGAAGAAAATACAGTAAAAGTGCAATAAGGACAGAGTGAAAACCACTTGCATTTATTGTTATAAATCCCAGAGAAACGGCAAAAATTCCAATGAAGGCGGTTATTATGGCAAGTGTGGGGAGCTTTTTATGAACTCTGTTGGTATAAACGCCGATAATAGGCGACGTGAATAGTAAAAGTAGTGTGGATCCTGCAAATACTCCTCCATAATATATGTCGGGCAGTTTATTATCGATAATGACCCATTGAGAGAAATAAAGAAGTAGATTAATATTTAAAACTGAGTTTGCAAAATCATAGAGGGCCCACAAAAGAAGATTTTTATTCTTCATATAAGTTCAGTGTAAATTAAAATACTAGGTTTTGTTTGTTCTTGAGCGGGATACGAGAATCGAACTCGCTTCTCATCCTTGGGAAGGATGCATACTACCGGTGTACTAATCCCGCAACGGGCAAGCATCTGCTTACCCATAATTGTATACAATCATTTCCGAAAACAAACTATGGCAACACCAGGACGTTTCCTGTGTGTATGAGATTCGGATTTTTTAAATTATTTGCCCGAGCGATATCGACCCATCGGTACCCGTTGTTATATTCTCTTCGCGCAATCGTCCACAAATCATCTCCGAGAACGACTGTGTATGACTTCTTTTGCGCGCCTGACGCGATTGACGCGGATGATACCGCCCCCGTTGGCGGCGGAATGGGCGTCGCGTTTGGAATGGTCAAGGTTTGACCGGCTTCCACGTAATCCGGGTTTGTTAGCGTATTTGCGTTTTTGATATCGACCCAGTTATAGCCACTCTTAAAGTATTTTTCCGAGATTGACCAGAGTGTTTCGCCTGCCGCTACCGTGTGCGTTGTGGGAAGGGCGACCATCGCGGCCGCTTCTTCCTTCGCCGTACTTGCGGCATCCTGTGATTTATTCTTGACGTAGTTGATAATCGTGAGACCGATAACAAGAACTACTGCAAGTCCAAGTGCCAGGGAAACAAATGAATCAGTCGAATTAAACTTTTTCCGTAGATTTTTCCACATACTAAAGATTCCTCCGTTCCAGGCAGTTGTAAAAGGGCAGTGGCGGGACCGAGGGGACTCGAACCCCCGACCTCCTCCTTGACAGGGAGGCGCTCTAACCAGGCTGAGCTACGATCCCAATGCCATTTCGCATTATAGCGGATAATTGTACGTACAACAACGTTGTGCTAGCATAAAATCGCCATGACCAACCTAGAGATTGCAGAACTTTTCCGCCGCGTTGCTGCCGCATATCAGATTCTCGGCGAAAACAGGTTTAAGATTATCGCATACGATCGGGCCGCAAGCAGCATCGAGCACCTCACAAGTGAACTCAAGGATTACTGGGATGACAAGAAGCTTGATGAAATTCCGGGCATCGGACAGGGGATCGCTCATTATCTGGATGAACTGTTTCGTACCGGTCGGGTCAAGCACTTTGACGAGATCATGCACAAGCTTCCCGCAGCGATTTTCCCGCTGCTTCTTGTTCCCGGCATCGGACCCAAAAAAGCATACAAGCTCGTCAAAGAGCTGAATCTCAAAAATGAAAAGACCGTGATTGCCGATATAGAGAAAGCAATCAAGGCCGGGAAAATTGCCCCCATGGAAGGATTCGGAGAAAAATCCCAGGAAGACATACGGGCAAACATCCAAACCTACAAAAAGGGCGCAATTAAAGAAAACCGGATGGCCCTCCCTATTGCAGACGGAATCGCCCAGGACGTTATCGTCCATCTGAAAAAGAATCCATATATAAAACGGGTTGATGCTCTAGGCAGTCTGCGGCGCCAGGTGTCAACAATTGGAGATGTCGACCTTGCGGTTGCCACAACGAAACCCAAAGAAGTACTTGCCCATTTCCTCACCTACCCGCACCAGGAGATTATTGAACAGGGACCGACCGGGGCATCCATCCGGCTCCATAACGGCAGACAGGTAGATCTCCGTGTACAAAAACCCGAGCTCTACGGCGCAATGCTTCAGTATTTTACCGGAGGAAAAAACCACAACATTGTCCTCCGGTCCTACGCCCTCACCAAAGGATTGTCTTTGAATGAATACGGCATGAAACACCTGCACGGCGGAAAGATTGACACGTACTCCTCAGAAGAGGCCTTGTATAAAGCATTGGGGCTCTCTTATATTCCTCCGGAACTCCGGGAAGACAAGGGAGAAGTGGAGGCAGCAAAACAAGGGAAGCTTCCGCATCTTGTCGAGCTTGCGGACATCAAAGGGGATTTGCATGTGCACTCAAACTATAATCTCGAGCCCTCGCACGATCTTGGGGCAAATCCGATAAGCGAGTATTTAGACCGCGCGGCGGAATTAGGCTATGAATATATTGGGTTTTCTGACCATAACCCAAGCCTTATGAATCACACCCAGAAACAGATAGTCGAGATTATGAAGCAGCGAAAAGAGGATTATGAACAAAAATATTCCTCATGGAAGAAAAAAACAAATAAACGGATACAATATTTCCTCATGTGTGAAGTAGATATCCTTCCGGACGGGAAATTAGCATTACCCGATGGGGCCATGGATTTTGTCGACGGGGTCATTGTGTCCATTCACTCCAGTTTCACCCAGGAACGAAGTGTCGTAACCAAGCGAATTACCACGGCACTCACCAGTCACCCCAAGGTACGTATCTTCGGACATCCGACCGGAAGACTTCTTACCAAACGCGAAGGCGTGGATGCCGACTGGCAGGAGATATTTGCGGCTTGCAAAAAACATGATATTGCCATGGAAATCAATAGTTACCCCGACCGACTGGATTTGCCCGATGCCCTGGTCTATGACGCACGAAAGGCGGGCGTCAGGTTTACGATCGACACGGATTCACATGCAGTCGAGCATATGGACCTCATGCGCTACGGTGTTTCGGTTGCCCGGCGTGGATGGGCACAAAAACGTGACATTTTAAATTCCTTGGATTATAATGGATTTAAGAAATGGCTTTTGAAAGGAGCATAATATGAGTCCTCTTTATATGGTTGGTGGTATCATCGTACTTCTACTTCTTTACGTCTGGTCCTTGTATAACGGACTGATTTCTTTAAAAACCCAGATTGAAGAGGCATGGAGTCAGATCGACGTGCAGCTCAAACGTCGAAGCGACCTTATCCCCAATCTTGTCGCAAGCGTCAAGGGCTACGCCAAACATGAGAAGGGCATTATGGACTCCGTGACGAAAGCCAGGTCTGCCATGATGGGCGCAAAGGGTATGGATTCCAAAGCCAAAGCGAGTGACGCGCTTTCGGGAGCTTTGAGTCGCCTCTTGGCGATTGCAGAAAACTACCCGCAGCTGAAGACCAATGAAAATTTCGTGCATCTTCAAAAAGAATTATCAGACACCGAAGATAAAGTGGCTTACTCGAGGCAGTTTTACAACAATTCCGTCATGGTATTCAATGTAAAGATCCGGACGTTCCCCAATACGCTCATCAATGAGATGCTCGGGTTCCCGGAGAAAGAGTTCTTCGGCGCAACCGCCAAGGAACGAGCGGCGGTGAAGGTGAACTTCGAATGACGATTACTTCAGAAATTAACTCCAATATCACGAAAACCTACGTGTTTATGGCGGGATTTGTCGCGTTTGTCGTTGCCGCCGCATACATCATGGGCAATGCGTTAGGCTACGGCAACTCCTGGATGTTCCTGGCGGTTCTCTTTTCGGTAGTATCAAGTTTTGTGAGCTACTACTGGGGTGATAAGCTGGTCCTTGCCATGTCGGGCGCCAGACCTGCGGATAGAAAACGCGATTTTGATCTGTTCACCGTTACCGAGAACTTGGCAATTGCCGCGGGTATCCCCAAACCAAGACTCTATGTCATCGAGGACACTGCGATGAACGCGTTTGCCACCGGCCGCGATCCGGAGCATGCGGTCGTTTGTGCAACGACCGGCATCGTGGATCGTCTGGAGCGGCGTGAACTGGAGGGAGTCATCGCCCACGAACTTTCGCACATCAAGAATTTCGATACCCGACTTATGGCGGTGGTTGCGGTGCTCGTTGGTACCATTGCCTTCATGGCCGATATGTTTATGCGAAGCCTCTGGTGGGGCGGCCACCGAAGAAGCCGTGATAATGATAACGGCTTGGGACAAATTCTTCTTCTTGTCGGACTGGTCCTTGCCATCCTCTCTCCCATCGTTGCCACGCTTATCCAACTTGCGGTCTCCCGGAAACGCGAATATCTGGCAGATGCCTCAGGTGCCTACCTGACCCGCTATCCGGAGGGGCTTGCCAAGGCTCTTGAAAAACTGGGGAAAGACAAAGAAGTACTTGAAGCAGCAACTAACGCCACGGCGCATCTCTATGTCACCAATCCTTTTAAAGGTAAAAGTTTCGGTGCCTGGTTCTCGGGGATTTTTAACACCCACCCGCCTCTTCCCGACCGCATCAAGATTCTCCGGGCAATGTAAGTGTATAATTAGGATAATGACCATCCGGACAAAGCTTGCTATCACATTGGGTAAATTGGTTGCTCTGATAAGTAAAACGTTCCACTTGGGAGCCGGCGCGACTTGGCCGGGAGAAATTGCACTTCGCATGCATCCACGAATTCTTCGAATAGTAAGTCAAAATGCTCCCCCTATTATTTTGGTTGCCGGAACCAACGGAAAAACGACTACGGTGAAGATGATAGAGACGATTCTGACCCATAACGGCATGAACGTCTTTCACAATGCAAGCGGCGCAAATTTGGATAACGGTTTGGTGTCCGCATTTCTTGCAGACATGGACTGGAACCAAAAGTTTCGTTCTAAGCATTTTATTTTTGAAGTCGATGAGGCAACTTTGCCAAATATCCTCAAAGACATGACGCCGGAAATCGTGGTTTTGACCAATCTCTTCCGCGACCAGCTCGATCGGTATGGGGAATTGGACACAATAGCTGAGCATTGGCTCGTGGCACTTTCGGCCTTAGAGCGCCAGAGTGCGGTCATTGTTAACTCGGACGACCCGCATTTAGCATTCATCGGATCGAAGCTTAAAACCAAAGTAGCATATTTCGGACTTGAGGATCCTTCGCTATTTTTACCCAAGATGCAGCATGCCACCGATACGATTTTTTGTCCGAACTGCGGGGCAAGACTCACGTTTGCGGGTGTCTATTTTTCTCATTTAGGCAAATGGGCATGCGGAAAGTGTGACTTTACGCCACCAAAGGAAGATGTTACCTCTCGTGATTTTATAAGCCCTGTTGAAGGAGTGTACAACACATACAACACACTGGCCGCCGCGTTAGTCGCGCGTACCTTAGGCCTTTCCAATGCACAAATTAAAGAAGGACTCGTAAAGTTTACTCCGGCGTTTGGCCGAATGGAAACAGTGGTCGCAAGCGGCAGACGCGTCAAGATTCTGCTTTCCAAAAACCCGACGGGATTCAACGAGTCTCTTCGAACGGTCTCCCAGTCGGTTGATCAGGGGCCCGTGCTTTTGGTGCTTAATGACCGCATTCCGGACGGCACAGATGTCAGCTGGATCTGGGATGTGGATTTTGAGCAGTTTAAAAACTTTTCGAAGTACATGGTGAGTGGTGACCGGGTGTATGATTTAGCGCTACGTTTGAAATACGCCGACATAGATGCAAAAAAAATAGAAGTTGCGGAATCGTTGGAGCATGCAATTGATCAGAGTGTGTATTCAGTAAAAGAGAACGAAGTATTATGGATTCTTGCAACCTACTCCGCGATGCTTGATGTACGAAAGATCCTGACCGGGAGAAAAATATTATGACGTATTCGTTAAACATAGGCTGGTTGTATCCGGAACTGATGAGTACCTACGGCGATCGTGGGAATATTTTTGTTCTAACGAAGCGCTGCCAGTGGCGACAGATCAAGGCAACCATTGTACCCATTGATTTCAAAACAACCGATAAAGAGATCGAATCATGCGACCTCATATTCGGCGGCGGGGCGCAAGACCGGCAGCAGGGACTCGCGATTGACGATCTGCTCAAAAAGGGCCCGACTCTGAAGAAATTGTTTGATCAAGGTATTCCGGGGCTTTTTGTTTGTGGCGCGCCGCAGCTTCTTGGCCACTATTACATGACGGGAGACGGGAAAAAGCTTACTGGGCTTGGAATTTTTGACATGGAAAGTAAACACTTCGGAAAATCAAAGCCAAGACTCATCGGAAACACGGTCGGAAGAATTGATATGACAGACAAAGATACCATTGTCGGATTTGAAAACCATGGCGGACGAACCTATCTAGGGAAAGGCGTGAAGGCGTTTGCGAAAGTCGTTAAGGGAAGCGGGAACAACGGTGAGGATGGAACAGAAGGCGCGGTGTACAAAAATTGCATCGCAACCTACTCGCACGGCCCGTTTCTCCCAAAAAATCCTCATATAGCCGACTGGTTAATTTCTAAGGCGCTTGAAGTAAAATATAGTAAGAAAGTATCGTTGACTCCTCTTGACGATTCCCTTGAATGGCAGGCACACAATCGCATGCTATAATGGTCCCAGCATGAAATCGAATAAATTTAGTGCCGACGTTGTTGCCCGGTTGGCGAATCTTTCACTCAACAAAGAAGACCTCGACGATTTAGCAAAACAACTCACCGTAAGTCTGGATTATCTACGCGGCGTGCAAGATGTTTCCACGACTAACGTCATTCCAACGAGCCAAGTAACAGGCTTGGAAAATGTGTTCCGCGCGGATGAAATCACCCCCTCGCTTTCCCAGGAAGAAGCCTTGAAAAATGCTCCGTTTGTGTATAACGGATTTTTTGTGGTGGATGCCATTTTTACCGAATAACTATGTTACTTGATTTAACATTAGCCGAACTAGCCGCAGGACTTCGAAAAAAACAGTTTTCTTCTGTAGATCTTATTGGTGAGAGCTATGCCGCAGTAGAGAAATATCAATCAAAGCTCAATGCATTTATTACCGTTGTCGACCCGGAAGTTGCCCTTCGTGAGGCACGTAAAAAGGATGAGTCGTTACCCAACGCGGCCTCCCCACTGCACGGCCTCCCTTTTATTTTGAAGGACTCGTATATAACGGAAGGCATCAGAACGACCGCGGCTTCCAACGTACTGCAAACATTTATCCCTCCCTATAGCGCGACCGTCTATGAACGGCTGAAAGCATCCGGCGCAATTCTCATCGGCAAAACCAACATGGATGCGTGGGGTCATGGGGCAACGAGCGAAAACACCGACTTCGGACCGGTAAAAAATCCCTGGAATCTGGGTCATGCGGCAGGCGGATCAGGTGGGGGAAATGCAGCAGCGCTTGCGGCCCGTATGGCTGCATTTGGCATTGGCGAAGACACCGGGGGATCCATTCGTAATCCCGCAGCTTGGTGCAATGTCTCAGGGCTCAAAGTTTCCTACGGGAGAGTGTCGCGGTACGGGTGTATTTCATATGCATCGTCTTTTGACACAGTCGGGCCTACCGCAAAAACGGCAGAAGACTGTGCGATAGTTCTGCAATCAATTGCCGGGGTCGATCCTCATGACGCCACGAGTTCCCCCCATCCGGTTGCCCATTATCAGAAAGAATTAAAAACTCCTGTGAAGGGTTTGGTAATGGGTATTCCAAAAGAATGTTTTGTGTCCGGTCTTGACCCGGAGGTGCGCTTGAGTCTTGAAAAAGCCCAAAAAGAGTTTGCAGCACTCGGGATAGAAACGAAAGAAATATCAATTCCATCGCTTGCGGCAGGTGTTGCGGTCTATTATCTTATTGCCCCCAGCGAAACAAGTTCAAACCTTGGCCGGTATGACGGCATCCGGTACGGAGCAGGTCGCGACCAATTTACCAAAGAAACCATGCGCCGGATTATGATCGGGACCTATGCACTGTCGGCAGGTTACTACGATGCATTTTATAAAAAAGCACAACAGGTGCGTACGCTATTTATTCAGGAGCATGCGAAGGCGTACGCGTCCTGCGATGTCATTCTCATGCCCGTGACGCCAACGACCGCACCCAAACTCGGAGAAACAGTGAAGGACCCAATCAAAAATATGCTTATCGATTACTTTACGGTTACGCATAACCCAGCTGGTATTCCGTCTCTTGCCATACCCGCCGGGTTTTCAACTGCGGGTATGCCCATTGGGATGCAAATATCAGGAAAGATGTTTGATGAAGCCCTGGTTTTGAGAATTGCGCATGCATATCAACAAGTGACGGATTGGCACAAAGAAAAACCACCAATAGTGAAGTAATAGTATGAATGACTACGAAGCAGTGATCGGAATGGAAATACATGTGGAGCTCAAGACCGCTTCCAAGATGTTCTGCGGGTGCAAAAACGACCCGTTTTTTGCAAAAGCGCCGAATAGCTATACCTGTCCGGTCTGTTTAGGGTTGCCCGGAGCACTCCCCGTTCCAAACAAAAAAGCCGTTGAATGGACAATAAAACTCGGGCTTGCGTTGGAGTGCGAGATTCCGGAGTTGAGTAAATTCGACCGCAAGAACTATTTCTATCCCGATCTGCCCAAGGGCTATCAAATCTCCCAGTACGATCAGCCGCTCGCCATACTCGGCAAAGTAGGCGGCGTGGGAATAACACGAGTGCATCTGGAGGAAGACACCGGTAAGCTTTTGCACACAACAGTAGAGGGCAAAAAGGTAACGCTCATTGATTTTAACCGAAGCGGTGTTCCCTTAATCGAAATTGTGACAGAGCCCGATATCCGAAGCGGAGAACAAGCCAAGGAATTCCTGAAGAAACTCCATCAGATTATCCAGTACCTTGAGATTTCGGATGCAGATATGGAAAAGGGATCAATGAGGCTGGAACCCAATATTTCCGTACGGGTAGTTGGTAAAAAGGAATTACCGGATTATAAAGTTGAGGTGAAGAATATCAATTCATTTAACTTCGTGAAGCGCGCGATTGAATATGAAGTCGAGCGGCACAAGAAATTGCTCCAACAAGGCAAAACGCCGGTGCAGGAAACACGGGGGTGGGACGAGGACCGCGGCGTGACCGTCTCGCAGCGCCGAAAGGAAGAGGCGGACGATTACCGGTATTTCCCGGAGCCGGATATTCCTCCTATGAGATGGGAGAAGACCCACGTCGCAAATCTCAAAACCCAAATACCGGAATTGCCGGATGAGAAAATATCTCGGTTCAAAAAGGAGTACGAATTACATGACTATGACGCGGGGCTTTTAACTGATACGCGGAATCTTGCAGACTATTTTGAGGAATGTGTGAAAGTTGCCAAAACTGTCAAAGAAACAGAGTTGACTCCAAAGAAGCTCGCCAATTGGATTATTAACAAAAAGGTGGACAGTGACGCCACCTTGCCTGCCGCTCTTGTTTCGTCTATAGTTTCTGTAACGCAGGTCGTTGTTGTTTCTGATGAAGAATTGGAGACAGTAGTACAAAAGGTGCTCTTGGAAAATTCAAAAGCCATCGAAGATTACAAAAAGGGTAAGGAGCAGGCGCTTATGTTTCTCGTGGGACAGCTTATGAGGCACATGAAAGGAAAAATAAATGCGACAGACGCAAAGGAAAAAATTCAAGAACTAATTGGATAACCCATGGGAGAAGATACCAAAATATTGTTTGGTCAAGGCACGGTGACCGGAAAACGAAGCGAGTTCCAACAGCGGGTGGTGCGTCAACAGCTCGAAAGCGCGGGTCACAAAGGAAAGGTTACCAAAAAAGATCGCGCGCTAGAAACGCTAGGGCGCCGCGCTGCGGCGCAGGATATACGAGGGCGAAAAAGTGAAGCAGAGCTGCACAAGGCAAAAGGACAACTCGAGATAGATACTCTTACAGGAAAACTTAATAGAAAAGGAATACTCAGAATTTTGGATGAACAAATTACCGAAGCAAGGAGAACCGGCGAAAACATTTATGTATTTGTTGCTGATTTAGATCAGTTTAAAGGGTATAACGACACACACGGACACATAGCAGGCGATCATGCACTCCGCAGTGCAGCACTTTTATTTCAAGGTGAAGCGCGAGGAGGCGATTCAATTGGTCGGTGGGGAGGCGATGAGTTTGTTATTATTATGAAAACCAATGATGAACATATGCCAAACTTCTATACAGAGAGAATACAGATGGCATTTGATAAATTCTCAACAACCATGAACACATTTTCTGAAATAGAAGCAAGCCTCGGATGCGTTACTTACAATGGAAAAGAACCTGTTGATGCGCAAACTCTTTTTAATAGGGCGGATATCGCTATGACGCATTCAAAATTGAAGGAAGGAACGGCCCTCACCATGTGGGAACCAACGATGAAGCGTGTTCACATACCTGCTTCCCGGCGATAATATATGGCAGACTTCGTACATCTTCACACCCACAGCGAATTTTCACTTCTTGATGGGCTGGGGAAGCTTGATCACCTCATTGAGCGGGCCAAGTCCTTCGGCATGGATTCCCTGGCAATCACCGATCACGGAGCCATGTACGGATCGTTTAAGTTTTACCTCAAAGCCAAGGCCGCAGGGATCAAGCCGATAATTGGCGTGGAAACCTATGTTGCGCGTCGAAGCAGACTCGATAAGGAAGGGAAAATAGACACGGATCCGTATCATCTTATCCTCCTTGCCAAAAACGAAACCGGATACAAAAATCTCATGAAGCTCGTGACGGAAGCGCACCTCACGGGGTACTACTATAAACCCAGAATAGACTGGGAGCTCCTGCGTGAGCATCACGAAGGGCTCATTGCCACCAGTGCGTGTCTGCAGGGGCAAGTGTCGAGTTTGCTTCGTGACGGGAAAGAGAAAGAAGCGGAAAAAGTGGCGTCTGACTACGCGGAGCTTTTCGGAGCAGACCACTACTATATAGAAATCCAGAAGCACCCGCATATTGACATCGTTGATGAGGTAAACGCGCAACTCATCAAGCTTTCCCGGAAGCTCGGGCTCCCTCTGGTTGCCACCAACGACGTTCACTACGTGGACCCGGAGGATGCTGAAGCGCAGGAAATACTCCTTTGCGTCCAGACCCAGCGGACAATTGTTGAGAAAAACCGCCCGCTTTCCATGCTTGCGTCGCCGGATTTTTATATGCGGAGCCCGCAGGAGATGAAGGGTTTGTTTATTCAGTACCCCGAGGCGATTGAAAACACCCTGAAGATTGCTGATATGTGCGATATCAATCTGTCGGTAGGAAAATGGATTCTTCCCAATTATCCGCTACCGGATTCGGAAACTCCTGCCAAACACTTGGAAACGCTGGTCTGGGACCGGGCAAAAGAAAAATTTCCAAAGCTCACGCCGGAGGTGAAAGAACGCATTGAATATGAACTCAACATCATCAATTCCAAAGGGTACTCGACCTACTTTCTTATTGTTGGCGATTTCGTCAACTGGGCCAAGGATAACGGGATTGCGGTAGGTCCCGGGCGCGGATCGGCTGCCGGATCCGTCGTTTCCTATATCTTGAATATTACCGGCATCAACCCCTTTTATTTCAATTTACCGTTTGAGCGGTTTCTTAATCCTTTCCGTCCCTCTCCCCCGGACATTGACCTGGATTTTGAAGATGAGCGGCGGGACGAAGTTATTGCCTATGTGACCAAGCGCTACGGGGCCGACAAGGTGGCACAAATCATCACCTTCGGCACGATGGAAGCGAGAGGGGCCGTGCGGGATGCCGGACGAGCTCTCGGCATGCCGTATGCCGGACCGGACCGGATAAGTAAGATGATCCCCCCGGGATTTCAGGGGAGCCAGATGACCATCGAAAAGGCGCTTGAGCAGTCGGGAGAACTGGGGCTTGCCTACAAAACAGAGCCGGAAACCAAGCGTCTCCTTGATGTGGCCCGCAAACTCGAGGGCGTTGCCCGCCACGCATCGGTCCACGCGGCAGGAGTGGTCATTGCGGACAAGCCGCTCGTTGAGTACACGCCCTTACAGCGCGAAAGCAAGGGGGAGCGCGTGATCACCCAGTATGACATGTACACGGTCGGTGAGGACGGCGTCGGGCTTCTGAAGATGGACTTCCTGGGGCTTCGAAATCTCACCATTATGTCTCACGCCCTTGCATTCATCAAACAAGTACGAGGCACTGATGTGAATCTGGCGAGCATTCCCTTAAACGACAAAAAAACGTACGACGCCCTCTCAAGCGGAGAAACGACGGGGGTATTTCAGCTGGAATCGGCTGGTATGCGCAGACACATCAAAGAACTCAGGCCAACGAATATTTTTGACGTCATGGCGATGGTTGCCCTTTTCCGGCCCGGACCCATGCTCGTTATTCCCGAATTTATTAAAAGGAAGCACAATCCGGAGAGCGTGACGTACCCGGACCCGCGTCTCAAAGACGTCCTGAAGCAATCCTACGGCATCATCTGCTATCAGGACGATGTTCTTCTGACGGCAATTACGCTTGCCGGCTACTCCTGGGGCGACGCGGACAAGCTCAGGAAGGCGGTAGGCAAAAAAATTCCGACCGAGATGAAAAAACAGAAGGAGAAGTTTATTGACGGGTGTGTGAAAAACGGTATGACCCAGCGAAAGGCAGAGGATATCTTTAACCTCATTGAGCCGTTTGCCGGGTACGGGTTCAACAAAGCCCATGCGGCGTGTTACGCGATGATTGCCTACCAAACGGCATATCTCAAAGCCAATTACCCGGTGGAGTTTATGACGGCCGTCCTTGCCGCGGAATCCCGGGCCAATACCGGACCCGCCCGGGACGAGAAAATAGCCCGTATTGTTGCCGAGTGCAGGCGTACGGGCATCAAGCTTCTGCCGCCTGACGTCAACACGTCGGATGTAGAGTTTACGATTGAGAAGGAGGCTATTCGCTTTGGATTGTCTGCCGTCAAAAACGTCGGCGCCGCTGCGATCGAAAGTATATTGGAGGCTCGCCGGGATCATGCATTTGGTTCGCTTTCGGATCTTATTGCACGCGTTGATACGTCCAAGGTCAACAAAAAAACGCTCGAGAGCCTCATACGAACCGGCGCTCTCGACAAGTTTGGAACGCGGGCCGCGATGATGTCCGCCATGCCGCAGCTTTTGGAGCTCGCGCATAAACAGAAACGCGCCGTTTCAAGCGGTCAGGTCGGATTATTTGGTGAAGAGGATAAGGCTGCTGACCACCGGCTTCCGGATATCCCCGAGCTCTCCCAGTCTGAACTTCTGGGATTTGAAAAGGAACTGCTCGGGTTCTATCTGACGACCCACCCTCTGGAGCCGCATAGAAAATTTCTTGAGAAAGAACAATTTACCTCGATTGTTGATATCACCAGTCAGCTCGTCGGAGACCGCATCCGGGTCGCGGGCATCGTCCTTTCCGTAAAAAAGATTTTTACCCGGGCGGGCAACAACGAGATGGGATTTGCGCGGCTTGAGGATCTTTCAGGCACCATTGAGGTGGTCGTATTTCCCAAGGTATTCGCGCGAACGAGCGACCTGTGGACCGTCGACCGGGTGGTATCCGTTTCCGGCCGCGTCGATGAAAAGGAAGACCGTCTCACGATACTCGTTGATGACGTTTCCCCTCTTGACGAGGCGACGCGCAAATTTTAGAATGAGGGTGTAGTGAAAACGCGCAAGGTGTTGAAGCTTGGCGGTGGTCAAGAGAATGCTGCAATTATAGAGGAACAGATAGAGCACCCAAAAGAAGAATCACACGGTCGCATGCTCCAGGTTCTCTCTCTGGCTTCAGAACTTGGCTTTGCCATATCACTGCCGATTGCTGGGGGAGCATTTGTGGGGCAGCTGTTGGACGGAAAGTTTGGAACCGCGCCCCGGATGACTCTCTCGTTTATTTTTATAGGAGTATTTATCGCCGGGGCCAATATATATTTTATTGTCAGGGAAACCAAAGAGAAGTAAACGTATGCCCGCCATTCACATTTCGATAACAGCGGAAAATCTTTTTACCCTCGGGGGGTTCCTTCCGGTAAGCAATTCACTCTTAACATCGTGGGTCGTGATGGTGCTCCTGCTCCTGTTTTCCCTCGCGGCAACCCGCAAACTATCGCTTATTCCCGGTGGTCTTCAGTCGATTGCCGAAATTATCGTTGATGGTATTCACAATTTGTTCAGCGCGGTACTTCATGAAAAAACAAACACGTTTTTTCCGCTTCTTGCGACGCTTTTTATATTTATCATCAGCATGAACTGGATAGGGCTTCTTCCGGGGGTGGGTTCCATAGGACTGCGTATGCTTTCGGAAGGCCATGAAAAATTCGTGCCGCTGTTTCGACCCGGAACTGCTGACCTCAATACCACCCTTGCGCTGGCGTTCGTTGCCGTCCTGTTTATTCAGTATTATGGGTTGCGCAGTCTCGGTATGGGGTACGTCGGTAAGTTTCTCAATTTCAAAAATCCTATTTATTTTTTCGTCGGGATATTGGAGCTTGCCGGAGAGTTTACCAAAGTGATCTCGTTTGCCTTCCGTCTATTCGGCAATATATTTGCCGGCGAGGTTCTCCTGACGGTGATTGCGTTTCTCATGCCGATCCTGGTTCCGCTGCCGTTTTTGGGACTCGAGCTGTTTGTCGGATTTATTCAGGCGCTGGTGTTTTCTATGCTGACTGCCGCATTTTTGGCACAAGCTACCGCACCGGCATCACACTAGTAAAGGAGGTGAAACAAAACGTATGGATACACAGACACTGATGTTTGGATTGACCGTTGCCCTCGGAGGCATGACCCCGGGGATTGCCATCGGACTCATTACTTCCGCGGCGGTAAACGCAATCGGGAGGAATCCGGAGGCCGCAAACGAGATTCGGACGAGTATGATTCTGGGTATTGCATTTGCGGAAGCGATTGCCATTTACGCCCTGGTAACAGGACTGATTATTAAATTCGTGTGACGAAAAAAATTCGTCTAATTTTTAAAGGAGGAAATTGTATGGATGGTGATTCAATCAAAGCAGTGGCGAGTGCCCTTGCCATAGGGCTCGGAGCAATAGGCCCGGGTATCGGCATCGGTCTTATCGGGCTTGGGGCCCTGGAAGCCATCGGGAGAAATCCGGAAACGGAAAACAAAGTGCGCACAACCATGATTTTGGCAATCGCATTTGCTGAAGCAGTGGCCATCTACGCACTCGTGATATCGCTGATTATAAAATTCACCTAACGGTGTAAAATTCACCTAACGGTGTAAAGTTTACCTAACTATGGAAAAATCATAAGCTATGGAACAGCTAGGCATTGAACCAGTACAGCTGGCGACGCAGGTTTTTAACTTTCTCGTGATGGTTGCCATACTGACAAAGTTTTTGTATAAACCGATTCTCAAGGCGCTCCGCGACCGCGGAGATAAAATTGCCGAGGGGCTGGCGTACACCGAGAAGGCAAAGACCGAGGCGGAAAAGACCGAATCCAAACGGCAGCATATCCTCCAGGAGGCCAAAGAAGAGGGGGCCGCCATCATCGAGGAATCCAAAAAGTCCGGGAAGCTTCAGGAGGCAGAGATTGTTGCAAAAGCCCATGATGAAGCCCGGGCTGTTGTGGAAAAAGGCAAAGCAGATATCGAGATGGAGCGGGTTGACATGGAGAAGAAGGTTCGCGAACAGATGATCGATGTCGCCGCCGCCATTGCGGTCAAGTCGCTTGAATCGACGCTCACGACCAAAGATCACCGGTCGATCATCGACAAAAAGATCAGGTTGATAACCAAACAACTTTCGTAAATGTAGAATTTCGGAAATATATGAAACGAGGTGCACAAAAAGAATCAAGTTCCGTCGTCGCCGGCATTCTCGGATTTCTTAAAGACAGCGGTAAAAGTAATCTTTTGACTTCGGTTGCCGAAGTGTTAGACGAGGCGGCGGGCAAAACAAAACAAGCCAACCGTATTGTGATTGCGAGCGCCGTCCGTTTGAATCCGCAGGAGCTTGCGAGACTCAAGGGAGCCGTATCGGTATTTTTGAAAACGACTCTTCCGACGACCAACGTGATTGATAAAACACTCATTGCCGGGTTTTCAATACGCGTGGGAGATTTTTTTCTTGACGCGAGCCTGGGAGCCGAAGTGGACTCCATCAAAAACCTTCTGGTGACGTAACTATGAAACTAGCCGCACCTAAACCGCAAGCCAACAAGCTCACCGCCGATATCATGAAGCGGCTGGAAGGGTATACGTCAAAAGTCTCCCTCGGGTACAAAGGAACGGTGCGCGAAGTAAGCGACGGCGTTGCCAAAGTCACGGGGCTTGCCAATCTCGCCTATTCGGAACTCGTCGAGTTTTCGGGCGGCATACTGGGCGTCGCCATAAACCTCGAAGAAGATGAGGTCGGTGTTATCATCCTCGGCGACTACTTGAAGATTGCCGCAGGCGATGAGGTTAAGGGCACCAATACGCTCTTATCGATAGGCGTTTCAGACAAGCTCATCGGGCGCGTGGTCGACCCTTTGGGAGCGCCCTTAGACGGCAAAGCCAAGGTACCGACCAAAACATTTTATCCCATGGAGAAAATCGCCCCCGGAGTCGTCAAACGCCAGCCGGTTTCGACTCCTCTGCAGACCGGGCTCAAGGCGATTGACAGCATGATCCCGATCGGACGCGGACAGCGGGAACTCATCATCGGCGACCGGGGAACCGGCAAAACGGCAATTGCTCTGGACACGATCATCAACCAGAAAGGGGAAAACGTTATTTGCATCTATGTGGCGATCGGCCAAAAAGCCTCGAGGGTTGCCCAAATCATTCAGACTCTCGCGGCCCACGGGGCGATGAGCCACACGATTGTTGTAGCGGCAAATGCCGCGGACCCCGCGTCGCTCCAATATCTGGCGCCGTATGCGGGAGCTTCGATTGCCGAATACTTTATGGATCAGGGAAAGGATGTACTCGTCGTCTATGACGACCTGACGAAGCATGCCTGGGCATACCGACAAATATCGCTCATTTTGCGCCGTCCCTCCGGGCGTGAGGCATACCCGGGCGATGTCTTTTACCTCCACTCAAGGCTTTTGGAGCGGGCGTGCCGCATGAGCGCGGAGTTGGGCGGCGGATCCATTACCGCCCTTCCTATCATCGAGACGCAGGCCGGAGACCTCTCGGGCTACATTCCTACCAATGTTATCTCCATCACCGACGGACAAATTTTCCTGGAATCCGATCTTTTTTACGCAGGAATTCGACCTGCGATAAACGTGGGGCTCTCGGTTTCCCGTGTGGGAGGAGCGGCGCAAATCAAGGCGATGAAACAGGTTGCCGGGAAATTGAAGCTGGACCTTGCCCAGTACCGCGAAATGGCAGCGTTTGCCCAGTTTGCCAGCGACCTGGATCCGGAAACGCGCGCGCTTATTGACCGCGGCAGCCGGATGACCGAACTTTTGAAGCAGCAGCAGTTTGCCCCGATGAGCGTTGCCTCCCAAGCTATCCTTATTTTTGCAGCCAACAGTGGGTTTTTGGATGACGTGCCGGTTTCGCGCGTCCAGGAATTTGAGCAAAAGTACGTGGCATTTATCGATTCGTCGCACCGAAAGCTCGTGACGGCGATCAAAAAAGAAGGGAAAATGAGCGACGAGACGACCGAACTACTTAAAAAGGCAACCGTTGATTTTAAAAAGAAGTTTATGACCTGACCTATGGCAAGCATACGACTCATACGAAGGAGAATCCGCTCGGCACAAAATATCGCCCAGATAACGCGGGCGATGCAGATGGTGGCCGCATCCAAAATGAAGCGCGCCCAGGACCGCGCGCAGCAGGGCAAGCTCTACGCGGATAAAATCTACACCGCGACGCGGGAGCTTGCGGGGCGGATGGAAGAAGGGGTACATCCGCTTTTGGCACACGGAAATCCTGCCGGCAAAACGCTTGTTATTCTTATCACCACCAACAAAGGTCTCTGCGGAGGACTCAACACGACGCTTTTTAGGCAACTGGTGGCTTGGTTTGAGCGGGGAACGTCTGTCGATTACATTTCAATGGGCAAAAAAGGCCAAGGAATGCTTGTACGCACGGGCCGAGCGCTTACTGCTGATTTCTCCGCAACCGTGCCCCTAATGGACAGCGTGTCTGCCATTACGCAACTTCTGGTAACGGGATTTACTAGCGGCACCTACCGGGAGGTCTATGTGGTCTATAGCGGGTTTGTCAACGCGCTCAAGCAGGAACCGACACGCAAGCTCATTTTACCGCTCACGGGTTTTGCAAAAGACGATGGTCACTTTTCCGAGTTTCTTATTGAGCCGAGTGTCACCGACGTGCTTTCAAACCTTCTGCCCCATTATCTTGAGAATCAGTTGCGATCCGCGGTCCTGGAAGCCGAAGCTTCGGAGCACTCGGCACGCATGATTGCCATGAAAAACGCAACCGACGCAGCGCTTGATTTTACTGCAGCCCTAACCCTCCAGCTCAATAAAGCCAGGCAGGAAAAAATTACGTATGAGATTGCCGATATGGTCACGGCAAGAATGGCGGTCGGAGTCTAAGGTATGAAAACAGGGAAAATAACACAAATTATCGGAGCAGTCGTTGATGTTGTGTTTGCGGGGGATCAGGTCCCGCCGCTTTTCGGAGCGCTGACTGTTGTTTCTAATTTTGTCGCAAGCGGCAAACTCGTTCTTGAGGTTGCCGCCCATCTGGGCGGGGGCCGCGTTCGCGCTATTGCCATGGGCACGACCGACGGGCTTAAGCGGGGGGCGGAAGTGACCGATACCGGCGGACCTATTACGGTTCCGGTAGGAAGGGCAACACTCGGCCGCATCTTCAACGTCGTCGGGGAGGCAATTGACGAGAAGGCAGAGGTGAAGTCCAAGCGCTTGCCGATCCACCGGTCTGCTCCCGCGATTATTGATCAGGACGTCAAAACAAAAATACTCGAGACTGGTCTCAAAGTCATCGATCTTATTGCCCCTTTTGTCAAAGGCGGAAAAGTTGCGGTATTCGGCGGCGCGGGCGTCGGGAAGACCGTTCTTATCCAGGAACTTATTAGGAACGTCGCGACCGTCCACGGCGGCGTATCGGTGTTTACCGGGGTCGGCGAGCGTACGCGCGAGGGAAACGATCTCTGGCGCGAGATGAAGGAATCCAAAGTCATTGATAAAACGGCGCTCGTTTTCGGTCAAATGAATGAGCCTCCCGGGGCGCGTCTCCGGGTTGCCCTCACGGGACTTACCATGGCCGAATATTTCCGGGATGAAGAGGACGCGGATGTTCTTTTGTTTATCGATAATATCTTCCGGTTTGCACAGGCCGGCAGCGAAGTGTCGGCGCTTTTGGGGAGAATCCCCTCGGCCGTCGGGTACCAGCCGACTTTGGCCTCCGAGATGAGCGCGCTGCAGGAGCGCATTGCTTCGACCAAGAAAGGCTCGATCACAAGCGTTCAGGCGGTATATGTGCCGGCAGACGATTATACCGACCCGGCGCCAGTGGCGACCTTCGCCCATTTGGACGCAAGTATCGCCCTGGAGCGTTCGATTTCCGAGCAGGGTATATATCCTGCCGTTGATCCCCTGGCATCAAACTCGCGCATCTTGACGCCGGAGCTGGTTGGCGCCAAGCACTACAAAGTTGCCCGGGGCGTCCAGAAAGTACTCCAGCGCTACAAGGATCTCCAGGACATCATTGCCATCTTAGGCATGGAAGAGCTGTCAGATGAGGACAAACTGACGGTTTCCCGGGCGCGGAAAATTGCGAGGTTTTTCTCCCAGCCTATGTTTGTGGCGGAGGAATATACCGCCCGTGCCGGCAAATACGTGCCGCTCGAGGAGACGATCCGCGGGTTTGACGAGATACTTGAAGGCAAGCACGATGATAAGTCCGAGCAGGCTTTTTACATGGTCGGCAGTATTGACGAGGTGAAAAAATCATGACGCCAGCCAAATTTCAATTAGAAATAATCACACCCGAGCGCCTCGCATACAGCGATTCCGTCGACATGGTGACGGCACCGACCGCCCACGGCATCGTGGGCATTCTTGCCCATCATGTACCGCTTTTTTCGCGTCTGATGGAGGGCGAGCTTAAAGTAACAAAAGGAGATGAAGAGTATTTTCTGGCAATCGGCGGTGGATTCTTGGAGGTTTCGCCCCGGGGGGTGTCGATTTTGGTAACGCGGGCGGTGCACGCCAAGGAGCTCAATGAAGTAGAAATCAAAAAAGCCCAAGAGCGGGCGGCTGATGCAGTCAAAAGCGGGGTGAAAGGTGCGGAGCTTCAAATAGCACAGACGTTGCTTCGGCGTTCGATTCTGGATATGAAGGTTCTTAAGCGCAGACGCGTGCATTGACAGTCCTCGCGCGATCGCGTACACTCTCCTGAAGGGTTTCGTATGAAAGTTTCCGCTGTCATGACCCGCGGGGTCATCACCATTGGCCCGCAAGCTTCCATTGGCGAGGTATCCAAGGCAATTTTTAAAAATAAAGTGAAAGCGCTTCCGGTGGTCGATACCAAGAAACGGCTCTTAGGCATCGTCACCCGGGAAAATCTTCTGGAGCGGATCTATCCTGATTATAGAAAGCTCTTTTTGATAGGGGACGCGTTTCCTGATTTTGAGGAAATGGAGGGCGATGTTGCCGGCAAGCTTCGCGGGCTTACGGTACAAAAAATCATGACCACCCATGTGATTTTTACCCATGAAGATACGCCTTTGATGCGCGCCCTCTCCCGAATGATCGTCCACCGCGTCAACCAGTTGCCGGTGTTATCCGACCGCGGGACGCTCGTGGGTATGGTGACTAAGGGCGATATTTTCTATTCCATGTTCAAAAAGCAGCTGAAATAACAATTGCGGGATGAGATACGTTGACAAACTAGAAAAAGCCGCCAAAAGAAATAACTCTCTTCTTTGCGTTGGTCTGGACAGCGATTATCATAAACTTCCGCGTTTCTTTCTGGATCACCGATACCCCCAATTTGCATTTAACAGAGCAATTATTGACGCAACGCACGATCTTGTTTGCGCGTACAAACCGAACGCTGCCTTTTACGAAGCGCGAGGTGAAGAGGGGATTAAGGAGTTGAAAATGACCTGTGACTATCTCCGCACGCGATATCCGAAGCTCGTTATTATTCTTGACGGGAAACGTGCGGATATCGGCAGCACCAATGCCGGGTATGTTTCTTTCGTGTTTGACTATGTAGGCGCGGATGCCGTTACGTTGCATCCGTATGTAGGTGGCGAAGCGCTTCAGCCCTTCCTGAGGTATAAAGATAAAATGTGTTATATTCTTTGTCGCACCAGTAATCCAGGAGCAGGGGAGCTACAAGATTTGAAGGTTGCGGGGAAACCGTTATATCAGGTTATCGCTAAGCGCGTGGCAACGGCTTGGAACAAGAACCGAAATTGCGGGTTAGTGGTGGGAGCCACCTACCCTCGTGAGTTAAAAATTGTACGACGTATAGCAAAAGATCTGCCATTTCTTATTCCAGGTGTGGGGGTCCAGGGCGGAGATTTAAGAAAGTCCATTCAGTACGCCAAAGACAGACGTGGATTTGGGTTTGTTATCACCAGTTCCAGGACTATCATTTTTGCCTCAAATAACCTTAATTTTGCGAAAAAAGCGCGGGATGAAGGGATGAAACTAAGACAGCAAATAAATCTGTATCGGTGAAGCAAGAATATGGCGGATGTCCTTACTATATTAAAAAAAGTCGGTGCGGTCCTCACAGATGACCATTTTGTGTATACGTCGGGTAAACACGGAAGTGTCTACGTCAACAAGGATGCGCTGTATCCTCTGGTCCATCATGTATCTGAAGTCGGGAAACTGTTTGCCCAGAAATATAGGAATAAGCATATCGATGTCGTTGTGGGACCGGCGCTTGGCGGCATCATACTGTCCCAGTGGACCTCGTATCATTTATCCCGGATGATGAGGCGCCCCGTATTGGGCGTATATACGGAAAAAACACCCGAGAAAAATCAGATATTTACCCGCGG
>CAZEVT010000005.1:38964-50589 GCA_964515005.1 uncultured Gammaproteobacteria bacterium
TATTGGGCGTATATACGGAAAAAACACCCGAGAAAAATCAGATATTTACCCGCGGGTACGATAGTTTTGTGAAAGGTAAGCGTGTGCTTATCGTGGAGGATGTGACCACAACTGGCGGATCTGTTAAGAAAGTTGTTCATGCGGTCAGGGCTGCGGGTGGGAACATTATCGCTGTATGTACCATGGTGAACCGCGATCCAAAATTGGTCAACAGCAAAACCATCGGCGCTCCGTTTTCATGCCTATGGGTTCTGAAGGCGGAAGCACACACAGAGGATAGCTGCCCGTTATGCAAAAAAGGAGTTCCCATAAATATCACGGTTGGACACGGGAAGAAATTTTTGAGAGAGCGAGGAAAAAGATGAAAAACATATTTGAAGCAGAAGAAGTACTTCAGCGCGCATATAATATCGATCTTGGTACGGATCAGGGGTCAATAGAACCACAGGCGGTACTGATAGAAATCGGCCCAGCGCTGCTTCATGACTGTTATTATGTCAGTGGACTGGCGCAGCAGGAAGAAATACGTAAACATTTGCAAGATTTTCCCGAAGGTCAGCTTGCCCGGCTGATCGGCACTCTTCGGGATGCGTTGTCAGAAATACATCCAAAAGAAATGCTTCATCAATGGTACGGTTTACCAGAAACAA
The DNA here is from genome assembly GCA_964515005.1 of uncultured Gammaproteobacteria bacterium. Classification (GTDB taxonomy): domain Bacteria; phylum Patescibacteriota; class Microgenomatia; order UBA10105; family UBA927; genus XYB1-FULL-47-11. The sequence continues at coordinate 39,615 of CAZEVT010000005.1, forward strand.
ATACTACAGGTTGAATATGCGGTGCATTCGTGATATATAATGCGTGTCCTGCTCGGATAAGGAGAACTATGTCATCACCAAAAGAAGACCGTAAGGATAAGAGGCTTGGCGTTGAACTTCGAACGACCAGTCCCGATGCTATTGCCGCCTACGTGAAGAGCCATTTTGACTCCCAAGTTGGGGTAGAGTTTGCCCCCAAAGAAGAAACAATTACTATACCGTCTGGCTGGCACGGCGCCGGAAAAGAGGGTGAGGTCTTTGTGTATGTGGGTGATATGCTGACGGAACCGATTGCTGGTACGAAATTACGTGCAATAGATTTCGCTGAGTGGATGGTTGGCCAGGGGTTTTCCTTGGTAGACAACCAAGATAAGGCGATTGATCCTAGCGGTGCCGCCTCAATTTTGGAAAGCGCTAATTTCACCATGGACAAGACGCCTTTAGTGCGCCTCACCCGTGGAGTCGGAAGAAAAGTTCCGGTTGAAATACAATTCTATGCGGGCGCAGTAAACCCCTGGGTGAAAAGACTATCGGAAATAGGCAATAGAGATTTGGGTCATGTTTCTCAGGAAGACCGCGTGGGCTACCGACTTGATGTTCAGGAGCTGTTTCGCCCCTTTATTTCGAAAGGAAGTAAGGAAGAACGCGTACGGCTAGGATTGCGAAAGAATGTTGATACGGTTGATACCGTTGACATACTTCGCCGTGTCGATGATTGTGCGGCCAGCATGGTGACCATTGTTGGTGATCAACTGGTGGACGATGAGATGAATATCTCACGAGAAAATCTACTTGAAATTCATGATGTTTCGGTTGCAACCCTGCAAGCGGTGGTTATCGCAATCGCGATGGCAGAGCGCCGCCACGTGCCTCTCCTTATGCGTGTTGGGGCGCCGGCATTCGGTTTGGGAAGTAAAGAAGGTCTTAATTATATGATGAATACGTTACCCGAAATGCAGGCCCACGGGGCCATGGTTGTGGGTGACATGGGAACACTCATGGACGAAGGCGACTCTGCAGATGCCAGTCCTCAAGCCCTCCCAGTGCGTGGCGGGGACGCATCGCGGGAACTGCGTCTTTTTTTGGGCGGGGGGTTGCCGGTCTCCAAAATGCTTGAGGGCGTGCATCATGATCGCGGAAAACCCATGGGTTGGGATATAACATTCCGCCGTGCCTCACGGGTGGATAATGGTCCAAAACATTGGGGCGCGCTTATTTCAGGCACGAATCTTACCGTCAGAACGGCCCGAAGAGATAAATCCTTTATACCGCCTGACACGGAGCTCGTTACCCACGAAAATGAACCGTGGATTGTTGAAAAGGCGGGCTTGTGGGGTTCAATCGGGAGCGAGGAAGGCGGGTATATCACCATTACATTTACCGACCGGGGCGACCTACGAACACTTTACTTACCGGCAAAAGCCAAACAGTAGGTTGACGGAATTACGGTTTTTTGGTAATATAAACCATGCCCACTAAATTTATCTTCGTTTCTGGTGGCGTGATATCTGGCCTTGGCAAGGGCATAACAACCGCCTCGATTGCACTTCTTCTTCAAAACAGAGGATACAAAGTCACCCCCGTCAAATGCGAAAACTATCTCAATATGGATGCCGGCCTCATCAATCCGATCGAGCACGGTGATCCGTTCCTGTGCGATGACGGCACTGAGGCTGACATGGATATGGGTACCTACGAGAAATTCCTCGGGAAAAACATGTACCGTCACAACTTCGTGACCATGGGACAGATTTATCAGGCTGTGATTGAGAGAGAGAGGAATTTCGGCTACGAAGGCGAGGATGTGGAGGCGATTCCTCATGTGACCGATGAGATTATCAAGCGGATTAAGGCAGCAGGCGAGAAGGAAGAGGCTGATGTCGTCGTCATTGAGCTTGGAGGAACCGCAGGCGAGTACCAAAACGCACTCTACTATGAAGCGTCACGGATCTTGTCCCGGAAAAAGGGAAATACCGTGATCCACGTTCACGTTTCGTATCTCCCCACGCCCTCTCACCTTGGCGAACCCAAGACCAAGCCCACGCAGCTTTCCGTCCGCACTCTCAACTCCATGGGCATACAGCCTGACTTTATCGTCACGAGGGCGGAAAAAGCCATGGATGCCAGGCGAAGGGCACGGTTTGCGCTCTTCTGCAATGTAGAACCCGAAAATGTCATCGATAGCGTAGATCTTCCGAGTGCCTACGAGTCCCCGATATATTTGGCTCGCCAAAAACTGGATGAAAAGATTCTCACGATGATGGATCTTCCTCTCAAAAAGCTTGATCTGTCTGACTGGGAACAGATGGTGGAAACGATTAAGAAGAAAAAAGATACGACGAAAACCATCGCCATTGTCGGCAAGTATTTTGCAACCGGAGAATATCAGCTTCGCGATAGCTACGCGGCGCTGATGGACGCGATTGACCATGCAGCGTGGGCGCAGGGAGTACAAGTAAACGTAAAATGGGTCAACGCAGAGAAGCTGGAAAAGGGAGGTCTTGAGGAACTAAAGGATGCAGACGGCATTATTGTGCCCATCGGATGGGGCCCGCGGGGTGTTGAGGGGAAAATATCAGCAATCAAATACGCGCGCGAGAACAAGATACCATATTTGGGCCTTTGTTACGGTATGCAGCTTGCGGTTGTCGAATACGCGAGGAATGTGTTGGGTCTTGAGGGCGCCAATACGCTTGAGGTTGACGCCGATACGCATCATCCTGTCATTCACATGATTTCCGGGCAGGAGGACATCCTCAAGCGCCGAGCCTATGGCGGCACGATGCGGCTCGGCCGCTGGGAGTGCCGGGTGAAGCGGGGTTCCATTGCCGACGGGGCTTACGCAAAATATCATGCATATGAGGAACCGGAGGGGCGCATGGTGGGAGAGCGCCACCGCCACCGGTATGAATTTAACGACGCATATGCCAAAAAGCTCGAGGACGCAGGGATGACGATTACCGGCCGCTCGGTTGTCGAAAATCTTGCCGAAATTATAGAACTCCCCATCTCCATGCACCCGTTTTTTGTGGGAACGCAGTATCACCCGGAATACCGATCCCGGCCCTTGCAGCCCCATCCTATTTTTCTCCAGTACATAGCCTCATTGTAAGGAGCCATCAAAGATGGTAAAATTGACCCATGGCAAATCAAGCTAAGTGGGGCGAAGTGCCCTTTCATGTCGGAGATACGGTCCGCGTGCACTACAAACTGATTGAAAAAGAAAAAGTCGCGGGCAAAACCAAGCGTGAGGTCAAAGTGGAAACGCACGAACGGACGCAGGTGTTTGAAGGAATCGTGTTATCGATCAAAGGGAGCGGCGCCAACTGCATGTTTACCATGCGGAGAATCGGAGCCGGGGCAATCGGGATTGAGCGGATTTTCCCTCTTATGAGTCCGTGGATTAAGAAGCTTGAAGTAAAAAAGCGGGGGCAGGTGCGCCGCGCAAAACTCTATTACCTCCGCGATCGTCAAGGCCGCGAAGCCACGCGCGTCCACGAATCCGTATAATTCATTAGTAGGTGACCGTACCCGTGAGACCCGCTGCCTCAAGGCTATGTACTGCAGAATGTAATTGATCCGAAGGTACGGTGACGGTAACCTCCCCGAACTTTGCAGTTCTTCGGGAAAACGCAATGCCTGCTCCGCGAAACAGTTTTGTCAGTGGATCTCCTTGCATCAGTTCCCGATCGGGGCGTGTATCAGATTCAATAACACCGACCCCTTCTCTTACAAAGGCCCGGTAGCACCGTACGTGGGTTAGAAATTCTTTGTTCATACGCGAGTGAGTCGGCAGGGACTCGAACCCTGGACCAAGAGCTTAAAAGGCTCCTGCTCTACCACTGAGCTACCGACCCATGGTGATAATTATATCAAAAAAAGCGTGCCCGCGGTGAGAAATCACTTTACGCAAAACAAACTACCAATCGGCTTCAGTTCGGAAAGAGTGGTTTCTCCGTTTGCAAATGCCGATGCAGAACCCCCGTCCAGATTAATAGCGTCTATCATATCAAAGTGTTCCCGCACGTCAATTGCCTGTATAACTTCTGGTAAATCAACCAGAAAAGGTCCTCCGAATGCTGAATCTTCTGAATACAAGGCAATGAACGCAAATCCTTTCGGTGTTTTTGCCGCGACCATGCGGCGTGCATGTTCATCGCTTTTTAGCTTAAGGGGAAGCGCTGAACCGTTGAGCATAAGAAGCGGCCCGGTTTGCAGAGCAAACGCAAATGGTCCTGCTGGAAGCTCTCGGGTGATGCCCGCGGCTCCATTCCTCGTGGCCCAGATGAACCCATTTATCAGCGTGTTGGCAACTTGATTGCGAAGCGTCTGATTATTGGTGATAAATAATCCGAGCGGTCGGTCCGATGTGTCATAAAATCCGCCGTTTATGGCCTGCTGACACCCAAGATCGCCGATCATCGTACTGCTCCCCATTTTTTCCGAAAAATTGGGGACTAACGATATCCGTGCGGTACTCGTCGTCTCAAAAAACGCATACACATAGGTTTCTTCATGGACGGTAACGGTAGAGAGTTTTTGGGTCGAAATGGTGTCGTTGGGTACGGGAGTTGAAGACGTGGCAGTGTTGAGCGTCGAGCGGACGAAAAATAGAGACCGGACAAGGAGTGTGATGCCGCCGATGGCAATACAAACGAGAATAAAGGTAAAGAGGGTTAATTTTTTCACTGAAGCTATTATACCTCTTAGCGGGGTTTTGCGGATTTCTTGACGAGTTTGGCCACGTAGACGATTTCGCGGACCTCACCGTCATCCGTTTCAATTTCATTCGTACCACTCATTCTTTGATATTCGCGGAGATAGTCGGAAAGCGCACCGTCAAGTTCTTTGACCTCTGAAGCAAGCGCGTGAACTTTGTCCGAAAGCTGCTTGTTTTCCGGAAGTTGGAGGATCTGGAACTTTGTTTTTGCCTTCACCTTCGCGGCGGCCTTGGCGGCTTCGTTGTGGGTGCGGTAGGTTTCGTCGTTACCAAGCGCGCTCTCGAGCATTTCCCGGTGCTTTTTTAGCTCACTTTTCCTGCGGTCGATGTCAGAAATGTGGTTTTTGATAGTCGTTTCAAGCTCCAGAAGCACGGTAGCTCCTGACTGGTCGGCGGGATCGGAAACAATGTCTGCATCAGTGACGGTCGGTTTAATATCATCCATAGACAACTACTATACAGGGAGAAAACGTACGAAATCAAGTGTTAATTGCTATTTGGTTTGTGATCTGGTATACTTATCCTTGCAGTTGACTTGAAGAAGTACATCTGCTTAATAGAGTCAGTTACGAAGTGTAAGAGAAAAAACGCCCCAAGATTTATTTTTTAACCCGCGTCTTTTCCCCATTTCATCATTTTTTTCAACTTAAGCAGTTCTATTTTTTCAATATTTCTATTGTATGAAATACAACAACCATAAACCGTTTTCAAGACACGCTTTCGCAGGCGGCCGCGCCCGGGCTGTACGAAGCGTGCCGAAGTCCATGGTTCTTGCCGCAATTGCCCAAAGTAAAAAGGATGTAGGTATCCAGCCGGTTGTCCCACAGGCATCCAGAGTGACCAGCGTATTTACCACGTTCTCTCTGGATCCGCGACTGCAGGAAAATATCCGTGCAAAAGGGTTTGTAACGCCAACTCCCATTCAGGATCAGGTAATTCCTGCCATTCTTGAGGGACGCGACGTTATTGGCACAGCACATACCGGCACCGGGAAAACCGCTGCGTTTTTGATTCCCTTAATCCAAAAAGTAACGCTTGACCGGGCACAGCGGGTGCTGGTTGTTGCCCCTACACGCGAACTCGCGTTTCAAATCCATAAAGAGCTGCAGGACTTTTCCCGCGGACTTTCTGTTCGGACTGCCATGATAATTGGCGGGGCAAGCGAATGGCGGCAGAAGCAGGACGTACAGCGGGACCCGCATTTTGTGATTGCAACGCCGGGACGGCTCAAGGATTTCATAGAGTCCCGGGTTATTAGGTTATCAGGATTCCGCAATGTGGTTTTAGACGAGGCGGACCGGATGGTAGATATCGGATTCATCAACGACATTAAGTATTTTATCTCCCTCCTGCCGCGCGAGCGCCAGTCCTTGTTTTTCTCGGCAACGATCTCCGGTCGAGTCGGGGAGATATTACGGGATTTTGTGAATAACCCGGTACGGGTGTCCGCGGGTACCCAGGAAGCGGCCCATACGATCGTCCAGGACGTCATACAGGTTTTGGGCAATATGTCCAAGGTAGATACACTCCATGAGCTCTTGAAGAAAAAGGAATTTGACAAGGTATTAGTATTCGGCAGAACCAAGCACGGGGTCCAGCGGGTGTCGGATGAACTTACCCGCCGCGGCGTCAAGTCGGCAGCCATTCACGGGAACAAGCGCCAGAGCCAACGTCAGTTTGTCCTTGCTCAATTTGCAAGAAGCGAGATTCAGATTCTCCTTGCGACGGATGTCGCGAGCCGCGGACTTGATATTCCCAACGTGTCGCATGTCATCAATTATGATCTTCCGGAAACCATGGAAGACTACGTCCACCGCATCGGGCGCACCGGGAGAGCCAACAAACAGGGCGTCGCACTCACCTTCATTGACTGACTGGATTAATCCGACAAAAGGGTGTATAGTGTATACATAATTCAAAAATCCACACATAGTAATTTTTCTTCAGCAACGCAGCGTGGCCTCGTACTGGATACCGCAGAAAACTTAACACAGATAGGGAGCTGGGCCCTCGGGAATTTTGCCAAAGACCAGACGCGAATCGAACTGTTTCTCAAGCTCACCCGGAAAAATCTCAATGCGTTGTCAGATTTTCCACTACTCCCTACATTTGCTCCAGGATTCAAAAAATTCTGCAACTCATTTGCGAGACTGGAAAAAGAATACACTACCGGCATCGTCGACCGGACCGTCTGGGCAAAGGGCATGCTCAAATGGGGAACGACCCTCACCGGGACCTCGAAGTTGATATAATACTGCGATTGATTTCCTTTTCCTCCCGTATTTTGATAAAATGGCTATGTTCGGCCCCCATCGTCTAGCGGCCTAGGACATCTGGTTTTCAGCCAGAGAATCGCCGGTTCGAATCCGGCTGGGGGTACTTTTTCAGATAGTTCGGCGGAGCCGATTGGGTGGCACAGCAGTTATATTTTCAAGACTTTCCTGATTCTATCAATTGACTCTTGAGTGTGCTTTTCCTCGAATAACATCACTTGCCAGCCTAACTCTTTGGCTTTATCTAAATTTTCTTGATAATCGTCGATAAATAATATATGGGAAGCACCGACTCCTGCCTTTTTCTGCGCGTGACGAAAAAACTTAGCTTCTGGTTTTATCAGGCTCAATTCGCAAGACTGTATCACCGTTTCATAAGGAATGTTCGGAACGTGCCCCTTTTGTAGAAATATTTCAAACGCGCCGCTATAAATATTCGTAAGTATCCCAACTTTGTAGGTACGCGAAACTTCTTTGACCAGAGCGTGCATGGAAGGGATTGGAGTAAAGTTATTTGCCCACCACGTCAGAAAATCATCCATTTTCACATCGACCGATAACTCATCCCGAAAATAATCCCATAAGTGACTTGGTGTAATTTTCCCGCGGCAGACGTCGTCGTCGTACTTCTTAAAAACTGCGTACACCTCTTCATATGGTTTATTCATATGGGCTGCAAGATTAACTAATGCGTTTTTCCAGTTAAATAGAACGCCTCCGAGGTCAAAATATACGAATTGAATGTCTGTCATATTATCTTTAAAGTTTCACGAAACACCTCCTGCACCTTGGTTGGTAATTTTCCAGTTTTCCCACAAACGACGGGTCTGCAATATGCGGATCAATATTCCCGTTTTTGGTAAGGCGTTTGTGATAGACAGCCTCCTCACCGCACAGGGCACAAATTGCCGAAAGCTTGGTCACTTTGTCGGCCATCGTCATGAGGGTCGGGATCGGGGCAAAGGGTTCGCGGTCGTAGGTAAGGGCCAGCCCCGCGACAATGACTTTCTTCCCTCTTTTTACGAGTGTTTCAATAACTCCCGTTAATCCTTGCCCAAACCACTGCGCCTCATCTATGGCTATAATTTCGGTTTTGGGGTGGATCTTTTTAAGGATTTGTTTGGGACTTGTGACCACATCTGATTCAAACGAGAGCCCGGCGTGGGAAAACAGCTTCTTGTCCCGACCATAGCGGATGTCGATTGCATGCTTGAACACCTGGATTTTTTTCTTTGCAATTGCTGCGCGGCGGACCTGGCGGATGAGCTCTTCGGTCTTACCGCAGAACATGGGGCCGGCAATCACCTCTAAATACCCATTGGGTTTCCTCATGGGGCTCATTCTACATCTCCGTTCCTATAGGGAAAAGAGGCAGTAGTTGACAAGATTCCTTTTCGGGTATATTTTGGTTATAGATATTTCATATACCCTCATATGGCAGAATCTATTGATGAATCAGTTTCGGTAAATCTTCTAAGTAATCACATGACGCATTCTGCCTCGCCCTCCAGCCTCTACTGGCACGGAAGGCGGTACACCTTAACCCACATCGGCCTTCACCACACAGTACAGGAAGGAAGAACCCTGATCCATATATTTTCGGCAACAGACGGTGTAACGTTTTTCAAATTGAAATTTGACACGGAAACTTTGGAGTGGAGGCTTTTGGAGATAGAAACAAATTAACCTATGTTTAATCCGGCTCCGGCAACTATCATGCATGTTGATCTCAACTCCTGTTTTGCCAGTGTCGAACAGCAGGCGAATCCACTCTACCGCGGCCATCCGGTCGCGGTTGCCGCCTACACGACCGGCAATGGGTGTATTTTGGCCGCTTCCCGCGAGGCAAAGGTCTTGGGTATTAAAACGGGAATGCCGATTTCGGAGGGTAAATCCATATTCCCCCGTCTTATTGTTCTGCCGCCTGACCCTCCCAAGTACCGGGCGGTCAACAAAGCACTTTTTACCCTGCTTTCCCGCTACAGCCCGGAGGTTTCCATTGAATCAATAGATGAGATGGTCCTGAAGGTGCCGGGAAATCCCCATATGCTTTCGGTGGCCCGGGATATAAAAGAGCGGATCAAAGCGGACATTGGGGACTGGCTGACGGTAAGCGTTGGGATTGCCCCGAACCGCTACCTTGCCAAGGTCGCCTCAATGCTCCACAAACCGGACGGATTGGACACCATTACCGGAGAAAACATAAGAGAGATTTTTGCCGCGCTGAAACTCGAGGATCTGTGCGGCATCAAGGAAGGAAACGCAAACAGACTGCGTTTTGCGGGCATTGTCACGCCTGCTGCTATGCTTGCCTCAAGCGCCGAAGAGCTGCAAAGGGCATTCCGTTCCGTCGTCGGGTATTACTGGTTTTTGAGGCTGCACGGATTCGAAGACGGCTCGATGTATAAATCGTTTGATGCGCCGCAGGACGTGCAAAAGTCATTTGGCCAGTCGTTTGCCTTTGTGAAGCCGCATACGCCGCAACAAAAAGAAACACGTCAGATTTTAAGTCAGTTGGTCGTGAAGATGGGCAGGCGCATGCGCACAGATGGGTTTGCTGCGCGGGGCATTGCCGTATCCTGCTATTTCCGCGACTATTCCTCATGGGGCGCGCGTTTGGTCAACGCGTATCCGATATTTGCCGATTCCGATCTCTACCTCTGTGCGAGCAAGCTTTTAACCGGTGCTCCAGTGCGAGAGATCAGGATACTGGCGGTGTGGACGTACAAGCTCACCAAAACACTCTACCAACAACAAAGCCTGCTTCCCGATGAAACCAAGAAACAAGAGCTTACCCGCGCCCTTGATGCAATCGCCGACCGGTGGGGAGATTTTATGGTGACGCCCGGGCGCATGGCCAATATGGAACAGAAAGTCCTTGACCGCATCGCTTTCGGCGGCGGGAGAAGCTTGCGAAAAAATCTCTGATATTGACACACGTGCTTTCTTGAGGTACGCTTAATCGTAAGTTAATAAATATCAAGAGCGACGGGGAGTGAATTCGCACGATGATCCGTCCGGCAACCGATCCCACATCGAGACACGGTGCCACAACGAATCCCGGAGAGCGGGAATGATACGCCTGTAGATAGTGGAAAACAAAAATCTCTCCCCTGGAGAGATTTTTTGTGCACTATCGCCAGAATGTCAGGAAAGGTTGGTATGGGGAGAAATACGTTTGATGCCGGACATTATTGTGCCAAGGAACAGAAAGAGATTTTATTTGTGGTCGTTATAGGTGACCCTGCAGTTTGTCCGTCCTGCGGCGAGTATCTTGACGGAGTGCCTTCGGAAGAAAAAATACAGAAACGTGTAGCGGATAATATAAGCGAGGCCTCTGTGCCGCGGGCTTTTGAAAGGAGACGTGTATGATGAGCTATTTTACATCTGAATCGGTGGCAGCCGGGCATCCGGACAAAATCTGCGACCAGATATCCGATGCGATTGTCGATGCTGCCCTTACGGTGGATCCCAAAAGCCGCGTCGCCGTCGAAACACTGGTTACTGTCAACCGCGTGGTGTTGGCGGGGGAAGTGACGTGTCCTAAAAAGCTTCCGTATGCCGTAATCGCCCGCAACGTGATCAAATCCTTAGGATATACCAAGAGGCTCTACCACTTTTCCGACAAATCCCCGGTTGCCGTGTATATTCACGAGCAGTCCCCCGATATTGCCGTAGGTGTCGATACCGGCGGCGCCGGCGACCAGGGCATGATGTTTGGCTATGCAAGCCGTGAGACTCCGGAACTTATGCCTATGCCCATTATGCTTGCTCACCGGCTTGTAGAAGCGATGGATGAGGCCCGTGCGCGAAAGGTGTTGCCGTATTTACGCCCGGACGGGAAATCAGAGGTGACGGTGCGGTATGAGAACGGATGGCCAAAAGATGTGGCGCGTGTCGTACTGGCTATCCCGCATGATCCAAAGATTACCAATACTACATTGAAACGGGATCTCGTTCGCGCGGTTATCCGTCCGACCCT
>CAZEVT010000005.1:50689-74995 GCA_964515005.1 uncultured Gammaproteobacteria bacterium
ATTGCCCGGAATATCGATACGTTTGGAACGGAGAAAAAGAAGCAATCGTTCATTGAAGATTTCGCATGGAGTCTCTTGGATATGTCGGTACCCAGTATTTTGAAAACGCTTGATCTTCGCCATCCGATCTACCGGGAAACCGCGCGCTACGGCCACTTCGGTCGTGATGGATTTCCCTGGGAAGCTGTGGTACAGTAGCCTCGATGAATGACGCGCGGCCCTTGGCTGATATTCTTCGCCCGAAAACGCTTGATGAGGTCATCGGACAGGAACATTTGGTTGGAAAAAGCGGCATTATCAGGAAGCTTCTTGCGACCGGGTTTCTGCCTTCTATGATCTTCTGGGGTCCCCCGGGGTGCGGCAAGACAACGCTCGCCCAGCTCTTGGCGAGTTTAACCAATTCCTTTTTTGAATCGCATTCGGCCGTTACCTCATCGCTCGCTGACGTACGTCGGGTTATAAAAGAAGCGGGCGAGCGAACGAGTCAGTACGGCAAGCGGACCATCTTGTTTCTTGATGAGATTCACCGGTTTAACAAGGCACAACAGGATGCGCTCCTTCCCGCAGTTGAACACGGAACCATCATATTTATCGGCGCGACCACCGAAAACCCTTCGTTTGAAGTTATTTCTCCGCTTCTTTCCCGGTGTAGGGTTCTCGTTCTTACGCCTTTGGAAAAACAGGAGCTTCTGGGGATTATGAAGCGGGGATTGCGCTACGTAAAAAGGTTGATCGACGCCAAAGGGCAGGAGTTTCTCTTAGAAGTTGCCAATGGTGATGCACGGGCGCTCTTAACTGTCGTCGAGATTGCCTCCACGCTTACGAAGAAAAAAGTGCTCACTGCGCCGGATATTGAGGAAGCGGCGCAACGGAAAATGCTTCAGTACGACCAGGTGGGCGAAGAACACTACAATACCATTTCCGCATTCATCAAAAGCATGCGTGCTTCGGACCCCGATGCCGCGCTCTACTATCTAGCCCGCATGGTAGCATCCGGCGAAGACCCTTTGTTTATTGCCCGCCGAATGGTGGTCTTTGCGTCTGAAGACATCGGCATGGCCCAGCCGACGGCCCTGGTAGTTGCCAATGCGGTGTTCGCAGCCTGCCACCAAATCGGCTATCCGGAGTGTCAGGAAAATCTGGCCCACGGTGTTGTCTACCTTTGCCTTGCCAAGAAAGATAGAAGTGCGTATGATGCGTACTTTGCAGCGCTCGACGACGTGAAAAAATACGGAAATCTTCCGATACCGCTGGTTATTCGAAATGCGCCGACGAAGCTTATGAAAGGATTGGGATACGGGAAAGGATATATAGCGTATACTAAAGAAAGTTTGCTTCCGGAGAAACTAAAAGGTAAAACATATTATCAAGGGAGGTGAGTTATATGGATGTTCAAGTAGGGAAAGTCACACATTACTATGATAAGATCGGGGTTGCCGTCGTTGAGGTTATGAAAAAAGCACTGAAAGTGGGAGCCAACGTCAAGTTTTCCGGCCACGACAATGAGTTTACACAGGCCGTTGAATCGCTTCAGATGGAACACGAGCAGGTGAAGGAACTGAAGGTGGGCCAGTCGGGCGGCATGAAAACAGATAAGCCGGTGAAGGCAGGCGACGCGGTGTATCTGGCGCCGAAGAAATAATCATGGACATCGAACCCGCGCCAGACGTAAAGAAAATCGTGAATCGGCTAATTCCGCGATTGCCGTTTCACTATATTAAAGCAAAAAGCATCGTCTGCATCCGAAGCCGAAAAGCCACGAGTCGCGCACGGGCCAGAATTTGGAGCTTTCCCAAGATCTGGCAGATGGCCCTGAATCTCCCTCCCCATTACGTGATTGAGGTGCTTTCTCATCACTTTGATCATTTGCCAGAGAACGATAAGGCCCGTGTTATTATCCATGAGCTTATGCACATCCCGAAGAATTTTTCAGGCGCGCTGGTCCCCCACCGGGGGAAACACAAAAGAATCGACCATAGAACCGTAGAGACACTCTTTACCATGTACAAGCAATATGATTACACTCATTCACGGTGACCAAACTGACGCCTCCCGCGCCGAATTTGTTCGGCTCAAGGATGCGTCCAAGGACAAAGAAACCCGCTTCCTTGACGGGCGCACGGTAGATGCAGCCGCCCTCACCCAGGCCATAGAGTCGGTTTCCATGTTCGGAGGAGAAACGGTTGTCTTTGTAGAAAACCTATTCGGCAAATTAGGACGCAAAACAAAACTCATTGAGGAGCTTTCTGCAATACTCCGCGGGAGTTCCGCCGACGTTTTCCTTTGGGAAGATAAGGAAGTGGGTGTAACCGTCGTCAAAAGCTTAGGCAAAGCTGAGATTAAACTTTTTAAAACACCGCCAATAATTTTCCAGTTTTTGGATACGCTATCACTCCCTGTGTACGAACGTCTTGTTGAAACGGAAGCTCCGGAACTGGTGTTTTCTATGCTGACGCGCCGCCTGCGCTACCTTATTCAGATTCAGGGCGGGGTGACGCCCGAAGGCATGCAGGGGTGGCAGGCCTCGCGTTTGACACGCCAGGCAAAGTTATTTACCATGGATAAGCTCGTCTCTATGTACAAAAAGCTTCTTGAAATTGAATACTCCATAAAAAGCGGAGCCTCGCCGTTTACCCTATCGCAACTGACCGAGCAGTTTATTATTGGCCTTTAACTACTATGGATCTATCAATCTTTAAAGATTACGATATTCGTGGCATCTACCCTACTCAAATAAACGGTGAGGTGGCCCGCACAATTGCGCATGCTATCGTGAGGAAATTTCAGCCAAAAAGCGTCGTCATTGGGAGCGATATGCGACTTTCCGGTCCGGAAATTAAAGACGCGCTTTGTAGCACCTTCAGTGAACTGGGAATCGACGTGTACGATATGGGTTTGGTAGGAACAGAAATGATGTCGTTTGTCGCAGGCGCCTACCCGTACGATCTGGTGATTCAGATTTCTGCTTCGCATAACCCTCCGGAGTATAACGGCATGAAAATGACGCGGAGAGGTGCCATACCGGTCAGCGCAGACACGGGTCTACGGGATATTCGGGACTTTATTGGTCAGGGACCGCTTCCCTTGAGTGAGAAAAAAGGAACCCTAGCCACCATTGACGTCTATCCTGATTGGAAGAAAAAACTGCTGTCACTTGTTGACACAACAACGGTCAAACCTCTTTCCGTCATCGTCGATGCGGGCAACGGTATGGCCGGCAAACTTGCGCCCGCATTATACGAGGGACTTCCGATTGCGTTGTCTACCCTGTTTATGGAGCTCGACGGGAGCTTTCCGAATCACGTGCCGAATCCACTCGTTGAGGAAAATAACAAATCACTTATTCAGAAAATTTTGGAATTAAAGGCGGATGTTGGACTCACCTTTGATGGCGATGCTGACCGCATGTTTCTCATTGATGATAAAGGCAGGTTTGTATCGGGCACCGTAACCACCGCAATGTTGGCGCGCTATTATCTTAAGAAATTTCCTGGCGCTATGATCCTTTATAACGCCATCTGCGGAAGAATTATTCCGCAAATAATAGAAAAAAATGGGGGTAAGAGTACGCGCGTCCGTGTGGGGTATAGCTACATTAAGACAGCCATGAAAGAAACAAATGCGGTGTTTTGCGGCGAGCATTCCGGCCATTACTTTCACCGTGACTTCTTTAATTCTGAGACGGGAGTCGGGACTGCACTCATGGTTTTGAGTCTACTGAGTCAGGAAGCCAGAAAACTTTCTGAAATCGTTGATGAGTTGAATATTTACCCTGCAAGCGGGGAGATTAATTTTCTGGTTTCGGATATTCCAGGGGCAATTCAAGCTATAAAAACCGGTTTCCCTGACTCTCAGTCTGTTGATGAGCTCGACGGCGTAAGTGTGTGGTATAAAGATTTCTGGTTTAATGTCCGTGCCAGTAAAACAGAACCCTTGCTTCGCCTCAATGTGGAGGCGGATAATAAGGATATACTGGATACAAAGACCAAGGAGTTGGTTGCAAAAATTGAAGCACTAGGAGGGAAACGAAAATGAACAATCTTGATGATGTTGCGGCAATGAAGAAGGCAGATCCGTCCGGCGTCCTGGAGTCAACGGCGATGTTTCCGGATCAATGCCAACAGGCGTGGGAAGAAAGTCAGAAGGTCGTGTTTTCCGAGGAATACAAAAAGGTAAAAAATATTGTTGTTTGCGGCATGGGCGGCTCTCGATTTACGCCGAAAACCGTTGGTGCACTATTCCGCAAACAGATAACCGTCCCGTATGAAATATGCGAAGACTACAAGGTCCCGGGGTACGTGAATGGCGAAAGCTTGGTTATTCTCTCCTCCTATTCCGGAGGAACAGAAGAGGTATTGGCGGCCGGCCGCGATGCGATGGAGAAAGGCGCCAAGATTGCGGGCATTATGCAAGCCGGAAGCCCAATCGGGAAGTTTCTCACGGACCTGCATGCGCCAGCGTATCTTTTCGATCCAAAATTCAACCCCTGCGGACAACCACGGATCGGCCCCGGGTATCTGCTTATGGGCCATGCGGGATTTCTCAAGGCCTTAGGGTTTCTCTCGGTTGATGAAAAAGAGGTAGCGGATGCGATCAGCTTTGCGCGGGAGACCGGTAAAAAGTACGGAAACGAAATTCCAGAAAAAGACAATCCAGCAAAGCAGCTTGCCGGGTTTCTTAAAGATAAACATCCGTTCATCATTACCGCCGAATTTTTGAAAGGGTTTGGGAATGCATTTGCCAATCAGATCAACGAGACCGCAAAAATGATATCGGATCCGCGATACATTTCGGAACTGAATCACCATATGCTGGAAGGACTTGAACATCCAGACACCATGCATCAGAATGCTGTGTTTATCTTTTTCTTGTCGCATTGCTATAGCGACCCAATCAAGAAGCGCTTTGCAGTCACGAAGGATGTCGTGGAAAAGCAGCATGTTGCAACCCACGACATTGAGCTTTCCGGTCCAAATAAAATTTCCCAGGTATTGGAGGCATTAACCATGTCCAGTTATACTACCTATTATATGGCTATGCTGTACGACGCGGACCCAGTAGCCATCCCTTGGGTCGATTACTTCAAAGCCCAACTCGCCAAATAAGCTACGAGTGACCTACGAGGAGACTCCTTGTAGGTTTATTGAAAATCCAAGGCTTCTTCCAAAATGGGTTTTATATCATCTGGACGGCTTTGTTCAACAAATGCTTCATAGGACAGGTGTTGATGCGTTTTCGAGAAATACGAAAGTATCACATTCGTTTGCACCCATGATTGCATGAAACTTCGTAGGTAATTTTTATAGGACGAATACGGATATTCCTTAAGCCTACGAGGAGACTCCTTGTAGGGTGAGAGATCAATTGGATTACGATGTATATATTTTGAAAGGTAGATAAATTGGTATTCTGATACAACCTGAACAGCTTTGTAGGCATCTTGAAAAAGAGGACCAAGCCGGTGGTGATGTGAATTAAAATATCGAACGTATTTTGTGGCGAGTGACCGCATAAAGTGGTCTATCCCGTGATCGGATTTCTGCTTTACTAACAGATGAAAATGATTAGGCATTAGACAATAACAAAGAAGCTCAATTTCCCCAAAGTAGTTTTTTAGTTTTCTGGATGGAGCCGCCTTCAAGGAGTCTCCTTGTAGATCGAGGTATATTTTGAGAAAGGAAAGGAAGGTTTTGTAGTCGTGCTCCTCACGAAATATTAACCCTTTATCGACGCCACGGTTATAAATATGGTAAAAAGCATCGGATACATACTCTTTTAGTACATTTTTTGCGGGCATAGTATCACTATACTACAAGGAGTCTCCTTGTAGGTCACTCGTAGTTCACAGCCTCTTGCGCTTGGCGCTAAAATTCCCCATACTAGAGCTATGCCCAAAAAATATGTCGTTTGGTTTAAGGATGTGGATAAAGACGATGTCGGCGTCGTCGGGGGCAAGGGGGCAAATCTCGGCGAGATGACCCAGGCGGGGTTCCCCGTACCTCCCGGATTTATCGTCACCGTTTCGGCTTATGAGAAGTTCCTTGAGGACAATAAGCTTCGAGCTACGATCCATTCGCTTTTGTCAGATCTGGATGTTTCCAAGAGTAAAGACCTGGAAAAAGCGGCAAAGGACATTCAGAAACTCATTATTCGGAGCGCTTTCCCGCGAGACATTGCCCTTGAAGTCATCCGTGCGTATTTCAAATTGGGCGCAGACGCCCTCAAGCATCCGGTGGTTGCCGTCCGGTCGTCAGCAACAGCCGAGGATTTGCCCGGTGCCTCATTCGCCGGCCAGCAGGAGACGTTCTTAAACGTTCAGGGAGAAGCAAATCTTGTTGAGAAGGTGAAGGAAGCCTGGGCATCGCTTTTTACCGCGCGCGCAATATTTTATAGGGCGACCAATCATTTTGACCATTTTAAAGTCGGCATTGCCATCCCCGTGCAGAAGATGGTCGAGTCGGACACGTCAGGCATCATGTTTACGATCGATCCGGTGACGAATGATAAAACCAAAGTCGTTATCGAGGCGATTTTCGGACTCGGGGAAATGATTGTGCAGGGCGCAGTCACGCCCGATCAGTATGTGGTGGACAAGAAAAGCGGAAAGATTATTGAGAAAGAGGTCAACGTTCAGGAGAAATTGATGCGGAAGAAGGGTATATCAAATGAGGTGGTTGCCCTGACCAAGAAGGAGGGCGGACGACAGAAGCTCACCGACGAACAAATTCAAAAACTTGCGGATATCGGCCGCAAATTGGAAAAGCACTACTATTTTCCTCAGGATTCGGAATGGGCAATTGACGAGGGGAATATCTACATCGTCCAAACCAGGCCGGTGACGACCACGGGAACAAAAAAGACACTTCAGGGAACCGCCCATATTAAAAACGAACTCATCGCCAAAGGTGACCCTGCAAGCCCGGGCGTCAGAAGCGGACCGGTCAAGATGCTGGCATCTGCCCGCGAAATAGACAAAATCGTACCTGGCGATATCCTGGTTGCGGAACAGACCAACCCCGACTATGTCCCTGCAATGCGCAAGGCCGTCGCGGTTGTTACCGAACGCGGCGGACGCACGAGCCACGCGGCGATTGTGTCCCGCGAGCTCGGCATTCCTGCAGTCGTCGGAGCCAAAGATCTACGGAAAAGGCTTAAAGACGGGCTTGTGATTACCGTCAATGGTTCAACCGGAGAAATTTATAAAGGCGCGGTTGCACAGGCGCTACCCACCAAGTATCACGGATTTGACAAACCGAAGGAAAAAATAAAGACGGCAACAAAAGTGTACGTAAATTTGGCACAGCCCGAGCGGGCGGAGGTGATTGCTAAAGCCAACGTCGACGGCGTCGGGCTCTTGCGCGCCGAATTTATGATGGCAAATATCGGCACACACCCCAAAAAATTTATCGCAGACAAGAAACAGGAAACGTTTATTTCCCAGCTTGCCGACGGCATTGGACAGATTTGTCAGGCATTTTCCCCCCGACCGGTCGTTTATCGGGCGTCGGACTTCCGCACCAATGAGTTTCGGAATTTAAAAGGGGGAAGCCAGTTTGAGCCGCAGGAGGAAAACCCCATGCTCGGATTTCGGGGCGCTGCCCGCTATATTGCCGACCCCAGAGTGTTTGAACTGGAACTTGATGCGATCAAGCGCGTCCGAAACAAAATGAATCTCAAAAATCTGCATCTTATGATTCCATTTGTCCGAAATCCGGGGGAAATGCTTGGGGTTAAAAAAATCGTTGCGGGAGCGGGGCTTGAACGCAGCGCGAACTTTAAGCTCTGGATGATGGTGGAGATTCCCACCAATGTCATTCTTATCGATCAGTACCTAGATGTGGGGATCGATGGCATTTCATTCGGCTCCAACGACCTCACGATGCTCATTTTGGGAACCGACCGCGACAACAGCGAGATTGCGCACGACTTTAAAGAAACTGATGATGCCGTGATGTGGGCGTTTGAACGCGTCATTCGTGCGTGCCTCAAACGCAACGTGACGACCTCGATGTGCGGACAGGCGCCGTCTGATTATCCGGAGCTTGTTGAGAAATTGGTAAAGTGGGGGGTAACGAGCGTTTCGGTAAACCCGGACGTCGTCGACCAGGTCCGCGAAACCATTGCCGAGGCGGAAAGGAAACTCGTCCATGGAAAGTAACATATATTCAATCGTCGCCCGGGAAATCCTCGACTCCCGCGGAAATCCTACGGTTGAGACGACGGTTCTTTTGACGAGCGGCTACCGGGGCACGGCGTCCATCCCCTCGGGGGCGAGCGTTGGCAAATATGAGGCAGTGGAGATACGAGATGGAGACCCCAAAATGTACGGAGGCATGGGGGTCCGGAAAGCCGTACGCAACGTCAATCTCGTCCTCAACGCCAAACTGCGCGGCATGGACGCGGCAAATCAAGGAGTTATCGACAAACTGATGGTAGATTTGGACGGCACTCCCAACAAAGGAAATCTCGGCGCCAACGCAATTTTGAGCGTGTCGCTTGCCGTTTCTGCGGCCACGGCAAGTCAGCTTCGGCTGCCTCTTTATCGGTACCTCAACCGTCTTGCGGGAGCCAGCGCCCCAAAAATTTCAAGAATTCCCACACCGATTTTTAATATTATAAACGGCGGCAAGCACGGCGCGGGCAACCTTGATTTCCAGGAATTTCAAATTATTCCGGCCACCAGCAGGCCCTACACGCAGGCCCTGCAAATTGGCGCTGAAATCTACCAGGCAGTCAAAAAAATTCTCATATACCGGGGCGCCGTACACTCCATCGGAGACGAAGGCGGATTCGCGCCTAATTTATTTACCAATGCAGATGCCCTCGGTATTCTTTCCGAGGGGGTCAAGGCGACACCCTACAAATTTGGAATGGACGTGTTTTTTGGATTGGATGCCGCCGCGTCTCATTTTAAAACAGACCGCGGATACCAGATAAAAGACCGCCCGACGCCCTACCAGACCCTGGAATTTATAGGATACCTGAAGAGTCTTCACGAAAAGTACCGGTTACTCCTTCTTGAGGATCCCTTAGATGAAGATGATTGGGAGGGGTGGGTCAATATAACCAAGCAGGTCGGCTCGGACGTCCTGATCGTCGGGGATGATCTTCTGGTTACCAACCGCGAGCGTCTGGAGCGGGCGATAAAGGAACGCGCCTGCTGCGCGATCCTTCTGAAGCCGAACCAAATCGGGACGCTGTCGGAATTTCTCGCAGTGGTCGTTCTTGCTAAACAGCACGACATCAAGACGATTGTTTCGCATCGGAGCGGCGAGACCAACGACTCGTTTATCGCAGATTTAGCGGTGGCCGTTCAGGCAGATTACGTCAAATTCGGCGCGCCTGCCCGGGGAGAGCGCGTTGCCAAATACAATAGACTGCTTCAGATTGAACAAGAGCTTGTATGACCAAACCTCTGGTGTTAATCATTCTTGACGGATGGGGACTGGCGCCGCCCGGCCCCGGTAACGCGATTTCGCTGGCACAGCTTACCACGATACCCAATCTCTGGAATAGTTATCCCCATACGGAACTGGAAGCCTCGGGCGTTGCCGTCGGGCTGCCAAACGGCGAGGACGGCAACACGGAAACCGGACACCTCAATATCGGCGCCGGACGGGTCGTCTATCAGGCGTTGCCCCGCATCAACATGGCGATTTCCGACGGGAGTTTTTATCAAAATGCAGCGTTTTCACAGGCAATCACCTATGCGACCCAGCACCATTCAAATATCCATTTACTCGGGCTTTTGAGCGACTCAGGCGTGCATGCGAGCCGTGAGCATCTCTATGCGCTTTTGACGCTTCTTAAAGAGCGAGGTGGACAAATCCCGGTCTACCTTCATCTGTTTACCGACGGCCGCGATTCACCGCCCAATTCTGCCAAAAGGTTCCTTGCCGAGGTGGAAGCCAAGTGTACGGCGATGGGGATCGGGAAAATCGCAACGATTCTCGGCCGCTACTATGCAATGGACCGCGACTACCGGTGGGAACGAACGGAAAAGGCGTACCGGGCGCTCACCGAGGCGGTAGAGGCGCGAGCGCCATCTCCTGCATCCGCCATCGACGCCTCCTACGTCGCGGGACGAACCGATGAGTTTGTCGAGCCGACCGTGATTTTGGATGCTTCCGGGAACCCCCTGCCGAGGATTACGAATCACGACGCCGTCATTTTTTACAATTTCCGAATTGACCGGCCGCGGCAGCTGACGCGCGCCTTCGTACTTCCTGATTTCGAAGACCGCAAGATGCCGGTTGCATTTGATCCGTACGCAGTAAAGTATTTTCACAAACACGTCGTTGCCGAAGATAGCCGCAACACGCCGTTTACCAGGCGGGTCACGATTCCCAACGTCTTTTTTGTCACCATGACGGAATACGAGCGCTCCTTGCCGTGTGTGACCGCTTTCCCACCGGAAAAGATCCCCACGCCTTTGGCCTCGGTGTTTGCAGGGTTGAATCTGCGTCAACTGCATACCACTGAAACGGAAAAGGAGCGTTTTGTCACGTACTACTTTAACGGGCTTCGTGAGGAGCCGTTTGCCGGGGAAGACCGGCTGATTGTGCCCTCTCCCAAAGTTGCTACCTACGACCTCTTGCCGCAAATGTCCGCGGAGGATCTCACCGGACACATTTTGGACCGGCTCGCCCTCGACGTCTATTCATTTGTCGTCATAAACTTGCCCAATCCCGATATGGTTGCCCATACCGGAAATATTCTCGCCGCCGTCCGCGCCTGCGAGACGGTCGACGCGTGTGTCGCAAAAATTGTTGAGAAAGTACTGTCGCTTTCGGGATCTTGCATCGTGACGGGGGACCATGGTAACGTAGAAGAGATGCTGGGTCCCAATGGTGAAGTGGACACCGAGCATTCAACCAACTCCGTACCTTTTATTATGATCGACAAAGAACTTGCCCAGCACCCGCAGACACTCCCGAAAGGAAAACTTTCTGATATCGCCCCTACCATACTCGCCTGGAGAAATATGCCGATACCGGCGGCTATGACCGGTAAAAATTTATTGGCTGATCTGCCTAGGTAAATGGATACAATACAGGTTGGTTCATCAAGTAGTAAAGGAGACGTTATGAAAACAACAATTTCTGTCATCAAAGCGGATACAGGATCCGTAGGCGGCCATAACCGCCCCAGCGACGCAATGCTTGCCAAAGCAAAAGAACGGGTCGAAGAAGGAATAAAGAGTGGACTTCTCACCGACGCCCGGGTCTCGTTTACCGGAGACGATATTGCCCTTCTGATGACCCACAAAAAGGGAGCAGATAATCCGGACATTCACAAGTTTGCCTGGGATACGTTTGTCGAAACGACAAAAATTGCAAAATCACAGGGTCTCTACGGCGCGGGTCAGGATCTTTTAAAAGATGCGTTTTCCGGCAACGTCCGGGGCATGGGGCCGGGTTCTGCCGAAATGGAGATAGAAGAGCGCGCCGCCGAGCCGTTTATCCTGTTTGCGGGAGACAAATGCGGTCCGGGTGTATTTAACCACCCATTGTTTTCGTGTTTTGCCGATCCCTATCACAATGCAGGACTTTTGCTTGCGCCCGAGATGCACGGGGGATTCACCTACACAATCATGGATGTCAACCACACCGAGAACGACAAAGTCATAACGCTGAAAGTGCCGGAAGATTACTACGATATTGCAACGCTGCTTCGGGACCCCAACCGCTACATTATAGAAAGCGTGGTCGAAAATGCAACCGGACTTCTGGCGGCCGTTGCTTCCACGAGCCGCCTTCACAATATCGCGGGCAAATATGTGGGGAAAGACGATCCGGTGGCCCTTGTCCGGAGCCAAAAACAGTTTCCGTCAACCGGGGAGGTACTCTCGCCGTGGGCCCTTGCCCAGTATACGCTTGGCGATAACCGCGGTAGCCATCACGTCGCCGTGATGCCGGTGAAGCAAAATAGCATCATCTCATTCTTTGACGGGCCGACCATTATGTCTGCCGCCGGCTACTGCGTGCACGAAGGGAAGTTGACCGAGTCCGTAGATCTGTTTGATCAGCCCTTCTGGGACGTGATCCGGCAAAAAGCCGCGGAGAAAACGCTTGCGATGCGCGAGCAGGGATTTTTCAATCCTGCAATGGGGCCGCAGGACGAGATGGAATACACAGGAGTTGTTGAAAACCTTAAACGACTGGATGCCAAATTTGTGAAGCGAACCGATAAACCTGCCGCATGAGTGACACGCCGCACCCGCCAAACCTGGAGGACTACGAGGAAGCCCGGAAGAATTTTTCCTGGAAAGGCGCAAGAAATGAACTGGATTGGTTCGACGGGAAATTAAATGCTGCCTACAACGCCGTAGACCGCCATACCCATACCTGGCGCAAAAACAAAATCGCCCTCTACTGGGAGGACGAAGCAGGCCAAGAGAAAAAATTTACCTTCGAAGAGCTCTCGCTTCTTTCCAACAAAGTAGGCAATATCCTCAAGGATTTTGATATAGACCGGGGGGACCGCGTGTTTTTGTTCTTACCGAGAATTCCTGAACTGTACTTTTGTTTTTTAGGCGTCCTCAAAATAGGTGCAATTGCGGGGACGCTCTTTTCCGCGTTTCAGGAACAAGCGCTTGCCGATAGGCTGGGAAACAGTGACGCCAAAATCGTTATCACGACTTCTGAACTTAAGCCAAGAATTGATAAAGTACGGCATAAGCTTCCGAGCCTGAAGCACATTCTCGTCGTTGATGCGCCCTCATTTGTCAAATCCCTGGAACGGGCTTCGGACGAACTGCGAGCGGTGCACATGGATCCCGACGACTATGCATTCATGCTCTACACGTCAGGCACCACCGGCAAGCCAAAAGGGGTGATGCACGTCCACCGCGCAATTCTTCAGGAGCATATCACCGCCAAGTGGGTGCTCGACCTTCGGGACGAGGACACGTACTGGTGTACCGCAGACCCCGGCTGGGTGACGGGTATTGCCTATGAAATACTCGGGAGTTGGAGCTGTGGGGTGGCGGCACTGGTCTATGCGGGGCGCTTTGACCCCAAACGGTGGTACCAACTTCTTGAAAAGTACAAAATTTCTGTCTGGTACACGGCTCCCACCGCCATCCGGATGCTGATGGCCGCGGGAACCGATCTTGTGAAAAAACATGACCTGTCCGCTCTTCGTCATATGTGTTCCGTTGGAGAACCCCTCAACCCCGAGGCAATAAAATGGGGGAAGATAGCCTTTGGCCTCACGTTTCATGACAACTGGTGGCAGACGGAAACCGGCGCCATCTGTATTGCAAACTACCCGTGTATGGAGGTCAGGCCCGGGTCTATGGGCAAGCCGATTCCGGGGCTCACCGCCGCAATTGTCGATGATGATGGAAAGGAGCTGCCATCGGGAAAAGAAGGAAATATTGCAATGAAACCTAAATGGCCGTCCATGATGCATGCAATCTGGCGAAGACCCAGCAAATACAAAAGCTACTTTACCAACGGGTGGTACCTATCCGGAGACCATGGAAAGAAAGATACAGATGGCTACTTCTGGTTTATCGGCCGGGCAGACGACGTCATCAAAACATCCGGCGAGCGCGTGGGGCCATTTGAAGTAGAATCAGCGCTTGTTGCGCACCCGGCGGTCGTTGAGGCGGGCGTGATTGGTAAACCTGATCCGACTCGGGGAGAAATCATTAAAGCCTTTGTCGTACTTGAATCCGGCACGAAGCCATCGGAAGCGCTCAAGGTTGAACTTTCGGAATATGTAAAGAAACATCTTGCGGGTCACGCATACCCGCGGGAAGTCGAATTTATCGACAAACTACCAAAAACCCGAAGCGGCAAGATAATGAGAAGAATTTTGAAAGCCAAAGAACTGGGCCTCCCCATTGGAGATACGTCTACACTTGAGGAATACTAGGAGAAATATAGATCTTTTGATCTCCTGGCAAAACCTCATTAAGTTTCAAAACAGCTTGCAGCCAGTGTTCGTCATCGCCCGCCCCAAGCATTCGTGCGCTTATTTTTAGTTGGTTGATATCATTACTCGCCGCAACTCGCAGTTTTTTTACTTCAGCAGGACTAAGAGGCTTCTTGAGCTTCTCAACTACGCGATTAACCCCATCATGTAAATCATTATGCCAGGCATCATCACCGCCAGTACCCTCCGAATGATGATAGAAAATTTTGGGTGCAAGTTCTCGTAGCATATGAAGCCTATAATATCATATGCGGAGAAGAAGGGCAAATTCTCCCTGAGGAGCCTTAAAGTAGTCTTTTGCCTCACTGATAGTACCTCGCCAAATCTCTTCATGAACCTTTGTGAGCTCTCGTGCGAGAACAATTTCAATATCTCCAGCTGCTGTTTTCAAATCCTCAAGGGTTTGGGTGAGCTTGTGCGGGGCGCAGTAAAAAATACAGGTGCCGTGTAATGATTTGAAAAGTGCCACGCGGGCAGCCTGCTTTTCAGGCGCGTATCCCAGAAATGTGAATTTATCAGCCGGGAGACCGGAGCTGGTGAGCGCGGCAAGAAGAGCTGACGGACCGGGAATACTTTCAACCTTAATATCGCGCTTTATGCACTCCCGTACGAGGCGAAATCCGGGATCAGAAATAAGGGGAGTTCCGGCGTCGGAAACCAAGGCCATATTTTTCCCTTCCTGAAGCATTGCAATGACTTCCGGTATTTTTTTCTCTTCAACCTCGTCGTAATACGGCAACAGCTTTGCCTGAATGTTCAGTTTTTGAAGGAGGAGGCCTGTGTGCCTGGTATCTTCGCACAAAACGAGATCAACAGAAGAAAGCGTTTTTACAGCCCGGAGCGTTATATCCTCCATGTTCCCGATTGGCGTGGCGACAATATAGAGCGTACCCATGCTTGTATGATATGATATATTTCATGGAATTTATAGTGTACTTTACCGATATCGTTCTCCATCTTGATACGCAGCTGACGGCTCTGGTCAACCAGTATGGTTTTTTGACCTACTTTATCCTGTTTCTCGTGGTATTTGCCGAGACAGGGTTTGTCGTTACTCCGTTTCTTCCCGGAGACTCACTTCTTTTTGCCGCAGGCGCAATCGCGTCGCTGGGGTCCCTCAATGTATGGGGAGTAGTACTTCTTCTTATCCTTGCGGCAGTTCTCGGTGACACGGTTAACTACTGGATTGGACACTATTTCGGAAGAAAAATCGTCGACAATCCCAAGATTACCTTCATCAACCAGGAACACATCGACAAAACAGAACAGTTCTATAAAAAGTACGGAGGCAAAACAATCATTCTGGCGCGGTTTGTGCCGATTGTCCGGACATTCGCCCCGTTTGTTGCGGGTGTGGGCTCCATGCACTACTCGAAGTTTATTCTCTATAACATAGTCGGAGGCGTTCTCTGGGTATCTTTGTTTACCTTTTTGGGATTTTTCTTTGGCAATCTACCAGTCATCCAAGAAAACTTCCACTATGCCATCTTTGCCATTATCGGGCTCTCTCTGGTGCCCGTGGTGTATGAGTACATTCAGCACAAAAGAAGCCCGGATGTTCCCGGAGTCTCCACGAAGAAGTTGCGGAAAATTGTAGAAAGGTAAGGAACAGGCGGTTATACAAACTTCCTGATGAGCCCCACCACCTTGCCCTGAATTTTCACCTGTGTCGTGAAAATCGGGGACATCGTTGAGTTTGCCGGCATAAGCTTGATGCGCTCTTTTTCAAAATATATCCGTTTGAGTGTGGCAAAGCCGTTGGGAAGAAGCGCAACGACGATATCTCCATTTTTGGCATCCTGCTGGTGCTGGACGACCACATAATCTCCGTCCAGAATTCCGTCTTCGATCATGGATGTGCCTTTGACCTGCAGAACATAGCTTGGCCGGTCCGCGGCAATCATGGTCGGGGCAACTGAGATGTAGAGGTTGGGGTCAGTGTACGGCTCAAGCGGGGATCCGGCGGCAATATAGCCCAGAACCGGCAGTTCAATCGAGGATTTGCCTGCCACCCGGGCATGCTCCTCAACGATTTCTATGCCGCGTGCGGTGCCGTCCAGTTTGCGGACAAACCCCTTTTGCCGGAGCTTATCGACGTGCTCGTGGACCGTTGCCGGAGACCCCATGCCCAGGGCGTCACCGATCTCCTTGAGGGTCGGTGCGTAGCCGTACCGCTGGATAAATTGTGTGATAAACTCTAAAAGTTGGCGTTCTCGGGCGTACAGGGTTGCTGGCATATATACACTATTCCAAAATTTACCCGAATTGTCAAGGTGTATAATGTGCATTATACTGTATCAATAATAAAATTCTACCGAATATGAAATTCCAGCTTCAATCAGACTTTAAACCAACCGGTGATCAGCCGGAAGCCATTGCTGCACTTCTGAAAAACTTAGAGGCAAAAAAGAAGGAGCAGGTTTTGTTGGGAGTCACCGGAAGCGGAAAGACATTCACCATGGCCAATATCATAGAAAAGACCCAAAGGCCGACCCTCATTATCTCCCACAACAAAACCCTTGCAGCTCAACTCTACCAGGAATTCCGCGACTTTTTCCCTAAGAATGCGGTGTCGTACTTCGTTTCGTACTATGACTACTACCAGCCCGAGGCCTATGTTCCGACGACCGATACGTATATTGAAAAGGAAACAGAAATCAACGAAGAGATCGACAAGCTCCGTCTTGCCGCGACCACCAACCTCCTTACCCGAAACGATACTATTATCGTTGCCTCTGTTTCCTGCATCTACAACATAGGATCCCCGAAGGAATATGGAAACTTTGTTTTGGAGCTCAAGCCAGGCGTGAAGCTGACGCGTGAGAGCATTTTCGAACGCCTTGTGTCTCTCCAGTATGAACGGAGTGATTTTGGGTTTCACCGGAGCACGTTCAGAGTACGCGGCGACGCGATTGATATATTTCCTGCATACACCGATACCTCAATCCGTATCTCCATGAACGAAAAGGGCGTGGGCAAACTCGAGGAAATCGATCCCTTAACCGGCAACATAATTGCCGATCTTCCCGGTACCGTTATATATCCGGCCAAACACTACATGACCAACCCCGCCACGTACAAAGAGGTGTTTAAAGTAATTGAACACGACCGCGACAAGCAGGAAAAGAAGTTTAAGGCGGCAGGAAAACTCATCGAAGCCCAAAGGATCCGGGAAAAAGTGACCTATGACCTCGAAATGCTTGCTGAAATGGGCTACGTCAACGGAATTGAGAATTACTCGAGGTATTTCGACGGCAGGCAGCCCGGAGAGCCACCGTATTCTCTTCTTGACTACTTTAAAGAAGCAGCAGGGGACGACTGGCTCTTGTTTATCGACGAATCGCATATGACGATCCCGCAGGTTAACGGCATGTACAACGGCGACCGGTCCCGCAAACAAACCCTCATTGACTACGGATTTAGGTTACCTGCGGCCCTTGATAACCGGCCGCTCCGGTTTGATGAATTCCAGCGCTTGACGCCGCAGACCATTTATGTTTCCGCAACTCCAGCAGCCTGGGAACTCGGACGGGGCGACGTTGTCGAGCAGCTGGTAAGACCCACCGGCCTACTCGATCCTATCGTTTCCGTGCGTCCCGTGACCGGTCAGATAGACGATTTATATACAGAGATTCAGACACGCGTCGTGCGCCATGAGCGCGTTTTGGTCACCACGCTGACCAAACAAATGGCTGAAGATCTTGCAGATTTTCTCAAAAACAAGGGAATTAAGGTCCATTATCTTCACGCCGATGTTCTCACGCTTGAACGAAGTGATATCCTCGCGGATCTCCGAGGCGGCGCGTATGACGTGGTGGTGGGAGTAAACCTTCTGCGGGAAGGACTTGATCTTCCGGAAGTTTCCCTCGTTGCCATTCTTGATGCGGATCGCGAAGGGTTTCTCCGGAGCCGCACGTCGCTCGTTCAAACCATGGGCCGAGCAGCCCGGCACGTATCAGGTGAAGTTATCTTGTACGCCGACGTCATGACCGATTCGATAAATGCCGCCCTTAGTGAAGTGCGAAGGCGCCGCGAGGCACAGGAGCAGTATAACAAGGCGCACGGCATCACACCACAAAGCATTCACAAGCCCATTCGTGAACGGTTGGTGGAAAAGGGAATTGAGGAGCGTGAGTCAACCGCTAAAGAACTTTTGGGTATCGAAGAAAACCAGCTCGAATCTATGACCCCCCAAGACAAGAAGAAATATATAGGAAAGCTGACAAAAGCCATGCGCGACGCCAGCCGGGATTTAAACTTTGAGCTCGCCGCCCAACTCCGAGACCTCATCGCTAGCCTGCAAGGAGAGTCCTCGTAGGTAACACTACTCTTCATGCTATAATGCCATTGCCCCGGGAGGATCCGAGGGCGATTTTGGCGTCTTACAGGCAAACTTATGGATAAATTAATTATTCGAGGAGCTAGACAACATAACCTAAAGAATATCAATTTGGAGCTTCCGAAAAATAAGCTCATTGTTTTTACGGGTCTTTCCGGTTCTGGAAAGAGCTCCCTGGCCTTTGATACGATTTATGCCGAGGGACAACGAAGATATGTCGAGTCCCTCTCTTCCTACGCACGTCAGTTTTTGGGTGTGATGGATAAACCCGACGTTGACAGTATAGAAGGACTTTCGCCATCTATCTCAATTGATCAGAAATCAGCGTCTCATAACCCACGATCTACCGTGGGCACCGTGACTGAGATCTATGACTACCTGCGCCTACTTTTTGCCCGCGTCGGCCACCCCCATTGCCCGGTTTGCGGACGGGAAATCAGTAAACAGTCGTCGCAGCAAATCGTTGATCAGATTCTCAAACTAGCGACTTCGCACGCAGCATCAAAGTACTATCGTTTTATGATTTTGTCTCCCGTAGTACGAGATAGAAAAGGCGAGTTTGCCGGACTTTTTGAAAATCTCAAGGCCAAAGGATATCGACAGGCAAGGGTCGATGGCCACTTTTTTAATCTTGATGAGGAACTCGTCCTTATTAAAACCAACAAGCATTCTATTGACGTGGTGATGGATAAAATTAGTCTAGACCGCAAAACGGTTAAAGCCCCTGAACTCCGGTCCCGCATAGCAGACGCGGTTGAGCAGGCACTTGCTCTTTCTGAAGGAACGGTTGTGATCGGGGAAATCGGGGATACCGGATTCACCATTCCGGATAAACCCAAGAAAGTCCGCGATCATATCTACTCGGAGAAATTCTCGTGCCCGATTGATAACATTTCTTTGCCGGAGATAGAACCACGATCGTTTTCGTTTAATTCTCCCCACGGGGCGTGTTCCACGTGCTCCGGCATCGGCCACATTCTCACCGTTGACCCGGATTTAGTCATGCGGCCCGAGCTGTCCATAACGGAAGGCGGCATTTTGCCTTTTGCACGGATGTTTCTTCACGATACCTGGTTTTCGCGCGTCGTCACCCAGGTTGCCGAAAAATACGGGATTAACCCGAGGGCACCTCTTAAGCTTATGAACGCAAAGCAAAAACATATTCTTCTTTATGGCACCGATCGGCAGCTTCACCGTGTGGTGGGGCAAAACCGTTTTGGCGACCGGACGACGATTGAAGAAGCGTATCCTGGGGTCGTTGCAGAGCTGAAGCGCCGCTACATGGAATCCGAGTCGGACTTTATGCGGGCGGAGATAGAAAAATACATGCGGGAAGAAGTGTGTACTACCTGCGGCGGCAAACGCCTCAAAAAAGAAGCACTCACGGTTACCATAGACAAATTTACGATCGCCGACGTGACTGGGCTATCTATCACAGACTGTCTTGAGTGGACTTCTAACCTTTTGGAGAAAGAAATCAGTGAAACGGAAAGAACGATCGCAACGCCCATTGTCAAGGAAATTAAGGCCAGGCTTACATTTCTCCATGCCGTGGGTCTTGATTATCTCACGCTTGAGCGCGGCGCCACCACGCTCTCTGGAGGGGAGGCCCAACGGATTCGTTTGGCCTCGCAAATCGGCTCGGGGCTATCAGGCGTTCTGTATGTTCTGGACGAGCCATCGATTGGCTTGCATCAGAAAGACAACACCGCGCTTATCCAAACCCTCAAGCTCCTTCGGGATCTCGGCAACACGGTCATTGTCGTTGAACACGACCGGGAAACCATGGAAGAGGCGGACCATATCGTGGATTTTGGCCCCGGGGCCGGGGAACACGGCGGGATGATTGTTGCGGAAGGGTCGTTTGACAAAATCATCTCGACCAAGTCTTCGCTCACGGGACAGTTTCTAAGCGGTAAACGCAGAATTTTCCGGGTCCCGACCCCGAAACTACCCTTAGACCGCGCCCCGCAACTCACCGTCGTGGGCGCTTCGCAGAACAATCTAAAGAATATCGACGTTTCGTTTCCGCTGGGAGAATTCATTTGTGTCACCGGCGTATCCGGATCAGGCAAATCTACACTCATCGTCGATACGCTCTATCGGGCTCTGTTTACGCACTTCAACGCATTCGCCAAAGAGAAAGCCGGCGCGCACAAGTCCATACAGGGCCTGGAATTTATCGACAAGGTCATTCTCATCGACCAGTCGCCGATCGGACGCACACCTCGGAGTAATCCCGCCACCTATACCGGGATATTTACGATCATCCGCGATATTTTTGCGATGACATCAGAATCCCGCCAGCGCGGGTACAAGACAGGCAGATTTTCCTTTAACGTTCGCGGGGGGCGGTGCGAGTCCTGCGAAGGAGAGGGGCAAAAGAAAATTGAAATGCAGTTTCTCTCCGACGTCTACGTCACTTGCGAAGTGTGTCACGGCAAACGGTATAACGAGGAGACGCTCGAGGTAGTCTACCACGGGAAAAATATCGCGCATGTTCTGGATATGACCGTTGAGGAAGCCCTGTCATTTTTTGTCCACTATCCGCACCTCCGGGAGAAACTGCAGACGATTTTTGACGTGGGCTTGGGATACATACACCTGGGTCAACCCGCCCCCACACTGTCGGGAGGAGAGGCCCAGCGCGTCAAGCTTGCAACCGAACTTTCCAGGCGCGCAACGGGGAAAACGATCTATATTCTCGATGAACCCACGACCGGACTGCATTTTGCGGATTTGGAAAAACTGCTTCATGTATTGCACCGGCTGACGGAGCTAGGCAATACCGTGGTCGTCATTGAGCACAACCTGGACGTTATAAAAAATGCCGATTGGATTATTGACCTCGGACCGGACGGCGGAGATCAGGGTGGTCACATTATCGGACAAGGCTCACCAAAAGACATTGCGAAACTAAAATCTTCCTATACAGGACAATTCCTCCGAAAGATATTAGAATAAGCTGATGTGGAAATTCTTGAGTAGGCTTATCTTCGTTTTTCTCGTATCGTTCTTTTTTCCCGGTACTCCTGCACTTGCAAGCGGCGAGTTTCAGGCAGACTACGACGTGCAGTACGCCATATCGCCAACCGGAACCACGATCGTCACGCAAAACGTGACGCTGACCAATAGGGCGAGCAACTACTATCCGCAAAAATACTCAATCGTCATCGACTCCACAAAAATAAAAAACGTCATCGCCTACGACTCGAAGGAGGTCGTCAAGACCGATATCACCCAAACGGACGGGAAGACCCAGATCGTCCTTGCGTTCAACGATAAAGTAATAGGACTGGGGCGGGAGCTCCCGTTTACCCTTCGCTTTGAAAACGGAGATGTCGCACAAAAAAACGGTAAGATTTGGGAAGTGAATATCCCGGGCGTTGCCCCGGACGCCGATATTGCAAGCTACAACGTCACGCTCTCCGTCCCGCAATCCTTTGGCCCCAATTCCTACATCACGCCTCTTCCTGCAGCAGGATCCCGCTGGACCCGGGAGCAGATGATGGCCGGCGGCATAAGCGCGGCGTATGGCCAGTCACAAGCATTTGATCTATCACTCACCTACTTCATTCAAAACAACTCTGTGACTCCGACGCAAACGGAGCTGGCCCTCCCGCCGGATACGGCTTTTCAAACGGTGGTCGTCCGGTCGCTGGAGCCCAAACCCAAAAACGTGGTACGCGACCCTGACGGCAACTGGATGGCCAAATACGATCTTTTGCCCGGTGAGCGCAAAACCGTCGCGGCCAAACTCCATATCGACACATCACTGAAACCCAAAGAAGGCTATGCCGAGGCGCTCGTCGACCCGGCTCTCTTGACTGCTCCGCAAAAATACTGGGAAAGCGCATCACCGGAAATCCAAAAACTCGCCCAGCTCTATACAACGCCCCGCGCCATTTACAACTTCGTCGTTGGTACGCTCTCGTATGATTACAAACGCGTTACCGATGTTCCGATCCGTAAAGGAGCGCTCCAAGCCCTCGCCACACCTCAAAATTCCATTTGCATGGAGTTTAGCGATTTGTTTATTGCCATTGCCCGGGCCGCAGGAATTCCCGCCCGGGAATCGGTGGGCTTTGCCTATACCACCAATAGCCGCCTGCGGCCGCTCTCTCTGGTTGCCGACGTCCTGCATGCGTGGCCGGAGTACTATGATAGCGACAAACAGATCTGGATTCCGGTCGATCCGACGTGGGGAAATACCACCGGAGGAGTGAATTACTTTGACAAGCTGGACTTCAACCACATCGTCTTTGCCATCCACGGGGCGTCCAGCGAATACCCGTATCCCGCGGGATTTTACCGGCAAAGCGGCAAAACCACGAAAGACGTGTCGGTGGAATTTGCACAGACGGCGTTCACGGCGCCCTCTGCTAAGCTCGAAACGTCTTTTTCTTTTCCGAAACTGGTCACCGCAGGTATCACTGCCCGGGGCACGGTGGTTGTACAAAACTCGTCAGGAATCGCCGTACCCGAAGCCGTCATCTCCATTCAGTCCGCTCCTGTTGATGTACGCCTCGTCGAAAAAGGTACGCAAATCCCACCGTACGGCAACCTGACTGTTCCCGTGACGATCACGATCCCAAACTATTTCACCGGAGGGTCAGGAAGGTTGGTTGCATCCGTCAATGGTCAGTCTCAACAAGTACAGTTTGACATTCAGCCCATCACACGGCTCTTTCTCATCCCCATCCTCTCGTTTAGTGGTATACTTATCATTCTTTTAGGTCTTGCCATCCGCCGGACGCACCTATGGAGACGACACCTCAAAAAACACTAAAAAAACTCCCGCACGCCCCCGGCGTGTACCTCTATCGCGATCAGAAATATGTCATTATTTATGTAGGTAAAGCCAAGGACCTCAAAAAACGCGTGTCACAGTATTTTCAAAGAGGGGACGCACTTGACCCAAAGACACAACTCCTCGTGTCCCAAATCGCAACGATCGAAACGATCAAAACCGCAAGCGAATTTGATGCGCTCCTTTTGGAAGCAAAACTCATTCACGACCATAGCCCCAAATACAACGTCGTCCTCAAAGACGACAAGAGCCCGCTCTATATTTTCTTAACCATCTCTGAAGACCTCCCGCATGTGCTCATTCTGCGGCGGACTGATCTGCCAAAAAAGATCAAAAGGCGGGACGCCTTGTTTGGCCCGTTCCAATCGTCGGGTGTCGTCAGGTCCCTTCTTCGACATCTGCGCCATACCATTCCGTATTGTTCGCAAAAAAAACGTACGGGGCGCCCGTGTTTCTATGCGCATATTGGCCTCTGCAACCCTTGTCCTTCGGACGCCAACACCGACAAAAGACTGTACCGGCAAAATATCTTCCGCCTCAAAAATATCCTTTCGGGCAAATCCAACACGGTCCTCAAGGAGCTGGAAAAAGACATGAAGGAGTGCGCACGAAAGAATTATTTTGAGGAAGCAGCGATGCTTCGTAACCACATCCAAAATTTATATGACCTGTTGTCCAAAAAATATGACCCCATGGTCTATACCAATGCGCACGCTGTGGAAGATATTTATACGAACGAACTTTCGGCGCTCGGGGATATCCTTGGCATCTCAAATCTGCACCGCATTGAATGTATTGATATATCAAATACCGGCGGGTCTTTTGCGACCGGCTCGCTGGTCGTACTAACCGATGGAGCCAAAGATGTCAGCCAGTACAGGAGATTTCGCATACGAAGAAAAAATGTCCCGAATGATGTTGCCATGATTGCGGAGGTTGTATCGCGCCGTTTTTCTCACTCGGAATGGCCTACCCCGGATCTTTTGGTTATCGACGGGGGGAAGGGACAAATACATGCGGCAATGGAGGCTATGAAATCGGTCACACAGGCCCCTGTTATCGGGCTCGCCAAGCGATTTGAGGAAATCATCATTCCGATGGGGGATAGATGGAAAATTCTTCGCCTGGATCTCACAAGTCCCGCCATGCATGTAGTCCAGCGCATCCGTGATGAGGCACACCATTTCGCCATTACCTACCATCGGTTGCTGCG
>CAZEVT010000006.1:0-43352 GCA_964515005.1 uncultured Gammaproteobacteria bacterium
GGAGTGACTCCTTGTTTTCTACGTGTCCTGCGGGCAAGCTGTACAAACCATCGCCGTACCCGGTCTGGAATCTGCGCAGCATAAGGATCTTTCCCTCCTGAACAAGGATGAGATACCCCGACACAATCATTTTGAAGCGATTAATATTTTTCATTTGATTCATGATACACTATTTTCTCATGATGCCTCAAAACGTGCGGTGCATACCCAGATGGGTGGAAAAAATTCCGCTTCTGAATATGATCGGCGGATCAGCAGTGTATCCATATATTTTTCTCAAACGCGAATTCTATGAGGATCTCCAATCCAAAAACCCGAGACCAAAAACTATTTACGTGCTCACCCATGAACAGACGCACATCCGGCGGGCAAAAGAAAAGGGCTCGATCTATTGGATGCTTCTTTATGGACTTGTTCCGTCATTTCGGGTAGACGAAGAGTTTGCGGCCGATCGGGTAGCAATGAAATATTGGAAATTGAAAGGACTAGGGTATGATATCGACCACCGCGCGCGATTCCTCTCCGGCGCTCTCTACCTCTGGCCAATTTCATATACGGAAGCAAAAAAGAAATTGAGAATTATGTGGGAAAAAATTTAATCATGGCCCGCGATTATTTAAATCATCTTTGACCTTGACATGTCTATTTTCATTAAACGTGGAATAACGTAGGCGTTGTCGCGTGAGGGGTCATGCGCAACCGGGCTTCTGTGGAAAGGTTTACTTGCGTTTGCTGTAACGCATCGTACAACGTAAGGGCGTTTTCCATGATTACATCTTTATTTAATTGGTTGCTTATCAACGTAGTTAACACCTGATGTTCAGTAAATTCAAACATGACAAAATCAACAAAGGCAACAATGCCCAAAGCAGCGACATCTTGCGGAGAAAGTACATCGTTGTCAGGACGGGCATTCTTTTCCATTACTCTTTCCCCTATTCTTGAGAGAAATTTAAAGCGGTCACTATCATAGTGAAGCCTATTAACTCGGCCCAAATCAATCGCATCACCCCACCACTTTTGCCATGACTCGTGCCCATCAACGCCTTTGGTGTCGAACATATCAACAATTCCTTGACCAAGGGCGGGGTAACCTAGAAAACCATATCCCCACAGCGTGCCGTACTGCTCTATTCCTTTCAGGCCCGCTTCACGCATTCTCTCCCCATAGCTCACTGCTCCAACCTCTGCAAAAAATTCTTCAAGAAAACTATATGTATCATACTTCCCCGTGAAATGTAATAAATTTACACTATTACTATGCGTTTCTAATCGGCGGAAACCTCTCTTGCCTCCTGTAATGGTATATTCACCCAAAACACCGTATTTTTCTTTATTTGGAAAGAGGGCTGGATAATCTGATTCTGTTTCAACAGACAAGTGATACGCCTCATGGGTCAAGGCTCTAAGTAAGTTTGGCCATGCCCAATCTGGAGTCTCGGGAGAAAAGATGTCCGAAGTAAACTCGGCTCCCAAGCCATTGCGAGTGTCATAGACACAGGCCGCATTACACTTTGAGTCTTGGCCTTCTACGAACGATACGTTGTTCGATCGTCTGATAGCCCGATCGTGGTCAGTCCCAAAATACCGCATTGCGTTATAAAGCGTTGATCTAATGATGGTTGGGTCTGGCTCTATTGATCGTTGGGACAGTATTGCTTCTCTATATAATCCGGCAAGTTCAACCTCACTCACAATCTCTCCACCTTCGAGTCGGTTTCCAGTGAGATCAAACGGTTCATTTCCCTCATCAAATCGAATTCTCCACTCCCTTTGAAATTCATACAGTGTAGCGACAAGCCCTATCAAAGAAACTCCAGAGGCTTTTAAAAAATCACGCCTATTCCTATGTAATTCTCTTGCGCTTGGCATTAGGCGATATTATACTATTATTGTGCAATCCTGTCTTTCGGCCGGGGCTATTTATTTCAGACGTGGATGGAACGAAACCAATACTATGAAAGTAAACCGCGACAAGATGAAAAAGAAGCTTACCGAAGAGCAATACAATGTATGCTTCCTCAAGGGCACGGAGCCGCCGTTTAGCGGCAAATACACCGATAATCACGAGCCGGGCATGTATGTGTGCGTGGCCTGCGGGCAGGAACTGTTTAAAAGCGATACGAAATTTGATTCAGGGACCGGCTGGCCAAGTTTTTGGGATCCGATAAATAAGGCAAACGTCAAAACTGAAGAGGATACTGCCCTCGGCATGCGCAGGACCGAAGTAATGTGCGCAAACTGTAGTGCACACTTGGGCCATGTCTTCAATGACGGGCCGCGGGATCCTTCGGCAGGGCTCAGGACAGGCAAAACGGGACTCCGGTATTGCATCAACTCCCTTGCGCTGGATTTCAAACCGAAGAAGTAGCCTTGAGCTTAGAGTCTATCTGGCGGGAGCATGTCGCGATCGAAAATCGGATGGAATACCCTGGACAGCGCATGCTGAATTCCCCGACGGAATGCATTAAAACCAACTCGCTCTTTATGCGGTAAACCGATATAGTATGACCAAGACAAAGGTCCACTATCATCGGCTTCCATAGAAAGACCAATCACCTGGCCGTCTTTTGTAGGCAATTCCCAAATGATCGTGTCGACGTATATGTGTGTCCGGTCAACGTGTGTAGCCTGTTCTGTTACAATACTATTTCGTCCTGTTTGCTCATCCTGTCTCGACGCCAACTTATCCAGCTCTTCTCGCCCATCCATTCCTCCAAGGAGTGTTGAGAAAAATTCATCCAATCCGACTTTTATTTGTTCATCAGAGAATACAACGCCAGGAGGAGAAATTTGTTTGACGAGAGGAGCATGTAAATCTCTTCCGCCCCACGGGGAAGCTTTCGCGAATGTCACCAGATCAATTCGATCGGTGAGCCCTAGTTGTACCTGCGTCAGTGCCCTTTGAAATGCCTCCGTAACAGTTGCTGGCGCGGTTACATCGCCGCGGCGTTCTTCCTCGAGATAATTACGTTGCATAGCGGAAGAATATCTGAAAAAGCCTGTTGTGTCAAGCTTTGGTATAATGATCTCCTATGCTCACGCAGGTATTTTTCGACGTCGAGACCCAAAAGCTATTTGCTGAAACCGGCTCCTACGACCCGGCGGCTTTGGGGATTTCCATCGTGTCTGTGTACGTGCGCACGGTCAACGAACTCCAACAAGAAATCGGCGGCACGATGTACAGCTTCTGGGAGCCGGAACTTCCCAATATGTGGAAGCACTTTTCCGGAGTATCAAGAATCATTGGATTTAATACCATAAAGTTTGATATCCCATCCCTTACCCCTTACTCACCAACGGGATTTGAGAAGCTTCCCCACTTTGACATCATGAAGGCGGTACGCGATACGCTTGGGTTTTCCTTGAGCCTCAATCATCTGGCGACCCAAACGCTGGGAAAGGAAAAAACAGACGTAGGAACAAACGCGGTGTTGTACTGGAAAGAACATTCACCAGAGAGCCTAGCCAAGCTTAAATCATACTGTGAAGCAGATGTCCTTTTAACCCGGGATCTGTATGATTTCGGGGTGGCGAACAAAAAACTGAAGTATTTAGATAAATGGAACAACCCACGGGAGATTCCGGTTGACTTTTCCTACCCGCAGTCTGTTATAGATGCATCAAGACAAATTGGATTGTTCTAACTTATTTTTCTCTTCGTTTCGTTTTGCGAGCGCTTCGCGAAGCGCTTCTATATGGTTTTGCTGGGGATCAAAAAAATCACCCCCACCCATCGTGTACCAATGAGCCGGACCCATACGGCTTGCTGGGACAAGTGACTGATGTTCCACGGAAACATAAGAGCCCAACGAAGTTACCCGCGTTCTGCTGTCCGCCCCGGTACGGATAATTCCTACTAAACTCGAATCTCGTAATTCAAACGGTAGCATATTAGTGTGCGGATAGTATCTTATTTTTAAGAAAACTACAACTTTTTTCAGTTTGTGGGCGGCCATGGAGTCCCTTCGGCTTCGCTCAGGGTAAACTCCCCATGCGCCTTCCCGCCTCAGGCGGGACGTTCTCCTACTGTGGTGGGTCAGGATGGAGTCGGACCATCCACCTCTTTCTTATCAGGAAAGTCTGGCAGAGCCAGATCACGCTCTGCGTGACGTTCTCCCACTGTTGTGGGTCAGGATGGAGTCGGACCATCCACCTCTTTCTTATCAGGAAAGCGTTCTACCGCTGAACTACTGACCCCATAAACTATACCGTAATCTTTCTTTTAACTCATCTTTCGCTGCATGCATTTTTAATCGTTTCTCTCTAATACCAGAATCTTTCTTGCTCTTATACGCTTCATAATAGGTTAGTTCCCATGGTCTATATCCTTTTGTCGACTGCACTTCTCCATTATTATGTTGCTTAAATCGAATTTGTAAGTCGCCGCAAGACCCAATATACAAGTCATTATTCTTCTTACTTTTCAAAACATATACATAATACATACCGATGTCACGCAGAGCGTGATCTGGCTTTGCCCGAAACTAGCCGCCCCGTGAGGCGCGGAAGGGAATTGAACCCTTGCATAGAAGTTTTGCAGACTCCCGCGTTACCACTTCGCCACCGCGCCACTATCTGATTATACCAAAAATCCCCTCGCGGGGACTTTTGTATTGACACTCCAATGGTGGTAAGAAACGTTTGAGAGATTCGCTTACCGAACACTGTACATCAGATATTCGGGATCTGTTAAAGCGAGTTAGTCCCGCTCTCAGCGGGACGGTATCACCGGAGTCTTGAAAGCAGTCGTCCCGATTAGATCGGGACTTTACTTTCTTAAAACCAATGATTTTTAAAAATAGAAAGGAGGTGATCCATCCCCAGCTTCGGCTAGGGATACCTTGTTACGACTTAGTCCCCATCGCTGAATTCGGCTTAGCTCCCCTTGCGGGGCTCTTCGGCCGCCTCCAACTTTGTTGGCTTGCATATTAATCTGTTATTACTAACAGTATGGACTATATCATCCCCCATAAATATGGGGGGCCAGCGTGTAATGAAAGTTTATTTCCGGATTATCCGGTACCTCCCATATAAGTCTCTACGGGGTCAACCTCGATTTTTTATCGGGGCGACTTCCCACGGTATTGCCCACGAGGGGTTTCACCGTTATAAGCTGACTTTTACCCAAAAAATTTCGTTTTTGGGCCGCCTAAAATAGACGGGCGGTGTGTACAAGACCCGAGAACGTATTCACCGCAGCCTGCTGATCTGCGATTACTACCGATTCCGACTTCATGGGGTCGGGTTGCAGACCCCAATCTGAACTGAGGCGAAATTTATAGGAGATTTGCATACGCTTGCGCGCTAGCTTCCCATTGTTATTCGCCATTGTAGGGTGTGTGTGACCCAGGTCATAAGCGCCGTGCTGACATGTCGTCGTCCGTTCCTTCCTCCCCGCCTGAAGGCGGGGCAGTCTCTAATGACACTTGTAACATTAGATACGGGTTGCGCTCGTTCTCCTACTTAAAGGAACACCCCACGGCACGAGCTGACGGCTGCCATGCAGCTGCTGTCCTACCATCCTTGCGGATAGGTCCACATTTCTGCGGACTTAAAACGGTAAGATGTCAAGACCTGGTAAGGTCCTTCGCTTTGTCTCGAATTGAACCACACGCTCCACCGGTTGTGCGGGTCCCCGTCAATTCCTTTGAGTTTTAATCTTGCGATCGTACTCCCCAGGCGGTCTGCTTAACGCGTTAGCTTACGTCGCCCCCCTTGCGGAGGGTAACTAGCAGACATGCGTTTAGGGCTAGGACTACGCAGGTCTCTAATCTGCTTCGCTCCCCTAGCTTTCGTGTCTGAGTGTCAGATGTTGCCCAGTAAGGTGCCTTCGCCTTTGGTGTTCCTCATAATATCAACGCATTTCACTGCTCCACTATGAGTTCCCCTTACCTCTGCAACCCTCTAGTCTATCCATCTCGTGCCCAACGCCGAGGTTGAGCCTCGGGCTTTCAAGCACGATGCGATAAACCACCTACACGACCCTTTACGCCCAGTAAATCCGGATAACGCTTGCACCCTACGTATTACCGCGACTGCTGGCACGTAGTTTGTAGGTGCTTATTCTCGGAACCATGATAGTCCCGTAAAAGAGGTTTACATACCGAAATACTTCATCCCTCACGCGGCGTCGCGTGGTCAGGCTTTCGCCCATTGCCAACGATTCCCAGTTGCTGCCATCCGTAGATGTATGGCCCGTGTCTCAGTGCCATTGTGGGGGGTCGTGCTCTCACACCCCCTACCCGTCAGAGCCTTGGTAGGCCATTACCCCACCAACTAGCTGATAGGAACAAGGCCGCTCCTTTACCGCGCGGTTAAGCGCTTTCCCCGTGAAGGGTCATGCGAAATTACCCCGTCTTTCGACGAGCTATGTCACAGTAAAGGGTACGTTCCTCGCTTATACTCACCCGTCCGCCACTGTTTGTAGCCTTGCGGCCACTTACCGTTCGACTTGCATGCTTAAGGCACGCCGCCAGCGTTCATCCTGAGCCAGGATCAAACTCTCAAAAAGAATTGACGCAAACAAAACTGCTTGCATCAAATAAAATTCCTACCACCATTCGAGTGTCAAAGGGCAAAAATGAGGCCAAAAAACCCGACCAGTTGGTCGGGGTAGTTGTGCCCTAGAAACCAATGGTCTTACGGCTATGCCTTCATTACTTTCCTATTATACGGGAGATAAATGAGTCAAGTCAAGGGCGGGGATGTTATCCGCCTCCTCTGACTCGTGCCTTACCAGCTCTATGTGTTTCGCCGGTTACCCGTCGGTCTTCTGCTACCGTGCTTGCAGGATCGGGTTTGACTGATTGGCGTCTCTGTGTTGCTTGTGTTACACGAGCCAGAAGTTCGGCAGTTGCAGGATTCACATACGTATCTGTTGATTCAACAGGCGGTGTTACTGAAGACTCCTTCACTGGAGCGACTGGCTTAACGGCTGTCGCCTCTGGCGGTGGTGTCGATTTAAGAATGTCCCTGAACCTTTGCGGGCCATCTAGTTTTACATCAAGTCCCATATCATAATTAGTTTATACAATTACTATGGTAACTGCAAGAACCCTGTTATAGGACTGACATCAAAACTATCCCGAACCCACTACCTAAGAGTCCCCCTCCAAGGATATCTGATAGCCAGTGATGGCCGAGGTAGATACGCCCGATGGAGACAAAGGCAACAAATATTCCCACTCCAACAGCTGCAAACAGACGCTTTTTTCGTATGAGAGACCAGGATATGACGCCTAAAAATACCGCACGGGCTGTGTGGCCCGAAGGGTAGGAATACTGCGCGTTTACGTAATACTTCGGAAATATGGTCGTCGGGTTTTTGATCATGAAAAAGGGCGGCGCGGGGTGATGGACGACTGCCTTGCCGTAAAGTTCACCATAAATGAGTGCGGCAAAAAGCAGTGGAATGATGAGTGCCCGTAACCGAATTTTTTT
This sequence comes from uncultured Gammaproteobacteria bacterium, assembly GCA_964515005.1. GTDB lineage: Bacteria > Patescibacteriota > Microgenomatia > UBA10105 > UBA927 > XYB1-FULL-47-11. The sequence goes on from CAZEVT010000006.1 coordinate 7,444, forward strand.
GTGCTTCCAGTCGACAAGCGCCGCGATCGTCAAGAGCCCGACCAAGAAAATTGACGGCCCAGGCGACACAAAAAACGCAACGTCTTCCCACACTTCATCGAATCGTTTCGGAATATTGTCCTGCAGCCGCACCGTCACATCAAAATCCGTTTGTTTAAGAAATCCCTGTTTTACCTCGCGGCTGAATATATAGAAAGACAACAGAAGAAGCGCGCCAAGAATCAAAGTGGTTATCCGTATTTTCTTATTCATGCTGCTGTATTATCTCATACAGAATAATTTCATTTCGTCAAGGTGCGGCTTCGCTGCAGGGCAGCAAGTGATTCTCCAAAAGATACGCATATATGCCTAAAGCTATCAGCTTATGTCCTTTTACGTTCGGGTGCTTATCCGGTAACAATGCTCCAACTTGAGATAAAGATGGTAACTCCTCATAAACCCAAGTCTGCGGCCGGAGGAGGACCGCATTGCGCATTGCTAAGCGCGCATATTTTGGCCAATCTGACCATTGATTGGCGACAATGAGGAGCGGCCCCGTATAATACGCGGAAAAATCAGCAAAATACTTCACCTGTTTGGTTATCCTCTCTTCCGGGCTTAGTTCCGAAACGAGCTGGTCCCACGCACGACGCCCGACAAAATAGTACTCACCGGCTTTTTCATGCCTCTGAATTTCTTCTCGTGACAGTTTCTGGAGATACTGCCCTTCCAACTCTATCATACGATCCGATAACGTTTCAAACGTACTGGGATTGACAAACCAGACCACCAGATCCGGGTGATACTTTTGTCCCCGTAACCGATACCGCTCTGCACTGTACCCTATGTCATATCCTGGAACCCCAAGGTTTATCACATCGAATGCCTTATATGGAAGACACGTATGATTTTGTAGCGACATCTCCAATAATTCCGAATAATTCTCATTCGTATTGACAAACAACCCAAAGGTAAATGAGTTCCCAAGCATGATGATCCGAAATGTATCTGATGGCTTCACCACTTGATATTCCATCCGTTCATTGAGACTATCGCTGTTTATCGAATAGCTGACGTTATATCCAAGCCATTCGGGGTGATCATGCACTATACTATTGGGCTTCGGTTCATAAAAATGCGGGAATATCGAAGATGATGTAAATGGATACTGTTCTTTGCTCAATCTCACCACATACTTCGGAGAAAAAAACATATCCTGTATCTTCTGATACGTCTTCACTACAAGATACATGACAACAACAGATTCGATAACAACGATAAGGCCAATGCGTGCGTAGCGGGTGCGATGCGTCATAGGTACATAGTTAGTTACATGCATACAACCCATTGGCATGTAAATATTCATAAAGCTCCGTTGCGATAACTTTATGCCCTTCGACACTCGGATGATAATCATCTAATAACCCATGTCGCGGTGACAAGGCCGGCAAGCCTGTATACACCCAAGTGTTGGGGCGATCGGTCCGGTATTTCTGTAACAATGCAATGAGTTTCTCATCGGGCATATCGGAAAACAACAAAAAAACTATTGTTTTCGTATACAGCGATAAAAACTCTTGTATATACGTGGCTTGCAGAGCCTCTATTTCCTCTTGCGGGTACTGACGGGCAATGTCTTCTGTCGCCTGTTCTGATACTTGGTATAAAAGGCCAGCGCGCTCTTTTTTTTCACGCTCCGCACTACTCATAGCATGAAATAATTCTTTTTCCCGGGCAATAATCCGCTCTCTACTCTGATAGAAATTGTGGTCATTGATAAGCCACAAGACGAGATCCGGGGCATACTGTTGCCCTTTTTGTTTATATCGTTCGACCGTATAGGCAATATCATAGCCCGGTACGCCCAAATTGATAACTTCGAATCTATCAATAGCATCGCAGGACTGGCTGTTAAGAAGATCCTCGAGCCGTTCTACATAATTATCTCCCGTATTTGCCAGTAAACCAAACGTTGTTGAGTCCCCTATAACGAGGATGCGGAAGGAGTGTTCGAGTTTTTCGAGGGGATAGGTATATCGTTCATTGAGCCCGTCAGCATTAATAGTATACACCGGCGTGTACCCTAGCCACTCTCGTGGATCCTCCCATAGCGTGTCAGGCTTTGGTTCATAATAATATTGAAAACGTTCAGAAGGAGGAAAAACGAAGTTTTCTTTAGGTAATCGTGCCGGATATGCCGCACGTTTATTCGTATAAGATTTCCTCACATGTATCAACACAAAACCCGCCATAACGACCACGAGAACCACGCCAAGAACCCAAAACAAAATGAAATAGCGAGAAGATTGTATGTGCATCAAACCACGTATGCCCCTTTCTGCTTCATGATCTCATAGAGAATAATCCCGCAGCTCACCATGACATTTAATGATTTATTTACCCCCCACATGGGAAGTTCGACAATTATGTCTGCCCTATCCAATACATCCGAGTTCACGCCGGTCGTTTCATTCCCCACAACGATCGCGATAGGAAAAGGATATTCAACTTTATAAAACGGCTTGCTTCTTTTGTCCTGTTCAACGGCAACAATCGCAACTCCCTTTTCTTTTAATTTCTTGACGGCATCCACTGTATTTTTTTCGTACTCCCAGTTGACCCAACCGGTCGTGTTGATCGATGCTTTTTTTATTCTGCTGTTGGGGGGCGTAAGTGTCTCTCCGCAAAGAATTACTCTTTCTGCGGCGACCGCATCGGCGAGTCTGAAAATAGATCCCACGTTGTACGTGTCTAACACGTTATCAAGAATAATCGTGATGGGATTTTTTTTAATGGCCTTTGCTGCCTCTTCATCAACAGGAGAACTTCGAAGTTCTCGGGCGTTTAACTTGATCATGAGGAGTATTATACAAGACTTTTAGGTAAAGCTGTTATCGTTCTAAAAACTCTCGAAGGGGGCTAAATTGAGGAGTCTCGAGTAATCTTTTTACTGCGTCTTGCATATTTCTAAAGGTTGTCTGGCGAGTAACTCCGAATCGTGCACCGATTTCCTCAAACGTCTCTCCATCTACAACGTGTGCTTCCAATACGTCTCTCCACCGCTCCGGCAATTTTACCAAAAACTCCTCTAGTTGCGTTGCCAAAATAGAGTTCTCTGCCTCATCGACGGTATTCAATTCAGCTGGAAACCGGAGCGGAATTACTTTCCAAGCCTTTTCTTCTTCTTCCATTTCTTCGTCTCGTTTGTTGCAATTAGACACGAAAACCCGTAAGGCTTTCATGTGTTCCGGTGATCCCTCGTAGAGTGGTGCAGGCATATACGTGAATAAAAAGAGATTGTAACAAACAGCCCTATAGTTGTCAATGGCTCTATGATCACGGCTTTCGTCTGCGGATGCGGTGAAATATCACCAGACGTTCAATCCAAAGAGCCAACAACCCGATCCCCGCGCCGATAAAACTTCCGGCAACGACATCTGCAGGATAATGAACGCCCAAATATATTCTTGAGAGTGAGATTAAGCCCGCAAGAATATAGAAGAAGTATTTCGCCCGCGGTTCAATGTGGGCAAGAACAACGGCAAGGGCCCACGCAAACGTCGCGTGGCCGGAAGGAAACGAATATCCATTGACGGACGCCACCTGAATCGTGCCAAGGTCGAGTGGCGGACGGTTCCGGGTGAAATAATTTTTAAGAAGTACGTCGGTCACGAGCATACTTATTCCCGCAGCCGCAACAACCGGAAGAAAAAACCAGTGGTCCCGGCGCTCTTCACGGACAAATAAAAGAATCGACAACAAAAGCCATATGACCGTTGTTGCCCCAAACACGCCGGAAAGGGTCATGGCAAACGCATCGGTAACTACTAGGTGCGGCAGATGATTGATGAATAAAAATAATTCGTGATCAAGGGCAAGCAGGGTATCCATCATGATGGCGTAGGCGAAGGAGTCGGCGTACCGGTGGGCGTGGGTGTAGCCGTTGCCCCGCCCGGCGTGGGCGTGGGTGTACCCGTTGCTTTGGGTGTTGCCGTTGCCTTCGGAGTTGGCGTTGCGGTCGCTTTAGGTTTTGGCGTTGCCGTGGGCTTGGTGGTCGGCGTGGGAGTTGCCGTGGGTTCGGCGGGCGTAGGAGTGACGAAAATTATTTTGATGGCCCCGTCCTCGTCCGGAACCGGTGAGAGCGTTTTTTTTCCGGACACCAAAACGCCGACAACAATCGCCACAAGGACGAGTATGCCGATTATGACGGTAATTGCCGCGAGCGTCCGTTTCCGATCATCCATGGCTCCATTATAATACGAATACGCAAATTATTTTATATCTTCCTTCTTCCAGGCGGCAAATGTGCACTTCGGGTAGTTGCTGCAGCCGTAAAATGTCTTGCCGCGGCGCGTTTTTTTGATGACGATATCTCCCCCGTCCGTCGGGCACTTCATATCAATTTTTTCGGCAAACTGGCGGGTGTATTTGCACGCGGGGAACGTACTGCAGGCGATAAACTTCCCAAACCGCCCCATGCGGACGACCAGGGGGTTGCCGCAGTCAGGGCACTTTTCATCAATCACTTCTTCCGCAATTTTCACCTGGTCTGCCTGCGCGTACGCCGCATCCAGATCTTTTTCAAACGGCGTGTAGAACTCCCGGATGACCGGCACCCACTCGGTTTCTCCGTTTGCAATCGCGTCCAAATTCGCTTCCATTTTGGCAGTAAACGGCAGTTCGAGGATATCGGGAAAATACTTCACCAGAAAGTCTGTCACGGAATTGCCCAGTTCCGTGGGGACAAGTTTTTTGTCTTCCTTTGAAACGTATTGGCGGTCCTGGATAGTGGAAATAATCGGCGCGTAGGTACTTGGCCTGCCGATGTCTTTTTCCTCAAGCGTTTTGATGAGCGATACTTCTGTGTAGCGTGGCGGCGGATTGGTAAAGTGCTGTTCCGGCTTGGCTTCTTTCAACCCAACGGTTTGTCCGGCGGCCACTTTGGGAATAATAACCTCATCAACGTCGCGACCCATAATTTTCAAAAATCCCTCGAACTTGATAACCGATCCTTGGGTTTCAAATACATAGCCGTTACTGCTGGTTATATCAATGGTCGTCGAATCAAATACCGCCTCTGCAGCTTGAGATGCCACTGCCCGCTTCCAAATGAGCTCATACAGTCTTGCGTGGTCGCGGTTTAATTCGTCATTTGCACCCTGGAGACTGATGAGTTCAGCCGTTGTAGGTCTTATTGCCTCGTGTGCTTCCTGGGCGACTTTGGATCTGGTCTGATATTTGCGCGCGGCATCTGATATGAATTCTTTTCCGTACGTTTCCGAAATATACGCGCGCGACTCCTCCAAAAACTTCTCTGAAAGATTCACGCTATCGGTCCTGTGGTATGTGATATGTCCTTCCTCATACAGCTTTTGGGCAATCTGCATGGTTTTTTTTGCAGAAAAATACAGCTTGCGACCGGCATCCTGCTGGAGGGTGCTCGTTGTGTATGGGGCAGCTGGGTTTCTTCTTACCTCTTTCTTATCAACCGCCGAAACGGTAAACGGAGGCTTTAAATCCGCAACAATTGCATCTGCGGATTCCTTACCCGTTATGGTAGACGACTTAGTCGAATACGAGCCGTCAAACAAATCAAAGGTGAGCGTTTCCTCGTACTTGACGCCGTCTTTGGATACCAGAGCCGCGATAATCTCCGGATCAAAACTCCCATCAATCGTCCAAAATTCCTTTTTCGTAAACCGTGCAATTTCCCGTTCACGCTCAACGACGAGACGGACCGCAACCGACTGGACCCGTCCTGCAGACAACCAGCGCTTGGAGAGCTTTTGCCAAAGCAAAGGCGAGAGCTTGTATCCGACGAGCCGGTCCATAACCCTTCGCGCTTGTTGGGCATCCACGAGCTTGAGATCTATCTCCCGCGGATGTTCAAGGGCCTCGGCAATGGCGTGCTCGGTAATTTCATGGAACGCAATACGTTTATACTCAATTGTTTTTTTGGATTTCTCCTTCAAAAGCTCCGATACGTGAAAGGCAATTGCCTCCCCTTCGCGGTCAGGGTCGGTCGCCAGGATAATGGAATCGGCTTTGCTGGCAATTCCCTTAAATTCCTTGACGTACTTGGCCTTGGCCCGGGGGACGATATACCGGGGAGTAAAATCATGTTCCACGTCCACCCCAAGATCGCTCTTGGGCAGGTCCCTCACGTGACCCATGGTCGCAATCACGTCAAACTTGCCCTTAAGAAATCGGGTGAGCGTCCTGGCTTTGGTCGGCGACTCAACGATAATAAGCGGCGTAGATTTTTTTGATTTCATAGTTCCTCTAGTATATCCTCCGCGGATTCTACCAGCTTGGCACCGTTTTTCAAAAGTTTTGACGGCCCGCGGCTTAATACATTCGTAATCGGCCCCGGCACCGCAAACACCTCACGCCCCTGTTCGCCCGCGTTTCGGGCGGTGATAAGGGAGCCGCTATCTGACGCCCCTTCGGTCACCACGACGCCGAGGGATAGGCCGCTAATGATTCTGTTTCGCGCCGGAAACATTCCTTTACTGGGCCGGAGTCCGAGGGGCATTTCCGACACAATCGCCCCGCCGCCCCGGGCAATTGCCCAATACAACCTAGCATTACTTGACGGGGCAATAATGTCAATACCGCACCCCAAAACCGCAATCGTTTTGCCCCCCGCATCAATGGCCGCCTGGTGCGCTACCGCATCGACGCCGAACGCCATGCCGGAAACAATGGTAAACCCCTTTGCCACGAGCTCCCGCACCAACTTCTTGGTCACTTCTACCCCATAGGGAGTCACGTGCCGGGTGCCAACGACCCCGATCGTCCGTTCCATATTGATGGGCGTCCCGGTATTTTTCCCACGTACATACAAAAGAAACGGCGCATCCGGTATTTCCTTGAGTAACCTCGGGTACTTAGGACTTTTGAGGGTGAGCACCGAAACATGGAGTTTTTCCAACTGCCGAAGATATGCATCGATATCAAATTGTTTTCGAAAATCGACAAAATTGTCGGTAAGGCGTTCGCCGAGTTTAATTTTTTTGAGGGTTGCGGGCGACGCATTCCAGGCAGCTTTGGCAGATCCGAAATACGTGCGAAGAAGTTTAAACCGAACGGGACCGATCCCCGGAAATACCGAAAATCCGACCCAACAGGTAGTTTCTTCATCCATATAGTATTATGGTACCATGACGCCAAGAGATGTTAGTATTTTTTTGACCATACAACTTGCAATGGTGCTCTTTGCCTGCAGTGAGGCGTATATGGAAGGCAAAGAGGGGTGGCATTGGAATCCTGCGTGGTGGCGCATTCGTTTGCCAAAAGGGTATACGTATACCGCGTATCATTTTTTTATATACTTCTGCATGTTCCCTCTGCTTCTTATCGCTCTACCCCTTATCATTACCGGATGGAATTCGCACCTTTTTCTTGTTCTTTTGTTTTCCTATGTTGTGGGAAGTAGAGTTGAAGATTTTACATGGTTTGTTGTCAATCCCCTGCACCCGCTGTCCAAATGGAATCCCCGCGATACACGCTGGTATCCTTGGGTGACCATCGGAACGTTTTCAATCCCAGTGTCATATCTTGTGAACGCTTCCATCGCGCTCGGACTTTTCATACTGCTTTTTAAGGGATATTAATGAGTGAATGTGCCCACAAAAATAATCCGGCCGACCAGGCGAAAGGATGCTCGGATGTATAGAACAAACGCTTCGTTGGCTTCCCATGTATTTCGTATACCTCATACACTCCATGATGTTGTTGAATTTTTTGGCCAATACTTTGTAACACCTCTTTCGCTCGCTTTGTTTTACCCGCGATATGGAGTGCCACCGTATACATAAGCCCAGGTTGCAACCAGACCATGCCATTATGATAATCCGGAAGGCCGACCAGATGGTGCAATAGCGGAACCCTCCACCACGGGTAGGATGGAACAGTGTTTCGCAGGGTCCACCCATTCCATAATTGAGTCTTTGCTTTTGTTAAAATCACATCCCGCTCCTTGGGTGTTGCCAGACCAAACACGATCGCCATCATGTTTGGGTGTGCCGCAAAATAATCTTGCCTCTTCCAATCTTTCCAATCGGCAAAATGTGAACCATTCCAAAATTCTTTGTGAATACACTCACCGAGATGTTTATGCCATCGCATATATTTTTTTGCATCACGTTCTTTTTTTAGCTCTTTGGCTATCCAAACCATATCTCCTGTTGCACGAAAATACAGGACGTTCGTATACAAAGTTTTTCCAATCTTAAGAATCGCATCTGCCCATTCACACAGAAACCATTCACGAATAAGACCCATATCAAATTTTTTCCCGTACCAACGAAGTGCTTTCCGGAGTTGCTCATAATTCTTTTTTAGAAATGCACGATCTCTTGAACTCTCTGCATATTTTTTAGCGGCAATAATAGTCAAAATCCCCCCATCTGGAACTGTTCCATATGATAAATGTGATCGAAATTGGGCTTTGGGAGTTTTGAAATAAACATGCCGGCCGAAATATTTACCAAGGTTATGGTGACTCCTCAAAATAAGATAGGGAATAAGTCCATCGGCGCGTTGATGCAAAAGGAATGTTTCTATTGTTCTTTTTGATGCTTCGGCTAAGCCGACTGCATTTGCACCAAACGTCGCAAACAAACTATCCCGCGCCCATAAATCGACAAAGTGATGTGCCCCAGCCACGAAACCCGATTCAGTAAGACAGGCGGTAAGTGCTTCTTTTGCAAGAAAAACTCTATTGATATTTCTTTTTCTTTTGCTTAACTGTTTCATAGACCGCTATGAGCTCCTTCACGCTAATTCTAACATCATAGGCATGCGCGGTTTTCTTCGCTCCCTTGGTAAGTAATGTACGTTTTGCCATAGCACCACTCATCGCCAGGGCGATAGCTGATGCTTTTTGAGAAGCCAATATGCCATTATAGTCGCTCCGTATTATTTCGCGGGTTGTATAGTGATCAGGGGCGACAACTGGTACTCCAGCAGACATTGCTTCAATAATATTGATCCCGATTGTGTCTGTAACTGAACTATACAAAAAAATCGTCGCAACCGAATACCAGGGGGCTAACTGTTCATTGGGAATTTTACCAACAAATCGTACACGTCTTCCTTCCGAATGTTGTCCGGCCATACGTTCAAGTTTTTTCCTGTATGATCCGTCTCCGATGATAACAAGAAGCCCTTGAGGGTGACTCTTCGCCCATTGTAAAAACGCCCGAAGTAGTATATCGACTTTTTTTTCCGGAGAGAGTCGAGAAACACTCAAGAAAATCGGGCCGCGTTCTGGGAGACCAAACTGCAAACGCAATTGGGCATCGCTGATTTTTACCAAAAACGAACGCGGTAAACCCGCAGTTGATGCATAGTAAATGTCTTGCCTGCCAGTTTTGGTGATCAGATCATGTTGTAGCCACTTCGTGGTAGCGATAATACCGTCAAGTTCACTAAGCAACTCTAAAACATTCTTTCTATACAAATAATTCTTCAAACTTCGGGGTAACAAAGGCAGATGATTCAAATATGCGTCGTATTGTGTGTGATAGGTAAAAAAAACAGGAACATATAATGACCTACCCAAAAATAAAGCCAACTTTCCCACAAAAAAGGGGTGGTGAACATGAATGACATCCCAGGAAATTTTTGGAAGTTCTCGTATGAAAGATGCGCCGGACCTGGGAATAATCACGGGATAATCAGCAAGTCCAAAGAAAGGAATTCTTATCGTAGAAAATGAAATATAATCGGAATCTCTGTCGTTTGCTTGAACTCTTGGGCCAATAACTACGACGCGGTGCCCGAGAGCTCGCAGTGCAGTCACCGTTCGTTTCGTTGAAATGGCCACGCCATTAGCGCTTGGAGGATATGTTGCCGTGATAATAAGTATGTTCATCGTGGTCCGTTTACAACATTTGGGTGTTGTACCGTAACTTCCTTTTCACCTAACAATATGTAGTTGACCCATTCTACTCCTTGCATAAATGTGTGGTCTTGATTCGACACTTCATACTTCCATGCACCAAATCGTCCACGCGAAAAAATGTTTAGTGTCTCAAGTTTTGGAAGCATCTTGGAAAGATATATATCGCGCTCCAGAGTAGGCGTCGGATATCCGTGGTCAGTTTGAAAAAGCCATGTGCTTACAATCTTGGCATCTTCTGAAATTAATTTCGTTTTTTTGGCACCCGCGATGACTGCCTCAATAATATCTTCTTTCGGAAGCAGTCGAAATGTCGATGACGAAGTCTCCGTCATGAGTGACCATGCGCCCTCAGGCGCATTATATTTCGAATAATTGGAAAATACCGTTGCTCGGAAAAAGGGTGCAGCATCCTCAGGAAAGTACATCCAACATTTGGTTTTGAGAAGCTCAGGTACATTCCCATGTATACCAAGACCAACGATGGAAACTTTTGAATAGTGCAATGGGCACGGCTCAAATGTTTTATCTTTGATCATTGGTATTAATATGTCCAAAGGCAGCGACGTGAGCAAAACATCAAATGTGTCGGATGTGCCGTCTGCAAAAAATACTGTTTTTTTCTTCGTATCGATGTGCGTCACGGTTTTTTCATAGGTAATCTTATCCGCCATGCGCGCAGCTACTCGTTTCCAAATATCTCCTGTGCCTCCATGTTTCGGAAAGTGAAAAACTGCATTTGGCCCCCAACTCACATCATCGGTATTGTTTAAGATATTCCGCTCAATTCTGGCAACATCAACAGACGCCACCCGGTCACCTACCCATTGATAGCTCATTTTTTCTGGCGGATACGCCCATACTTTAAAGTTGTATGGAAGGAGAAAATATTTGGCGATTCCTTCACCAAAGGATGCAATAATCCAGTCTGCAAAAGATGTAAGAGACTTTTCACTGTCAGACGGTCTCTTTTTAAGTCCATCAAGGCATTCCTCTAATATCTTTTTTGGTAATCTATGAATATTGTTTTGAAATGGATATGGGACAAATCGATCAAAAATCCAGACCCAAGATTCACGTTGGTGGGTAAAATACTCCCCGTGCATAACATCCTCAAACATGGCATCAAAATAAGGATAGTGGGAATGCAAGACATGCCCTCCAACATCCCAGGTAAACCCTTTATCATCAATATAGGATGAGGCAAGTCCTCCTGGGTACGTCTGTTTTTCGTAGATAACAAAATCTTCGTAGCCTAATTCTTTAAGCCTCCATCCGGCACCTAAGCCGCAAGGGCCTGCACCGAGAATAACCATACGGGGATTTTTTACCATGTGGACATTATACCAAGGATTATCTCCCAAACCACTCTTCTAAAATCTTTTTGGCCACCGGGGCGGCGACGTTTGAACCTTCGCCCGCGCCTTCAACGAGTACGGTAACAGAAATCTCGGGGTCTTCTATCGGCGCAAATGCGGTAAACCACGCGTGCGTCCGGTTTTTCGGGTCACCGAACTCGGCGGTCCCCGTCTTACACGCAACGGGGACGCGGAAATCAAACAGCGGCCAGCCGGTGCCGCCGGTGGCACACGCCTGTCGCATCCCCTCGGTAATAAGATCAACGGTTTGCTTCTCCAACCCCAGATCCCTGCAGGTAGCTGACGTCTTTTTTTCAATCGTTGGCCTACATAACCTTCCGCCGCTGCCGATGACATTTGTCCAAGAATTTACCTGCAAGGGCGTCGTTAAAAGATACCCCTGTCCGATTGCCACATGATACGTATCTCCCAAATACCACTCATCATTTCGGGCCTCGCGGTCGGCGGTCGTGGCAAACTCACTCGCTTTCCACGTAGGATCAGGCATCAGCCCCGTTGCCTCTCCCGCAAGTTCTATGCCCAAGGTATGCCCGACGCCAAGGATTCGCGCCCATTTGACGAGTTTGGTGATCCCCACCCACTCACCGACGCGGTAAAAGAAAATATCATTGCTTCTTTGGATTGCCTTCACAATATCCACGACTCCTTCTGTCTTCCCATACTGGAGAAAGTACCAGTTGGGGAACGTGAATGGCCCGATGGTTATGGATCCGGTATCATCAACCGTCGTATCCGGCGTTACCGCACCCTCCTCGAGTCCAGCCACGGACGTCACGATTTTGAAGGTGCTGCCCGGGGGGTACACGCCGCCGATTGCGCGGTTAAACATCGGTCGGTCCGGATTATCTGAAAGAGAGGAAAACTCCTCTTGACTCAACCCCAATGAAAATTGATTTGCGGAAAATGCGGGGCTCGAATAGAGGGCAAATATTTCGCCGGTTGAGGGTTTGCTTACGACGACTGCTCCTTTTTGCCCAGCAGGAAAGGCCCGTCCGACTGCCTCTGAAAGCCCAGCGTCTACCGAAAGGGTAATATTTTCGCCGGGGATTTCCTCCTGCCGACCAAGGACCCGAAGGATATTGCCCATGGCGTCCACTTCAACAAGCTCTTTTCCGTCGCGCCCCCGCAGCTTTTCCTCAAAGTATGCCTCGGCGCCGGTCCTGCCGATTCTGTCCCCCGCCCGGTATTGTCGAAGCTTGTAGTACTCGTCCGCAAGCTCGCCTGGCCCCAGTTCTCCGGTAAATCCGGTCACCTGACTGAGGCTGTCCGCGAGATACTGCCTGCGGTAGTCCACTTCCAGGAAGTTTCCCGCAGGTAATCCTGCTTTTGTGAGCCGCTCGCCTTCTTCGCGGGTAACGGCAACAGTGCAATCCTCCAGGCCCTCGGCGCAGGGCTTCAGGAGCCGATACTGCGGGACGTTGGCAGTTAGCGGACGGCCTGCGCGGTCAAGAAGCGTGCCGCGGGGCGCATGTCGCACAAGCTCCCGCGTGCGGTTCCCGTCCGCAAGCGCGCGAAACTCGTGTCCCCTTACCATCGTCAGATCAAAAAGCCGCCATAAAAGAACAAAAAAGGCAATACAAAGGAATGTCGCAAATATGAGGGCACGCCCGGCCCCCAGCCACCAGGAATCACCGAGGTCGCGAGTCCTTCGAAATTCCTGTTTTTGTTCAATGATGACACTGTCGGAAAAGGCTTTGCCGAGCTTCATAGAATAAAAAGTAATATCCACGAATATGCGGCTCCTGCGATGACTTGAAGCGTCGTGTGATCACGCGTTTTGACCCTCGCCCAAGAAACAAACGGAACGATCAAGAGTATCGGCCACCAGGCCCACCCGTACCAGGAAATGATAAGTCCGGTCACGAGGGCGAGGGTACTCGTATGCCCTGATATTTTCCACTTGGTGGTAATTAAAAAAAATCCCGTCAGCCAAACAAGAAGAGTAATGAATATGTTAATAATGACCGGGTTGTTCCACCGGGCAAAAATAGCAATACCGGCCGCAAGAAATACCAGTTGCAACAAAAGCGGCAGCATGCGTTTTTTTCGGTCGCGTATATCCCAATCCACACCCAGCTTGTACTTGTACCAGAAACGAAACACAGTCGCAGGAACAATGGCAAACGAAAAAAGAAAAAAGAAATAGTTTGTAAGTGCGCGGCCCGTGAGTCCTGCGTGAAACCCAGCAACTACCACAAGCACCGTAAGGGCTACCATGGGTTCAAATATTCTGGAGATTATTGTTGCGATCATACTTTCCGTGCGGCAACTTTCACTTTGCGAAGGAGCGCCTCATCATCAAGAAGTTTCCCACACCCGCGCACAACCGCCGTCTGCGGGTCATCCGTCACCCATACGGGCATCTTCACTTCGGTTGCCACCAGCTTATCAATCCCGCGGATTAAGGATCCGCCGCCCGCCAGCACTATTCCGTGCTCCATGATGTCGCCGATGAGCTCCGGCGGCGTTTCCTCGATGGTTTCGGAGATTGCCTCGATAATCTCGTGGATGACTGAAGCCAGGGTTTCACGAATCTCAGCCTCATTGACCCGGATACTCTTTGGAAGCCCGGTTTCGATGTCGCGGCCCCGTACGACCGTTTGCCGCTCGGTCTTGTCAACCGGATACGCCGATCCCACGGCAATCTTGATGTCCTCTGCCGTCGGCTCGCCGATAAGAAGGGAATATTTGAGGCGCATGAAATTCACAATCGCCTCATCCATCTCGTCTCCCGCAATCCGGACGCTTCGGTTGACGACAATCCCGCCCAAGGAGAGAACGGCAATTTCACTTGTCCCGCCGCCGATGTCGCAGATGAAGCTTCCCTTGGTTTCCTCAATGGGGAGCCCCGCGCCGATTGCCGCGGCCATGGGCTCTTCGATAAGGTACGCCTCGCGGGCCCCAGCCATGATTGCCGCCTCCTGCACCGCCCGGCGCTCAACTTCCGTCACACCAGAGGGAATCCCCACGACCACTTTGGGCCGCGGGATCGAAGGGAGCATACGATTTTTCGGCTGCTCGTGGACGAGCTTTATATAGTGGGTAAGCATGGCGGCCGCCGCATCAAAATCCGCAATGACGCCGTCTTTCAATGGCCGGAACGCCTCGATCGTCGTCGGGGTTTTGCCAAGCATCTTTTTGGCTTCCGTTCCGATGGCCACAATCTGCTTGGTTTTCCGGTGCCGGGCAACGACCGACGGCTCGCGGATGACAATTCCCTTCCCCTTGACGAACACCAGGGTATTGGCGGTACCTAAATCTATACCCAGATCATGAGAAAGTAACCCGAACAAAAAATCGAGCATCGTAGAAGCATTCTATCACAAAAGTTGCGCGCTACTGGTATAATAGGCACACAATATCTATGACTTTACACCCTGATAAAAAGGTACATGATACCCCGGGCAAACAGCACGTCGCGTTTCAATTTGAAGCGGGCACGAGTGCTGATGTCTACATCCATATCCGCCCTCCGGGGGAACATACACGAGAAGGAATAACGACGCACGTCGTCTACGAATCCAAAGAGGATCAAACATACAATACACTTGTGAGTCATCTGACGAAAACTGCCGGCCGTATCATCGAGCATAATTTTGTCGACGGACGAGATGATATAGAAACGCCGGACAATCTCGTTCGTGAACTGGTCGATTTTAAGGCACACACGTCTTCCATGTTCGAAAAAATGGGACAAAAAAGGACGTTTGAACTCCTCCGCCGCGCCAAGACGCAAGTATTCCACGAAGAGGAAACCATCAATAGACTCACCGGCGGACAACGTATGAAACTTACCGAAATATTTCGCTGGCACGTTGAGGATGCAATCAACAACCCTCCTCCCTTAGCAAAACACTAGTGGACTATTGCAAAACTTCCAGGCTTGTTATAGGATAGTCTTTTCAATCGCACCTTAAAACGCCCCGGGCTCAAAGTAAAACAAGCACAAACTCCGCTTTTTTTACCTTGAGCCCCGCCAATATCACAAGTCATTCAGAGGTGAAAAACCATGAACAAACGTAATACAAACTCGTTTACCGTTCAAAAAACCACTGTTATTGATTTTCTCAAAAAGGAACGGAGGATGACTCGTAACTGCTTGTTAAAGAAATTGGGTTTCAAACCCGATCTTGAACGTCTGATCAGGGAAAAAATCATCCAGCTCGTTGCCGGATCAGACACGCAGTACGAGCTCGTTCCCGAATCGTCGGACTAAGCCCATGGCGGGGCCCAAAATATAATTCCGGGGAGAAATCCTCGATGTTACAGAGTCACGTTTGCAATAGCAAACAGGGAGTGGATGCACGGAAAAGTAAGTTCTCATTGGCCTTTCTGCCGATGACGACCTTCCTTATCCCTCTCCACTCCCGACCCTGCACTTCTAATACTCTTGTGAATATCATCTACGATGCTTTTTTTTTGGAGGGGTATCTGTTTTATCAACGTCCTTAACAAATCCCTCTACCACATTATCCGGATCTAAATCACTATTTGAAAGTGAATACATCCCTTTCACCCGCGCTGCCACGTCTGAACCAATTTTCTTTCCTTCTTCTTGTCCGTCAGAATAGCCTGCAATCTTTTTGTCAAATTCTACCAGAGCGGCATCCCAAACTCTCTGACTTATTTGTGTGACAGTTGTTATAATATGTTCAATGGCTCTCAAGCGGTGAACCTCCCGTAATGCTTCATTTTTGGTCAAAATGGCCTGGACGTGTTCACTCTGCAATACGGCAACTGCTTTGGCAAACAGAATTTCCGGCGTGAGGGTCAAAGAGAAGAATTCCCCTGCCGATAACACGGATCGAGTCTGTGAGATAGATTCAGGATTGGCGACGCCCATTTTTTTCACCAGTTCATACAACTCCGGCATTTTCCGGGCATTTGCAACTGCTTCAACCACCAGACGGCTGTTGCCGCCCCACTGAATAAATGCGCCGTGACGGGCTAATATTTTACTCAATGTCGACACAAATCCCACATAGGTTGAAGCTCCTCCCTGCTTCGTATCGGGAGCATCTTCAAAGCCCAGTATGACACCAATGAGCTCAGTTGCGATAAATTCAGCTCGTGAGTGGGGATTTCCGTCACGATCGGTGAAGTTGATGGTATTGGCAAGGGCTATGGAAAATTCACCGGGGTGCTGAGTTAACAGTTGATTCAGTCTGCCTATGGCAAGCATTCGTGCAATATACGGCTCGATGATGAGTCTCGTGTCTTCATCTGCGCCGGGAGCCAAAAGGAGCGCCTTCAAAAGCACGTCAGGCTCTATGGTTGCGTTATTTCCGCTTGCTTCGAGCAGTTTATACGAAAGAATTGCGGTAAAATCTTTGAGGCTTAAGAGTGCTGGGTGATACAGTGTTTCTCCAATTTTGGTTGATTCCTCCTCCAGACTCCCGTCTGCGGCAAATCGAAGCGCGTTTTCGCCAAATGCAAAATGAACCGACGCTTGATTAATATGCCCGTGTGGCGGGAGATATCTCATGACGATATCCAGGTTTAAGTCAGGCATAAGACTAAATGCCGCAGTCTCAGCTGAGCTTATGGCGTGTCCACGAGCTTTCAAAATATTATGTCCCGTCTCCAGTCCCGATGAGGACAAAGAAACTTTGGCAAGAGGCCAGTGAGGATTCCATTTAAGTAGCCGTTCTGATCTTTTTGCGGCGCCAACATGTCGATCGTATGGAGCCAGCCTTCGCGGCTCATATGATGGCGTTGGAACAACTTTTACCTTTGTTCCTTTCTTAAGTTTCTTTTGATCTACTGGATGAGGAAAATCTTTTGTCTCTCCCGGGGGAAGCTTCGGAGAAAGATTATATCTTCCCGTTGTGATAAAACGCTCGGTGGCTTTCCGTACACGCACTCTGGTTGAAGGCGTATCGGTTAGCTGTGCCACCGGCACTTCAATAACGACATTAAGACCAGTGTTGTCTATAACCGTTATCTCCGGATCTGTATCTGTTTCCAAAAGACTCTCCAGCGTTCGATCACGGAGTCCACGCACAGCTTCTGTGGTGTACCCAAAGGCGTTTGCGCCTATCTCAAGCGCACGCTTTCCAATCTTCGATGTGTAGAGTGGGATATGAATTCTTCCCAAGCTCACAATGGGTGGCTTGTCATCATCTCCTGTCGGCCCATAGGTTTCAGGTCTTTTCTTAGATTTGATTGGTTCATCCTGTGAAGGCACCGTGTGGTCGGAAGCCGGATCTACTTCAGAAAGCGGTGCAAATGTTGGAAACGATGGTGGGTACAACGGATCCTCTTGCGAGCCTGTGGATAAATTCCCTTCCTCAGGCTGTGTAAAGCTTAATGCGCTTGTCTCACCTTTAAAATCTCTTATTTTGGTTTTTCCGTGAGATTTCCCTCCATCACCTTTACCTAGACTTTCCAAAATAGAATTCATTTTTTGTATCCCCCTAGTAAAATCCAGCCCATTCTAACAATAAAATCCTATAATGTCAAAAATTACCGGCTATCCAGCATCCAGTATCGATCTGCCGTATTTGCTCCCACATGAACCACTTGTGATGGAAATATTCTTCCACCCGCTCCTTTTACCCGTGTGCCTTCTCCTAAAAACACCTGTCCGGATTTGCCAAACGTCGAAGCCAAATGAGGGGTATATGCTGACGCATCGACGGTGGCAAACACATGAAATCCTTCTGCTTTGGTGTCGGCCAAGATGGGCAAAACGTGTCTCGTGTACAGACTTTTTTCTACCTGATGTACGATGACGATCGTGTGTGTGGGGTTGTCCCCCTCGTGATTGACCAGCATGCGCGCTCGGCTGCTTATTTGCGTTCCCATATTGAGCACTTCCCGATCGTCATTGAGCTGGTCAAAAGTATATGCACGCTCCGGGCGGGTTGATTGGTTCAAAAAATAGTAGGGATTGATGCGCGCAAGCGAATCGGATGTCCCTATTTGTATGACATCAAGTCTATCCTTGGAGTATTCACTAAGCCCCACGCGGATTCCGGCCATGATGGACTCAATAAACCGAAGTTGCGCCTCAGGACTCCCTACCATAAGTGTCTGCACGGGTCGGTCAAGGTCATATTCTCCGCGCCCCCCCAGCCGGTAGGGCGCATCTGCCGCGGTAAGAAAGGGAAAAGAATTCCCCGCGGAAGACAAATATTCTTTCGCCAGAGGCGCCGCCGCCAAGGAAAGAGGTGGCAATGAGTTCAATTTTTCTTTCATTTTTTCCTGAATCGTCTCGATACCTTCGTCGGAATTCAGCCAACCGCGAATTTCTTTCACCGTACCAAAGGAATGTCTTTCAATTTGTTGCGCACATACGCCGTAGAGCACTCCGACAAGCGCATGGTAATAATTTTTTTGGGGTGTTGGTTCTGGACCGGAATGGTAATACGCAAGAAGTTCTGGGTGGTTTGCGCTGCTTCTGATCATATCGCCAAACACGTCGGCCCACTGTTCATGAATACCCCAATTGCCCAAAATGAGAAGCTGATCGTGTGTCGGGATTGATGATTGCTCTCGATACGGCATATTATTTTACTAAGAAATTCCATTTCCGGATGAGTCTGGCTATGGCGTCCGGATCGCTTTCAATGTGCGTCTTTACCGCGAGTATCGTGTCCCGAGACAATCTCCCATCCTCACTGATAGAAAATTTATCCAAATTATCAACGACTGCTTCCGCAATTGCTTCTGCAAAAACTTTATAATTCACTCCCGGCACAAACGTCATTTCAATGAGTGTCATTCCGGCAAATATATCTTCAATCGGCCGAGAATCACGAACAACCTCACGTTTAGTCATAATGAACCTATAGTTTACCACAAAAAGGTTTTTTGTCCACAATGGGATTTTCTCATATGATATACTTACTCCATGAACGTGACTCTTTGGTGCACCCGGATTATCCGTTTGGGATTTTATCTTCTGTTTATTCTTGTTCCTCTCATCCTCACGCCGTGGAACTACGAGCTGTTTGAATTTAACAAAATGGTCGTCGTATATGCCCTTACCGCAGTGATCGCAGGAGCCTGGGCCACCAAAATGGTCGTTGAAAAAGAAATCCGCATTGTCCGGACGCCACTGGATATTCCTATTGCCCTTTTTGTCCTCTCGCAGCTTATAAGCGCGATCTTCTCCATTGACCGGCATGTATCGTGGTTTGGGTATTACTCACGCTTCAATGGCGGCATGTGGTCGGTATTCTCCTACGTCCTTTTGTACTACGCATTCGTGACGCATTTCACCGATGTGAAACGGCTTTTGAAGGTCATATTGGGTACTGCAGTTGTCGTTGCCCTCTACGGAATACTGGAGCGCTTCGGTGTAGATAAACATCTCTGGGTGCAGGACGTGCAGTCGCGGGTCTTCTCAACGCTCGGGCAACCCAATTGGTTGGCGGCATACCTCGTCGCCCTTACCCCACTTGCAATGGCCTGGGGAATTGCGAAGATGGAAGGAAGGAAATTGGAAATTGATAAAAAACATATCCCATCTATCCTGTATCTTCTTTTGTCCGTTCTCTTTTTCGTCGTACTGCTCTTTACCCGTTCCCGCTCAGGGCTTGTGGGACTAGCCCTTGCAGATGCCGTATTTTGGACCGTCCTTTTCCGTTCCATGAAGAAAACGAATCTTCGCCTGCCGTTTGCCCTGTTCCACGTGCTATGTTTCATTGTCATATTTTTCAACGGCAGTTACATAGACCAAGTTGACCGCTGGGTGAGCCTCAAGGGGTGGCGCGATCGGATCACTCGCCGGGAAATACCTGCACCGAAGGCTCCTGCTGCCTCCGGCACCGCACTTGAGTTTGGCGGTACGGAATCAGGAACGATCAGGAAATACGTCTGGCAGGGCGCGGTAAATGCCTGGCGCGGTTCAACCAAGAATCTCCTCATCGGAACTGGCACCGAAACGTTTGCGTTTGCCTTTTACCAGTACAGGCCTGCCGCCCATAACCTGACGAGCGAGTGGGATTTCCTCTACAACAAGGCACATAATGAATACCTGAATTATCTCGCGACCACGGGCGTATTTGGGTTAGGATCGTATCTTCTCCTCATCGGTGCATTTATTTTTTGGTTTGTCAAAACACAAATTGTAAAGGTCAAACCTCAACCCCCTGATATGCGGGAGCTGAATTTGGGGCTTTTTGGCGGCTGGCTTACGGTCCTCGTCACCAATTTATTCGGATTTTCGGTCGTTGTTGTTCAGCTTCTTTTCTTCCTTATCCCCGCGATTGTATTTGCCACAGTAGGCGGCTACCCGCAAGAAATTAAAAAAACATTGAGACTGCCTCACTGGGCCGTGTGGGTTCCAACGGTCTCGGGCATCTATCTGCTTTTCTCCATTGGAACATATTGGCAAGCGGATACTTTCTTTGCCACCGGATATCGCCTGGCCCGCGCCGGGCAGTTTGCTGCAGCCCAGACGGCAGACTCCAAAGCCATAAACCTCAAGCGGAATGAACCAATGTATCACGATGAGCTTTCCTCTGCCCTCGCCGCCCTTGCCGTTGCCGCAGCCGGTGGAGAGCAGGCCACCATCTCGGCAAATCTTGCCAAACGGAGTCTCGAGGAAAACGACCGCGCCATCAGAACAAGCCCCAAAAACGTCAACTTCTGGAAAACGCGGACGAAGATCTTCTACATGCTGGCCGCCCTTGATCCCACCCTCAACCAGGCCGCAATCGAAGCACTCCTTCGGGCCGCAGCGCTTTCTCCGACAGACCCAAAAATCGACTACAACCTGGCCATTCTCTACGGACGTGACGGAAATTATGACAAAGCGCTTGAATATCTAGCCCGGGCAAAAGAACTCAAGGGCAACTACCGCGACGCATACTTCGGACTCTATGTCTTTTACACCGAGCTCAAAAAGCCCGATCTTGCCCGCGCCCAGCTTCAGGAGTATCTGGACACCGTAGACCCGACCGATCAGGACTTTCAGGATAGGCTAAAATAATGAAGCCCATTGTCACGACTCCCAACCCGGTCCTCACGACGCCTTCCCGCTCCGTCACCTCATTTGACAAGCGGCTCGTCAAACTCGTTTCTGATATGAAAACGACACTCCGCGGAACAAAGAACCCCAAGGGCGTGGGACTTGCCGCCCCCCAGGTCGGGCAACCTCTCCGGGTGTTTCTCACGAGGCCCAGGGAGTCCGAGGAGGTCCGGGTATTCATAAATCCGGAAATAGTCAAATCATCGCAGGAGCTTACCGACGGAGTGCCGGAGCGCGAAAACAAGCTGGAAGGCTGCCTCTCGATCCCGAAAATCTGGGGGCGCGTCCGGCGCGCCGCCACCCTTACCCTTCGATATCAGGATGAAACCGGACACAGGCACGAAGAAAAATTCTCCGGTTTTTTGGCAACGATCATCCAGCATGAAACCGATCACGTCGGCGGCATCCTCTTCGTCCAGCGGGTACTGGAACAAAAAGGAAAACTCTATCAAACCGCCCGCGACGAAGAAGGGAAAGAGATACTGGAAGAAGTCACCATATGAACGTCATCTTTTTCGGTTCCACAAGCGATTCCGTTTTGGTTTTGGAAAAATTGTCAGGCGTCGTCGCGGTAGTAACCCAACCTCCTAAACCCATTGGCCGCAAACAAATCATCACGCCTACGCCGGTCCAAATCTGGGCCAAGTCACACAACATTTCCACCACCACCGCTACCGCGCGCTCACCGTTTAAACCGGACCTATTAATAAGCGCAAGTTATGGAGAAAAAATACCGTTTGAATATATTACCCATGCCCGGTTTGGCGGGTTAAACGTTCATCCCTCGCTCCTGCCGCGCTGGCGCGGCGGCGACCCGGTCCCCTGGGCCATCATGACCGGAGATCACCAAATTGGCGTTACGGTCGTCACCCTATCAGAGCAGTTTGACCAAGGGAAAATAATTGCCCAGAAAAAGATTCCGATTGCCCCACACGACACCAGTGGGCCATTGCGAACGCATCTATTTCAACTGGGAGCGGAACTTCTCGTGGAGTCTCTTCCTGATTATCTCTCCGGGGAAAATAAAGGCGTAGAGCAAAAAATAAAAAACGAGCCGTATGCGAGGCGATTTACTCGCGATGATGGGTTTGAACCGTGGGATACACTCATCAATACCAAAGAAGCCGTACGAATACAGACGAAATTCCGCGCGCTCCATCCGTGGCCGGGTCTCTGGACAACGTTCCACGAAAAAAGGTTGAAAGTTTTGGGATTTGACCGGACCCCGACCCAAGTGCAACTCGAAGGCAAAACCCCGGTTTCGTGGGAAGAGTTTACCAAGGCGTATCTTCCCTCTTGACACACCCTCGCGAGGCGCCTACGGTAATAGAAAGGAGGACTCCCATGGCAAAACGAACCGCGAAATCAAAATCTTTTAAACATGACCTCTCTTCGTGGAATTTCATTCTGTTTTTGACCCTTGCATTTGTGCTTCTGGTCATTGTTCTCAATGCAATGAATAGGGTTAGTCTCGACGTGCGGAGCCGGGCGGGTTTGGCCTGTGCCGAGGTTACGTTGCCTAGGGCCGAAGACTGTGCTTCAGGATGGATCTATAAGCGGGACGCAACGAACGGCTGTCTTGCGTTTTTCTGCGAAGCCAATTAAGCCACTACTACTGCGGCTGAAGCCTTCCGAAGATCAAATCTCGCTCGTTTAATGCAACTGGTGCAGGCACGAACGCGTGTCATGACGCCCGAAACCGGCATAGTCACGTAGTGGAGATTAGGCGCAAAAGAGCGAAGCGTCGTTTGGGCCCTTTTTTTCCACTGACCACCGGCAACTCCCGTGTGGTGGGTATGCTGACGTCCTGCGTGGGTTTTCTTGCTGCAAATGTCACACTGATAGGCCATAGATGCTATACTATACCATATGTTTGGGTCCTCTTTCAACCCGCTTGAGTTCGTCTTCAGCCTCGGCGCCCTGATCGTAGCCATCACAATTCATGAGTTTTCGCATGCGTATGCCGCCGAACGCCTGGGCGACCCCACACCGCGCCTGCAAGGGAGACTGACGCTCAATCCTCTGGCTCACCTGGATCCCCTGGGCACGGTCATGCTTATTTTGATCCACTTCGGCTGGGGCAAACCGGTTCAGTTCGATCCGTACAATCTCAGGCATCCCAGGCGCGATAGTGCCATAATATCGCTTGCCGGACCAGTTTCGAATATACTTCTGGCGACGGTCTGTTCTCTTATAATACAAATCCTTTTTAGTCTACGCCTTGAGCTTTTGCCGTATTCAACTCTGGGACTCATACTTACGGGATTTTTGCAGCAACTGATAGTATTTAATGTCATCCTGGCAGTCTTCAATCTCGTGCCTATTCATCCTTTGGATGGATTCAAGGTCGTTGAAGGCATACTGCCGGAGGATAGAGCACGGGAATGGCACGAGCTGGAGCGTTACGGCATGATCTTTCTTCTTTTTCTCTTGTTTCCCATTTTCGGGGGAACGGCGCCGGTGACGCGCTTGATCTCGCCGGTTATCAATTTTTTACTCAATCTTCTCCTTCCATCAGCGCCAGGGATATAACATGCTTGACAATGCATACCCACCTGTTTTACGATACATGTGCTCGTGGAAGAACTTGAAGACTTATTTTTCTCTACAAGTTCAAAACCAATGAGGTAGCTTCTTAAGATTTAAGAGGCGACAGGACTACGTGTCAGATACCTGTGGGTACCCGACCAGTCCATCCGATTGAATAGATCGGGAAAAATACTTCAAGTCCGCGAGCGGAATAATAACAATCTTCTTGACAGCCCCGCGCAATTTCCGTTCCCTAGTTGCTTTTGATACAATTGTGTGGCGCCCTTCTAGCTCAGTGGCAGAGCGACGGTTTTGTAAACCGCTGATCGCAGTTCGATTCTGCGGAAGGGCTCATGATCTTTTGCCAAGCAGCTTCGAAAGCTGACCCGCCGCCGTCTCAACTACATAATAGGTCACCCGCTTACCGTATTTGGTTTTGGTTACCCATCCTTCCTCCCGAAGCACCCTCATATGATGGGCAACAAGCGACGGGGAAAGCTTCGTGCGGCCAATGATATCCCGAAGATCCATAGGCTCTGCGGCAAGAAGATACAGGATGGACAGACGATTGATGTCTCCTGCCGCTCGCAGCATGCGTGAAACGTCACGTACTTTTTGTTTTAAGCGCGCGCCGGAAAGCATAGAAATTTACGGAAGTACGGTCACGGTGTCTCCATACAGCGTCGTACCGGAGTACTGGCCGGTCACTTCGACACTCTTCCCGATGTAGTCGTCTAAATTCAGGCTGTAAGACGCAACTCCCACGGACTCGCCGGGCGCCACCAACACATGGGTAAAGTTGCTTCCGGGAACGTTAGTTTTCTCCAGGCGCCCGCTTTTGGTGATGGGTGCGGTGGTAAATGATTTTTGTCCGGGCGTGCCCGAAGGATAAAAGTACTTAAGGTATACAAATGCGCCGGAGGTAACCAATGCCAAAAACAAAATGCCGAAGAGAAATGCCTTCATAATGATATAATACACTATATTGTCAGGATGGCGGAGTGGTCAATCGCAACAGACTGTAAATCTGTCGCCCTAGCGGGCTCCCCAGGTTCGAATCCTGGTCCTGACACAAAATTCCCTCTTGCAAAAAAGACAAAAACATCTTTATACTAGGATATGGCTATGAAAGAGGAAGAACAACCGCAGGACATGAAACAGTATTATCTCCTGGGACTGATCGTACTGGTGGCGGTTGTTGTGGCAGGCTACATGCTTCGGCCAAAAACCAATTCTGTGACCTCGCCTACCGCAGAAACCGCACCCGCCACACTCGGCCCTATTACCGCACTTGCCTGTGATGACCAGTATTACAATCAAATGATAGGATTCCCCAAATATTATCTCTCGGTCGAAGGCGGCGACGTTTCGACTGCCAAAAAGGTTGACTGTACGGTGACCGTCACGGTCAACGACAAAGAAGTCGCATCAGAAAAGATGAACAGTCCCTTAACCGAAAAGCCGCAAAGGGGCGGAAGCACGTTCCGTTGTACCTCCAAAGCGCTTGAGCTGGAACCGAATGTTCCGACGAAAGTGGATGTTGTTCTCAAAGATGACCTCAAGGCAACCGCCACCTGCAGTTCGACCTTCCTGCTTCCCACCCCCTAACGCAGATATTTCCCAAAGAAGCTCATATCCCGCGATATCACTGTATTCCATGATGGCACCATATCGTGATCGGTACCCGGATACGTAAAGAGCGAAACTTCCCCCTTTTGTTCTTTGAGTGCTTTTGCCAGCTCATCCGTCCATGCGCGGGGTATGGCATCATCCGCGAGTCCCTGATGCATCTGCACGGGGCCGGTGATGCGAGAAAGATAATTGGAAAGAGAAAAAAGCTCTACGTCATAGCTCTCTTCAAACTTTGCCAGCGCCCGGCGAAGGAGTTTGCCGTGATCTTCTGCCTCATCGGTGTAATAGAGAATTGAATACGGGAACGGCTTGGAAACCGGCGCCCAGAGGGTAGTCGGGATTGGCTTTCCGAGAATTTCCAAAACAGTGAGCGCAATTTGCCCCCCGTTACTATGTCCCCAGATGCCGACGCGAGTTGCGTCTGCCATGGGTAAGGAACCAACAGAAGAAAGAAGATTGAGCGCGGTTGTGTATGTTTCAAAGCGTTGTTCAAACACGTCTTCGGAAGGCATATCCGAGTCTCCGAAGCCTAAAAAATCAGGGGCAAGAGAAATATATCCGTTTGCCGCAAACACCTCTGCGCTGTGCTTGGTTCCCCCGCCTGGCGTGTATGTTTCCCTGTCCATGTAGCCGCGAAATTGGACGATAACTGGAAATTTTTGCTTCTCCCCATTCGGGACGTGCGCGACCCCCGTCACATTTTTTCCATCACTTGCAAAATGCAACGTATACACCGTGTATGCCGATGTTGTGGCAGTAGCCTCGTCAAGCACAATCTGACTACTCTCATACACTCTTCCGCTTAGGGCGTTGATCGTATATTTATCAAGCGGCTTCTCCAATATTTTACCGATGGGAGATATGATTGCGCGGGAAGTAAAAAAATCTCTTGCTACTGTCTTGCCGTAGTAGCCCAGCGTTACAAGAAAAACTCCTATCACTGTACCAATGAGGATGTTGCGCATGCTTTCAGGATAGCACACCTAATTCTTTTCCTACCTTTTGGAAGGCGGCAAGGCCAAAGTCGAGGTCTCGCCTGGAGTGACTGGCTGAAGGCATCACGCGAATGCGTGCTTTTCCCAAAGCAACCATCGGGAATTTAATCGGCGTCGCAAATACCCCGTTTTCAAAAAGTTTCAAAGAAAAGTTTTTGGCGAGATTTTCATCTCCCAGCATCACCGGGGTAATGGGCGTCTCACTTCTTCCCGTATCAAATCCCAGACGTTTGAAGCCTTTCTTGAGGTACTCTGTATTGTCCCAGAGCTTTTTAACCAGTGACCCGGATTTAGTAAGAATCTTGACTGCCTCGATAATAGCCGCCGTATCTCCGACGGTCAGACCGGTTGAGAAAAGAAACGGCCGACCTTTTTGCTTGTAGTATTCGATAAGCTCGCGCTTACCCGCAATCACCCCTCCCAAAACGCCAAACGCTTTGGAAAAAGTGCCCACCTCCACGTCCACTTTGCCGTGCAGGTTAAAGTGATGGACGATCCCTCTTCCTCCCCCCAATACTCCTTCTCCATGAGCATCATCGACCATCGTAAGGGCACCGTATTTTTTGGCGAGTTTCACAATCGCGGGAAGTTTTGCAATATCACCATCCATGCTGAACACGCCGTCTGTAGCAATAAGCATGACGGGCGCCTTCAGTTTGAGTGCTTCTTTAAGCACCCGTTCTAGATCTGCCATGTCGCTATGCTTGTATATAAATTTATTTTTGACCTGTGCGATTTTTATTGCATCAATTATGGAAGCGTGATTGAGCGCGTCCGAGATGACGATATCTTCTTTTCCGACAATCGTCTGGATGGCAACAATGTTGGCGATAAATCCGCCGGGGAGTAAAAACGCCGCTTCTGCATGTTTAAACTTGGCGAGCGCTTCTTCGGCCATCACATGAAGCTTTAGATTCCCGGATAGCGGCCGCACTGCACCCGGCCCGACGCCGTACTGGCGGATGGCACGAATCGCCGCGTCGACCAGCCGTTTATCGGACGCAAACCCAAGATAGTTATTGGAACAGAAATTGAGGACTTTTTTCCCGTTGACGATAAGCCATGACCCTTGGGGAGATTCAACCACGCGATGAGTCGTATAGAGGCCCTTGGCCTTCATATCGACGATAGTGTCGTAGTAATTTTTCAGCGGGTCCCTCATATCGTGCGGAGCATTATACCATGCCGAATTTAACTTTCAAATGTTTAATCATCGTGACAGTCATTTTCGAAAGATCATACCTAGGTCGCCAGCCCCAATCGCGACGTGCAATCGAGTCGTCAATCGACTGCGGCCAGGAGTCAGCAATTTTTTGGCGGTGATCAGGTTTGTAGGTCACCTTGACCGCAATGTGCTTGTTTATTTCCTTTGCGAGTGTTGCGGCGGTAAAGCTTATTGCCGCAAGATTATAGCTATTACGGATCGTAAGTTTTTTTGGGTCTGCTTCCATAAGTTTGATGGTTGCCGCGATGCCATCGTCCATATACATCATGGGAAGCATGGTATCGGGTCTCACAAAACATTCATATTTCCCTTCTCGCAGTCCGTCGTAAAATATCGCAACGGCAAAATCCGTGGTTCCCCCGCCGGGCGGCGTTTTCCAGCTGATGAGGCCCGGGTATCGAAGGCTTCTCACGTCGACCCCATACTTAAGGTGATAATAATGGACGAGATTTTCTCCGGCGAGTTTGGTGACGCCGTACATGGTCGTTGGTTCAAGGACGGTCTTTTGTGGAGTATGCACTCTTGGCGTTGTCGGGCCAAATGCGGCAATGGAGCTGGGCCAGAAGACTTTCAGCTTTTGTTCGACTGCGTAATCGAGAACGGTTTTCAACCCATTCATATTGATGTTCCACGTCAGCGATGGATCAATCTCGCCTTTGGCAGAAAGAAGTGAAACCAAATGGTAGATCGTCCCGACATTGTGCTTTTTCAGAATCTTCGTTACTGCTTCCCCATCGGTAATTTCAACGGACTCAACGATCCCTTTAAAATCCTTGGGGATATGTTTATGCCCGACCGCGATGACATTCGATTTGCCGTATGTTTTCTGAAGTGCGGGTACCAGTTCTGATCCAATTTGACCAAATGCCCCGGTCACTAAAATTTTCTTCATATGTTCGTGATTATTGCTCCGCGGTAACTCCCTCGCTTACTGATGCGGCACCAGGCATTTCATCAGGAGAAATTTCTACAAGTGGCGGTTCTGCTGCTGCCACTTCTACTTCTGACATATACTGTTCGCCTGCTTCCACTTTTCTTCCATCTTTCATAGTAAAACCACCTCCTTGAATACTGTACTAGTCGATGCGCACCGTCAAAATCCTTCGCCACGATCTTCATGGTACAATATGCACGGTGCCCGGATAGTTTAGTGGTAAAACGACTCCATGGTAAGGAGTTGACTGTGGGTTCGATTCCCGCTCCGGGCTCAATTCTTGACATTTTAGTTATCATTCCTTACTATCGCTCCATATGCTACAAGAACTCGACCTGGCTATGAAGAGTAAAGAAGAATTTACGGCCGCATATACGCCGGTACGCAAATCTGTTGAAGATTTTTTGAGGGGAGGACAAAAAGTTCCAAAAAATACGATGGGGAAATTATTTGCGCTTATCGCAAACATTGAGCACGGAAAAAAAATATATCCTCGTTGGGAACGCGAAATTTCCGTTAATCTAGCTGGATCGACAACACGGGTCCGTATTAAAGCAGAGACGGATGGATTTCTATATCCGCATTCGAACGATATTGAAAATTCATATATAATGATTACTTTAATGAATAACTCAGATCCTAATAATGGTAAAAACCCCGTTGCTATTATTCCTCCACTTAAAGCATTTAAAAATAACGAAATTCCGTGGGAAAAATGGACAAATATCCCTCAACGTGTTTCCGAAATTTTACCACTTCTTCCCCAACTGTAATTAAAAAAATTATATTGATGCCTTGACATATTCCTCAGTTCCCAGTCCTCGTTTAATTTAGTATGATGTATATATGAACCTGTTTTCGTTTTTTGCTGCGGTCGTGTATGCGGCGGAAACCATTATCTCGCCAATTCCTGACGGGATACCGGTTGTCGTCCCGCCGCCGCCGAAACCGGAAGTTTCATTCGGTCAAATTGTTGCAATCCCTACCCCAACGCCTCAAGTGTTGGGAGAAATCGTAGTCGTCACGCCTTCGCCAACTCCGACTCCCACTCCTCCCCCCATACAAACCAAAAAGAAATCCTACACCATCGCGTTTTTAGGCGATTCAATGACCGATACCATGGGTCCCGGACTGCCGGCCGTTCAAAGCAAGTTATCCGGTGCCTACCGGGCGACAAATTTTACGCTTCTTAACTACGGCGTCGGCGCCACCAACATCGATTACGGCATAGAGCGCATAACGAATGGTTACACATATCTCGGGAATCCAGTCCCTTCACTTGCGTCCGCGCACCCGGACATTGTTGTCTTGGAATCATTTGGGTATAACCCGTTTCCCGACGCAGACGGCGGCGTCAACCGCCACTGGATTGCTCTTTCCCGCGCGGTTGATGCGCTTCGTGCGGCTATCCCCGGAGTGAAAATAATAATCGCCGCGACCATTGCTCCCAATAGCCAAACCTTCGGCGATGGAGCCGCGGGAGTTGCATTTAGCCTCCAGGCCAAAAGAGAACACACGACCATTGTAAATCAGTATCTCGACAGCACCGTAAAATTTGCCCAAAGCCAGGGGCTTCCGTTGGCCGATGCATTCCACGCAAGCCTCGAGGGGAATGGCGAGGGCAAGCTTACCTATATCAACGGCGGAGACCACATACACTATTCGGATCTAGGACGCGCCCTGTTTGCGCAAAAAGTTACAGACGCAATAAAGGGAAATCACTTGCTTGACTAACGGTGCTATACTGTTGGTATGCCAGCCTCTAAAGAAACAAAATTACCCTCTCAAGAACCAAAATTAATGTCAGACGACCAACTTCTAACGGTTGGTCATAAATTACTCATCGGTATTGGAGGAGCAGGCCTCTCTGCGGCAGCATTGCATTATTTCCCGGTGGCTATAGTCGGCGTAGGAGTTTTTGGCGAAGAGGCTATTCGTAATCTTGTTATCTTTGCAATAAATGTAAAAAGAGGAACTCAGGATGCTTTACCAAATCAACAAGTGAACGCGTGACCCAAATTTCTCCTTTGTACTTGGCTTCCCAGGGAAAAAACGGTATAATAACACCCTATGGCCAAGAAAGATCAACGTGCACTCATAGCACTTGTGTGTACTGTCTGCAAAAACCAAAACTATATTTCCGTGCGAAACAAGATAAATACGCCGGAAAAGCTGACGCTTTCCAAATATTGCCGCCACTGCAAAAAACACACGCCGCACAAAGAAACGAGCAAGCTGGACTGAAGCTCTATGCATAGAAATACGTATATTCTGGTGAGCATTCTTGCCGTCGTGGCTGCACTGGTCGTTGGCGTCAATTTTGGAAAAAAAATATCCCCCACGGCAGAACCCACACCTCGGCCAGAGGCCGATCAGCCTCTGGCTGGCACCCCGGAAAAAACAACGACACTCTTCACGAGCACATTCTGCGGATTTTCACTCGAATTCCCGAGTACGTTTACCCTGATGGAGAGCGCATCCGGAAGTGCGATCATGAATCACCCGTCGGACAAAAACCAATCCATAGTCGCCACGTGTCAAAAGGATATTCCAGGAGTCCCTCTTCCGCCTGATAAAATTGAATCGCTCGTAGTTACCGCTCCAACTGGTGCAAGTATCTCGGCGAAGCTTTACCACGACGCCTCCCCCCAGGACGGCACGCCGATTGACGCTCTGATCTTTACCCATCCTAGTGGAATGGACGTCTTCATCGCGGGATTTGGACCTGCATTCGACGCGGCGATCAAGTCCCTCCGAATCCTCTAATAAACCATCGTCTTCATCTCATTTCTGGTATAATTACTCTCACTAGGGCCATAGTTCAATGGTAGAATAGGGGTCTCCAAAACCTCTGATCGTGGTTCGACTCCACGTGGCCCTGCAGAAAGAGAAATTGAGGCCGCGTCGGTCTGCCGGCTCTGCGCGGGGCGGGTCGCGCAGAGCGTTTGGAAGGGCTCGCGGAAAACGGCCGAGAGCCGCCGGTCTTTCAAAAAGAAGTTCGAGCCGATGCGTTTGGCGAAGATTGCCAAATCTTCGCAGGCATTGTCTGCGCGCGCGATTTTATGCGCCTGAAAGGCGCTGTCTATAAATTCGTTCATGAGTTCGAGCCGTTTATTTTTCCCCGACAAACTATCTTTCTTTTCTTCTTCTGTCTGATGCTTAATTTCTGAAAACGTATTTTTCTTTTTCCTGTATGTTTCCTGATCTATCGTCTGATCAAGAAGTCCGTCGAGCAACAAATCGAGCTTTCTATTTATGTCCGCGAGTTTCAATTCCAAAACTTGCCGGCGGTTTTCTGCGCCTGTCTTTTCCGATTCCGAATCTGTAATAAATTTCTGCCGCCACTCGTCCTCCCACTTCAACGGAAATCCAACAGAAGCGATCAAGGCACGAATCTGTTTCTCAAATTCGGAATCGGTAAGATACTTGCTGAAACACGGGCCGAATTTCTTCGTACATCGGTAATACGTGTATGTAACTTTACCGCGTGTCGTGCGGTAGTATTTTGTATGAACTTCTCCTGTAATTGCTCCACCGCATTCTCCGCACCGCGCAATCCCGACGAACGGAAAATGATGCCCTTTAAAATGCGGCCGCTCGATGCGCATGAGTTCAGTCTGCACCTTGTAGAACAAATCGCGATTAATGATCTGCTCATGTGTTCCATCGTAGTATTCGCCGAGGTGAACCATCTGACCAATATAAAACCTGTTGGCAAGCATGTTGCGCACTGTATTGATATGAATGGTGCGGCCGCTTTTCCGATAAATGCCATGATCTGCAAACATGCGGGCGAGATCTGTAAACGAAACGGTGCGCGATACAAATCGTTCGAACGATTTCTGTACGAGAGGCGCAGTCTTCGGATCAACGAGAATTGAATGAACTTTGAGATCGTTGAGATATCCAAGCGGCGCATTATGCGGCCAAACGCCGTTTCGTAGCTTCTGCCGAATTCCGCGCTTCACATTTTCTGAAAGATTATCGACATAATACTTGGACTGGCCGAATGCTATTGACAGCATAAATTTCCCCTGCGGCGTATTATCAAACCAAAATGTCGGAAACTTCAAACCGGCAAGCTTGCCGATGTCGATGAGATAAATTATCTGCCCGCCGTCTATGGAATTGCGTGCAAGCCTGTCTGGATGCCATGCGATAATGCCGGAGGCCTGTCCCCGTTCGATTTTGGCTATAAGATCGGCAAATAGCGGACGGCCTGGCTCTTTAGCCGTTCTGGATTCAGTAATGAATTCGGCGATGTCCACCTGCTCTCGTTTGGCGTATTCTTTAATTTCTGCAACCTGAGCTTCTATTGACAAAACCTGCCTATCTTTTTCGTCGGTCGATCTTCTGCAGTATGCGATGTATTTCATATCAATGAAAAGAAATTTCTGCGGGGTCTTTCTTTCTTTTTGTTTCGGCGGCTCTCGGCCGTTTTCCGCGAGCCCTTCCAAACGCTCTGCGCGACCCGCCCCGCGCAGAGCCGGCAGACCGACGCGGCCTCAATTTCTCTTTCTGCAGTGATTTATGAAAAAGTTCGAACCTATTTTCTCGCTGACTCTTAGCTCGCCCCGCCTCCGGCGGGGCTCGCATGGTCGGCGCGTCGCCCCCGCCCGACGCGCCTTCAAACACATCGGCTCGAAAATTTTAATTCAAAGACCCCGCAGAAATTTCTATATTAAAAATGACGCGCCTGTGGAACCAGCTCGGATGACTCCTTGCTGACAAGCGCGCCATTAAAAAAGTCATCCGTAAAAGCTGGTTCCGTAAAAAATATACTCCTTCTATGGATGTATGCAAGAGGTGAATCTGTATAAAACTATACCTATTTCCTAACATTTTTTGCAAAACATCATTAATGCTTATATACTATCGGCATATGGGAATTGATAATCCGCCAGTTGATGCATTACGTGCAACCATGCAACTTGCTGCTCCTGGTGATTACACACAATCAGCACTTTTGATGTCCTCCGCTGATAGATCACTTTACTTACAACAACAAACAAATGCATTTATCGGGAAAATTCGCGAAAAGATGACCCCGTCAGAAATTCAGGCCCTTCCAACGGATACAGCCGGATATATAAATGGAATCGTATCCAAATCGTTCGATCAGGTAGATGCCTTCCATAATGATTTAGCCGAACTTGTAGTTGCTCACTATCATTTAAGTCCTCAGGGAGAAAGATACATTTACGATCCGATTAACAAGGGGGCATTATTTACCGATGAAAATGGTGAATTAGTAACGCTTGTAAATGCAGACATAACGACAATACCAAAAGGAATACAAGGTGAAGGAAGACAAGTGATATCACGCTATGATAAAGCATTTGTTTGGACGGGACCACAAGCAGAAAAAGAATTCACTCCACAAGAAAAACCAATACCTGGTGAAGGAACTCCTACAATTCCTAAACCAGAACTTCTTGCCGGAAGAAAAGAAAAAACAAAAATTAGTCCTCGCATGAAAGTTGATATGCTGTTCCAAAAAATTAGATCCACTTATGCGGAAGCAGGAAACCCCATTTCTCCACCTGCTGACACAAAAGGGTTTGTTGACACACATATAAAAGCGGCTCTTAATAAAGTTGATTTATTCAAAGATGATTTAGCCGAAACAATTGCATTTTTATATCACTATCGTCCCGAGGCCGAAAGATTTTTTCAAGATCCGAATACAGGAGGCACACTATTTGTCGACAAAGATCAAAATATAGTGACACTAAATGATGCTGAAATAGCGACTACGGGAGATGGTCAACTAAGATATATTCGTTCCTATAGCACAGCTTCTGTTCTCACAGGTCCAGAGAAAGGCAAGTCGTTTACTCTTGAACAAAAACCCCTGCCGACTCCCCCAAAACCGCCGCAATATGCGGTTTTACCTCAAAAACCATAATTGACACATTTCATTGACAGACCTGTTATACTATTAGTACAAACGTTCCTCCTTGATGATAAGAGCCCCTGGGCTCTGCTTCGCGAAAGCGCAGGTAGTCAAGGAGGTCAATTGTTTAAAGGGTTAATAGAAGAGCGTTGTGCCTTTCGCAAAAATAGGAAACTCGCTCTTAATAATGTGTTTGACGAGATCATGTGAGCGAAGATCACTCCCTTCCCATTTTCTGTAAATAGCCCATCCGAAATAATCAACCGCCTGATTACAAAAATCGAACTTGGAATCATGAAAATATAGTGCAAACGTGGTTTTAGCATACATCTTGATGAGTGACTTAAACGCTTGCTTCAAAATACCACGCTTCTTTTTTTCAAATAAACTGCTAAAAACCAAGACAACGTGATCGAACCCTTGCCATGTTGCTCTGTTAAATGAATATTTCAATAATGCTTCACCCATTTTCAGATATAACTGTACTGGCTGTGAATGAAATGTAGGATTGGCTTTGTTTTTCTGCGCAACAACCGAATCAATTCTCATCTGATTTCCGTTCTTAAGTAAAATAGAAAATACACTATCTCGTACTGCTTGCATATCTTCTGAAGCATGAAAATATCCCCGTTCTTCCATACCGGTGCCACATGCATAATTCGGAAGTAAATCATATCGATGTTTGAGAAGCGGTGCGCCAATATCGTAGGGATTAATCGTGGTTAATGCGGTCAGTATAAAATACTTTGTACCAGAAGTACTAAAATCAAAATTTCCAGACTCGTCTATAAACACATATAACGTTTTCATACACTTATAACATGCATTGTATGACTTTCATAAATACAGTCAATGGCGGCTCCGCCGCCCCCGCTCCCCCGGATAGCACTAGCTAAAAAGCGCGCGTAACCGCGCGCTCAAGGACAACCGAGATAGTTGCGCAGGGCGCTTAAATAATTTTTTTGCGCGAAGCGCTACCTTAAAGCTGGCGCGCAAGCCATACGGACACTGGACAGGGATACGATATTAGTGGCGGGGGCAATAGCGGATCATCCCGCCGACTGCAGGACGTACTAAATCAAAATAAACTCCGGTAGAGACTGAAAAGGAAAGTAAATCACCTGAACATGGGCGAAGCCGCCCCTAGGCGGCTCTCTCGCACAAGGCGGGGTCGCCGCCATCAATATTGTTTTCGGGTGGGTGGGTTGATACGGAATCAAGAAAGATAAAATTTGTGTTACTATAAATCCATCAATGCTCGCTCTCTAGCGAGAACGCGCGCGCAGACAATGCCTTAGGCGCGTCGGGCGGGGGCGACGCGCCGACCATGCGAGCCCCGCCGGAGGCGGGGCGAGCTAAGAGTCAGCGAGAAAATAGGTTCGAACTTTTTCATAAATCACTGCAATAAAATTTTGGATTGTCTCCAGATCCGCTATACTGGTTCTATGCAGTGC
>CAZEVT010000007.1:0-19242 GCA_964515005.1 uncultured Gammaproteobacteria bacterium
CATTCTGCTAAAAAATACCGTCTGAACGTGATATTCTCCGAAGGTTCCCCGAAGGGTATTTTTCTCATGTGGCGCTCGGCAGCCTTTTCTGCCAACAGGCTTACCTCTGTGTTTTACTACGGGGTAGTACTGTTTGATATAGTCCTCTTTTCTTGAAAAAGTCGTTGTGCTCAAAATTCCCGTATGACGAATCCCCGCAGATTGCCCCATCCGTATTTTAACTTATATTGAGCACATATAATACTCAATTGAGTCATCTTGACACTTCTTGGAAAAATCCTGATACTGAAGGTATGGCCAAGTACGTCCCCGATGTTAAAACCCAGCGCTGGGTCATCATCGCCCAGGCTAGAACCAAAAGACCGGATGACGCGAGCGCCTCCGCCCCTTCAGTCTGTGTGTTTTGCACGGGAAACGAATCCCTGACTCCTCCTGAAGTTTACCGGATAGGAACAGGTGAGAAAGACAAGTCAGGCTGGCAGGTGCGTGTGGTACCCAATAAGTTCCCGATCACCGATATCCATGAGGTGATCGTCCACAGCCCGTCTGACACGGATGATATTGAACACCTGCCCTTGGACCAGGTGACCCATATCCTCACGGCTTACCGCGACCGGTACCGCGCCCACGAATCCGACGGCCAGGTCATTATTTTCTGTAATCACGGGTTCCATGCAGGAGCCTCCCTCAAGCACCCGCACGCACAGCTGGTCGTTGTCCCTAAACAAATCAATCTGGATTCCCTCTCCCGCGAGCCGATTGCCAACGTCGTGGAGGTAAACAACCACTTTGTCACGTACTGTCCGGATTTTTCTCAGTGGCCATACGAAACGTGGATTGCGCCCAAAAATGAAGGAGCGAAATTCGGCGATACTGCCGATTCCGAGCTCCCGGATCTGGCGGCAGTGCTCCAAAGCGTCCTTAAAAAAATTGAAAAAATCTATTTGGCGTCGGAAATTAAGCCAAAAGACCGAAGCGACAATGTATTTGTCTACAACTTCTATATCTATCACGGAAACAACTGGTTTATCAGAATCATCCCGAGATTTATTCACCGCGCGGGCTTTGAGCTGGGAACAGGGCTTAACGTCAACATCATCGACCCGACAACTGCTGCCGAGGAAATCAAAAAACAGACCGTTTAAACCTGCCCTTTTTGCTGCCCCAGTAGAACGCTTACTTGCTCGCGAGGTCTACGTCCACGCCTCGCAAGAGCGCGTCTACGGGGTGAGTGGTGTTTTTATACCTGTCCCTTTTGTTGTAGGCCCAACAACCATAAAACGGCTTCTTTTTTATACCGGCGGTCTCCGCGGGAGTTTATGCGGATTGCAGGGAGCTTTCCCCGTTTGCCCCAGCGTTTGATGGTCAGCGGGCTGACCCGTAAAATTTTTGCTACTTCACGTACCGTGAGCAAATCCGGCCATTCATCACCAAGTCCCATAGATTCTCCTTTTTTCGAGCAGGAAAATTATTTTTTGGAGCAGATCTTTATCATACACAACAGTACAACAGTAATCAAACGTTGTCAAGAGCGATCAAAGAAGTGCAGCTAGAAT
This sequence comes from uncultured Gammaproteobacteria bacterium, assembly GCA_964515005.1. GTDB lineage: Bacteria > Patescibacteriota > Microgenomatia > UBA10105 > UBA927 > XYB1-FULL-47-11. Next base: position 1,557 of record CAZEVT010000007.1, read on the forward strand.
GAGATGGTTTGTTGTGGAAGAGTATACTACTCCGAAAAATGGTTTCAGGATAACTAAAATATCAAGCGGACTCAAACTTTGTGAGGATTGCGGCAGCTTCGTCCTTTTTTTCTTGTGTGACGACCACCTCGACCATTCCCGCGTGCATTGTGGGGCCGCAGGCCCAGGCAGCTTCGGGTGGCTGGCCATAGTAAATGACGCTCCCTATAGGAGCCTCCGAAATAGCAGGAAGCGTAAGTAAATCTTCTTCTCCTGTCACCACAATCACGGTCTTGTCAGTCGGATGCATACTCCATTTTTTAATCTGTTCTACCGCCTCGCCTGCGATATATCCCGGTCCACTTTTGACTCGAACCGTCGATGTTTCAAGTGTTTTAAGCCGGTCTAAGGCATCAGCGTAGTCTTTTCTTCCCACTTTCCCATCAATTATTATCAACGAGGGGAAAACGCCGGCAGTGAGAAGAGTTTTGGTCGTCACGTCGCCCACCGCAACAAGAATATCATGACGATGCTTCTCGATGGACGTACCCACAGTGTCTCCGATGAGGACGTCGCCCAAAGGCCTGACAAGCTCCGGCCGCAGATTATCGGGCAAAATAAGGCGACCCGCGGGGTCTATTTCTCCATTCCTTACGCGCGTTGAGGAAACGATTTTGGAGTCCTCTGCCGCAAGAAGCGGCACTTCCACAAGCGTGAGGACGGGTAGTCCCTTTGCCACACGCCGTGTATTTATCTCTTCCCCCCGGATTCTATTGTCAGGAGTCACCATAATGGCATCTAAATCCCCTTGTGACGCGGCGGGCTCATACGGGTCATCGATGGCAATGATCGTGACCCTATTTTCGTAGTCTGCGCTGGCCGTCCAATCCGCAATCTTCTTTTTTCGCTCAAAAAAAGGAGGAATATCTTGCTGTGATCTGAACTTTTGTACAAAGAGGTCGCTGGTGAGTCCTATTGTGACCCGGTCCCCTACCGCAAAGGCGCGCGTGAGCATAGCTTCGTGCCCTTTGTGGAGCCGGTCAAACGTCCCGCCGAGAAAGATGTGAGCGTACATGAGGCAATAGTACGACGATCCCAAAAACTAGTAAAGTACCATCAATATTTAGCTTCAACACAATATCTTTCCAAAATAGACAAAAAATGCTATACTTCCTACAATTATGCCCATACTTAATGAAGTCGCTGGATCAGCCCTTCTTAATTTAGAATTAGAACAGTATCAGGAGCAATTGGATATCCCTGAAAAGCCCATCGAATCAGTCATGATCACCTTTGAAACGGGTTTGCCGCAGCGCCCGGTCGGCGCAGAACTACTCGTATACCCACAAGAGCTCTGTGGCCCTGACGCAGAGGGTATACAGAAGGCGCTCTTTAATCTACGAGCGCTCACCGGGTTTGTCCCCCCGGGAATGGATTAGTGTTGAGCGTGTTCTCTTTCCCACTTAAAACGGAGGCGTCTGGCCGTCTCGGATAAAACAGGTATTTCCGGCAGGTGTAAATCGCCTGTGATGTTCTTAAACGGCCCGATAGTATCCACCTCACCAACATCGCTTACCTGACCACGCTCGCGCTTACGATACCCCCCATCCAACGTTTCACCCTCACCGTTTTCTTCAAGCATTTTTTTCCGCAAACGCATGACAGAATAGTACGCCATAAGCTCCTGAAAAGGTGTTTGTGCGGGTTTCGGCACTATCTTTTTCTTTTCCTTTTTCTTTTTTGGCTTTATTGCCTCGTCCCCTGACTTACGCCGGATATGAAATTCCGTTCCCGCGGGTGAGAGAAAGAAGCTCTCCTGTTTCTCCTTGGTCGCCATATCGGCCCAAGTATACCACAAGATTTCTTGCAAAACTCTGCTATACTAATCCTATGGCCTCCCCCCTTGCCCAGTACCTGGATTTTGCCAACCATCACGCGAACGCGACCCCTGAGGATATTGAAAAGCTCTGTGCAAAGGTTCTGGAGCACGGATTCCATGCAGCATTTGTCAACCCCATATATGTCCCGCTTGCCAAAAAAGCCCTCGCCGGGAAAGCGACCGTAGGAACCGTCATCAGCTTTCCCTTGGGCCAAGATACTCTCCGCACAAAAACCGCAGCAGTCAATGAAATGGTCACAGCAGGCGCAGATGAGCTCGATATCGTGCCAAACCTCGGGGCCTTCATATCGGGCCAAAAAGAACAGTTTGAACAAGAATTGACTGCAATCGTTGATAGTGCGCGAATGGTCGGAAAACCCGTCATCGTCAAGTTTATTTTGGATCCCGGATACGTGAATACAGAGCAAATGAAAGAAGTAGCCCTTGCCATCAAAAAATCCGGCGCAGACTATGTAAAAATCGGCTCCGGCATGGGGCCACGCGGTCCGTCGGTTGAAGACGTAAAGATTGTCCGGGAAGCGGTAGGGCCGGATATGAAAATAAAGGTCGCCGGAGGCGTAGACACCTATGAGGAAGCCAAAGCCTTCATCGACGCGGGAGTCACAAGAATCGGCACCTCGCACGCTATCGAGATCGTGACTAACGCTCCCACATCCCCAACTACCTCATCTTTATCAAACGAATAATTCTCATTGACTGATCGATTTTCACGCAGTAGAGTAAGAGGTACATGAAAAAGACGACCGCTCAAATTATTCGTGACGAACTCAAAAAAGCAGAACTCATCGGTTTACCTAGCAAAGTAGACAAGCTCGCAACAAAAATGGATGAAATGGCCGATGCTGCAAAAATCATTCGCGAAAATGAGCAAAATCTCAAAGACCTCGGTGGTCTGAAACATCGTCTCGATACCCTCGACAAAATCATGGTCACCGTGGATAAAATCGCCGGTGGCATCCAAACATACCAGCAGGAACAGACTTTAAATTCCAACAAACTCTCAAAGCATTCTGATCGACTGGAAATAATCGAAAAACACCTCAACATCACTGCAACGACCTAATCTCAACACCACGCCATAGAGAGATCATCACCAGAGCCGAATAAACGCCCCAGACACTACGCTTAGTTGTTCACAGGGCTTACAGCCATGCCTCACAAGAGCGCGAGTGCGGGATTGATGGTTAGTAAATTCGCGAATACGAACTCGCTCATATAACGAACACATCAAAATAATCCCTTCGCTCGCCCCGCAAATGGGACATGGAAGGGATTATGGACTCCATACCATACGTATCACTCGTGTGGATATCCCGATCTCTATGCAAATAGGAATCGGAACAACCACACGATATCCCCCAAAAAATTTAAGACGCCAAAGCGCCAAAAAATAATGTTCGTGAGAGTTGTCACGGCTCAAAAGTACATGATCCAGCCCAAAACGATCTCACCAAGACCAAACCCCAACATCAGGATCCAAAAAGGCGGGCCGGGCGGATAGACCGTCCAGTATAGGTAAAGCAACCCCCAAACAACTACACCTATTAATATAATGAGCCACGCCGGAACCTTCTGTTCCGTGATGCTTTCCCTTGATCGGGCGGACTGGATGGTTTTGATCATTGTGGCCCATATCCCAAGGAAAGGACTGCCGGTACGGTTTTTATTGTTCATTCCAGCCTCCCAGCAAGAGCAAGATTGCGCTTGCTATCATAAAAATCGCAGTGAGGATGCCAAAAACCATCGTCATCACTGGATCCTTCACGGTTGACCCTACTGCTTCCATGATGAAGCTACAAGCCGTGGCCACTACAAAAATCATCCCCCATTGCGTGAAACCGAACCCAACGTTCACTTCACTCTTCATCTCATCCTCCTACATCCTTATCCTACGGCGAGGTGGACTACGGTCTTTAAACACGTAGCTCACAAAATACGCCAGGCCGAGCCAGATCGCAACGATGATTGCGACCGCGACGAGATTATGTTCGTTGAGCGATTCTATAATCACTAACAGAAGCATAATCAAAGCCATCGCCACTTGGATCACTGATTCCACGAACGTCTTCACGTTTTCTCCTTTTCTGTCTTTACGTTCCGACGGGCAAAATTCCACACCAGTGAAATCCTCCCCGCCGGAACGCTTTGAGGGAAACTGTGATACGTATTGTCAAAGAGCAAAGCAAAGTGTACTACTAGAGGCTACAAAAATCAAGCGTTTTTGAGATTCTCAATGGCAGAGGCGATGTTTCCGGGATCTCCGAACACGTAGTTGATGGGGACGAGACGCGTGGCACCTGCCTCGCGCACGACCCGGGCGGTCACCTCGGTGATCCCCCCTTCTACCTCAATCGGCAAATCAGGAAGGTAGGTGTGGATCGATTTGACCTTTTCCACGCACTCCGGCAAAAAGGGCTGACCGGAAAACCCCGATTCCACCATCATAACGAGGACAAAGTCCACCTCTTCCAAAAACGGCTCAATCTGTTCAAACTCCGTCGGGCCGTCGAGGGCAATCCCGACCTCTACATCCTCGTGCTTGATCTGATCGAGGAATAGCCGCGGGTCATGGGCCTCCACATGCGCAATCAGGCGCTTGAATCCCGCATCTGCCGCATCTTTGATATATTTCTCGGGGCTCGCTACCATAAGATGCGCTTCCAGTGAAAGCTTGCCCGCCAGCGGGGCAAATGCGGCAAAATCCAAAAATGTGGTATTGGGAACCCACGTGTTGTCGGCAAAATCCACCTGTGCCCACGGGGAATGGGGCGCCACGAGGTTGAGGCGCTCCTCAATGACCTTCCATTCTTTTTGTGGGCCAATACCGGGGATAATTTCTACTGGCGAATCGCTCATACCCTTACGGTATCCTAACCGCCGCGTGGGTGTAAAGAACCAATTATCCACTTGACAAACAGCTGATGTACATATACCATATGTACATGATCGTAAAGGGGAATGTCATCGAGTTTGAATGGGATCAGTGGAATTTGGACAAGAGCTACTTTAAACATGGGATTACTCCTAAAGAAACAGAAGAAGTATTTATTGACGAATGGTCACTTATTTTACAAGATGTAGAACATTCTCAAAAGGAGGAGAGATTTATTATCGTAGGTAAAACCCTAGAGAAAAAAATCCTTTTTATAGTATTTGTTGTTAGAAGAAAAAAGATTCGAGTAATTTCTGCACGAAAAATGCATACAAAGGAGGTGTTGAAATATGAAACGCTTAAAAAGAATACCAAAATTTAAAACAGAAAAAGAGGAAAGCCTTTTTTGGCAGAACGTTGATTCTACTGAATATGTTGATTGGTCCAAGGCTGAACGGTGGGTTTTTCCAAACCTAAAACTAACATCCACGCCGATTACTATCAGAATTCCAGACTCGCTACTCAATAGGGTTAAGATGAAGGCGCATCAAAAGGACGTGCCCTATCAAACCCTTATTAAACAATTTATTTACAAGGGATTGGAGTAAAAACGTTTTATCGTGGTAATTTATTGCCCAGTGCTTCGTAGGCGCCGTCGAGCTTTGCAAACTGGTCGTCGGAGAGCATCTCGCGCGCCCACATGACAGACAAGAGACTTCGCAAAGGCGCGGTGACCCCATGCTCTACACGCCTTCGGGTCGCGACCGCTCGGGCTACTTCGGTCAGTATCATCATTCCTTGCTTTCGCACTTCGACCGCCAGATCACTCGTCATATCATCGGTCATCTCGAGTAGATCCAGAAGTGCCGTAAATGCTTCCTGCCAGAGTTTGTCGTCATGAAAAGAACTCATATGGGGGTATTGTATCAGATTTACTGGGCCGGAGTCGTCGAGACGGTCGGCGTAGGCGTTGAGGGGACGGTAGGGGTTGGAATTTCCGTTGGCCCGGACTGGGGTTCGGGTGAAGGCGTCGGAGTAGTGCCGTTTCCGATGTTTACCGGCGCCACCTCAATGATGAGATTGGTTTCCGGTCGGTATAAGACAGCCTTTTTGGCTTTGCTGTAAATAAGGACTTTGTCCCCGTTTCGGGCGTTGGCAAAAAATGCCTGATCCTGGAGTCTCGTCACATCGGTCACCATAGCAATAGTAGGCTCCTCATCGGCAGGAAGCGAAATAAGCTTTCCCACTTTAGCGACGGTCTCTTTTGCATCCTTCTTGGCAACTTCATTCGGGTTTTGTACATTATACTGTGCCTTTTGGTAGAGCCGGTAAAAGTAGAAAGACGGGGCGGCAGCAAGGAATACCAGAGCGGCAATACCAAGGGCAACCTTATATTTTTTTATAAACCTGAATTTCACCATAGATTGTATTTTGACCTTAGGTCATATTATTAAATAAATTCGGATCAATTGCAACAAGGGTCTATGTCAAAAAGCCGTATAGAGAAACGGGGCAATCGGTGAGGCTTGCGCAAAAACCAAAAACGCACCAATAATAAGAAGCGTCAGAACAAAAGGAATCAACCACCAAAGCCGTTCTTTCCACAAAAAATGAAAGAGTTCTCCGACCGTCGAAAGCTTCGCTCTGATTGTTTTCATCTGTTTATTTTAAATAAATACACCTTTTTTCAAAATAACATACTGCTCCAGTACCAGTACGTCAATACTACTCCTGATAAATGTATCATAGGCGTCTTGGGGTGAATTGACAATGGGTTCCCCTTTCAGATTAAACGAGGTATTCAGGAGTATTGGTCTGCCGGTTTTTTTGTAAAATGCCTCAAGGAGCTTCCGGTATCTCCCCGGATAGTCCTTATCCACAGTTTGGATTCTGCTTGTTCCATCAATGTGTACCGTTGCGCCGGCGATCTTTTTGGCCGCCGGAGACGCGGCGTAGGTAGCGAGCATATAGGGACTCATGAGAAGGTCTGCCCCGGGGAAATAGCGCTTTGCCTGCTCGGCCAAAATAACGGGCGCAAATGGCCGGAATTCTTCCCTGAATTTGATCTTTTGATTCACAATATCTTTCATACCAGGATCCTTGGGGTCAGCAAGAATCGACCGGTGTCCCAGCGCCCGAGGCCCAAACTCCGCTCTCCCCTCAAACCAGCCCACGACCTTGCCCGCGGTTAGCGCTTGGACCACGACACGAAACAGTGAACTATCATTCATTTTTGTATACCGAACGTGCTTTTTCGTCAGAAACTCCTCTATTTCCTCACCCGTATATTGCGGACCCAAAAAAACATCTTTGAGGGCCACGCGCTTCTTGTTCCCCAGCACGTGATGATACACATAGAGCGCCGCGCCTACCGCGCCTCCATCGTCTCCCGCAGCCGGGAAAATAAAAACGTTCGTAAACGGCGTTTTTTTACGGATAGCCGCGTTTACCACGCTATTGAGGGCAACGCCTCCTCCATACACCAGATTTTTTTCTTTGGTTTCCCTGTGGAGTACGCGCGCTATCGTGAGGATGATTTCCTCCGTGACCTTCTGAATACTCGCGGCGATATCAAATCGGTCTAGCCCGTCAAAGAGTTTTCTAAATTTTTTGGAATACATGCTCCGGGAACTGCGGTGAAAAGCAAAATAGTCAAGGTTGAGAACTATGGATCCGTCGGCAAACTGTTTGTAAAGCTTTTTTACTCGATCAGCGTGTTTTGGACTGCCGTATCCGGCCATGCCCATGACTTTGTATTCTCCGTCATTCACCGCAAACCCAAGATATGCGGTGAACGCGGCATACAAAAGACCTACGCTATGCGGAAATCGCAATTCTTTGTCAAGTATGATTCGATTGTCGCGGGCAACGCCCATTGTGCCGGTCGTCCACTCTCCGACGCCGTCTAGCGTTAAGACAGCGGCTCGGGAAAACGGCGAGGGATAGTAGCTTGCTGCGGCATGAGACAGATGTTGCGGGACAAAGAGAATTTTGGAGGAATCAATTCCGACGCTGCTGGCAATCATGGACTTTATCCATAGTTTCTCGGTGAGCATATTACGCATCGAGTCAACAAAAAAGGATAACGAGTACGGAGTATACTGGAGGCTTATAAGAAGATTCCGTTCAAATTTACGAAACGGCTTCTCATAAAAAACGACCCAGTCAAGTTCTGAAGGTGTCACGCGCGCCTGCTCGAAGCAAAACGTTATGGGTTTATGAGGGAATCCCGGGTCGTGTTTAATTCGGGTGAAGCGTTCTTCGGCCGCCGCCGCGACAATCTTCCCGTCGACCAAGAGGGCTGCTGCGGACTCATGATAGTGGCAGGAAATTCCCAGAATGGTCATACGTCTGTAGTTAAAACTGTTGATGGAAATCGACAAGCGTCTCCGTTTTATGCGTCCAACGAGTCCATCCGGAGGCAGAAGTGCGATTCACATGTTTCCAGATTACAGCAAGTGGAAGCACCAGAATGTAGACCAAAGATAAAAGAAGCGTGGCTTGAATGAACGCAAGCAGTTGCAGAACCTGTTTCCTGTTCATACATCCAATTATGACATAGAATGAAAGAAATCTTGTATAATCTCTCATAGATTGAAGATATGCATGTACCATACCCCAAACACCATGTTGTACAAACAGGCCATATTTCTCGCTGTCAGATTTGTAATGCTCCCAACCTTCATTTGATTCTCGATTTAGGGCACCAGCCGCTGTGCGATACGCTGCTGACAAAAGAAATGCTGGAGCGACCGGAAACAACATACCCCCTTCGCATGATGTGGTGCAAACATTGCACGGGTGTGCAGCTGGACTACTGCGTAGACGGAAAAGTGGTTTATTACCCCGGCTACCCGTATCTGAGCGGTATTTCAAAGCCACTGGCAGACTACCAAAAAAACATCTGTCTCACACTTATTAAGAAATATCGTCTCACCCCGAACGATCTGGTCATAGACATCGGCTCCGGTGACGGAACCTTATTAAGCGGTTTTAAAGCAGAAGGTATCAGAATCTTAGGGGTCGAACCCACAAATATTGCCAAAATTGCCAACGCACATGGCATCAAAACCATACAATCATTTTTTGACATAAAACTTTCCAAAAAAATAAAGACCACATACGGCAAAGCCAAACTCGTGACTACCACGAATGTATTTGCCCATATGCAGACAATCGGAGAGTTCATTATGGGTATATACAATGTGTTGGAAGATGACGGGGTATTTATCTCCGAGACACATTACCTTCTTGATGTCATCCAAGGCGGGCAATTTGACACTATATATCACGAACACCTGCGGACCTATTCGTTGCGATCCCTTATGAAGCTTTTTGAACCATATGATTTCACGCTCACCGATGTTGAAAGGGGAAGTAGATACGGGGGCAACATCCGAGTCCATGTCTCCAAGGGTAAAGGCAGAGCGGTGAGCCCCAATGTGGCTAAATTATTAACACTGGAAAAAAAGGCCGGGTTAGGCAACGTGGAAACCTATAAAAAATTTGCCAGACGTGCGCAAAAATCCCGATTAGAATTTATGGCTTTTTTACTGAAGGCTAAAAAATCCGGTAAATCCGTCGTTGGTAAATCGTGCCCGGGGCGCGCCTCGACACTCCTTAATTACTTCGGCGTGGATACGGAGCTCATGCCCTATTTGGCTGAACTTCCGACATCGCTGAAACTGGGAATGTACCTGCCCGGTAAACATATCCCGGTCGTCCATGAGCGAATATTATTTAAACAGCAGCCGGATTTTGTCGTACTCCTGGCCTGGCACTACGCCGAGTTTATTATGCGCCGACTCAAGACGCAAGGGCTCACCTCTGATTTTGTCATTCCGCTGCCGTATTTAAAAATAGTGAAAAATTCAGAGGTGAAGTAACGTGGTACACATAGGCATCATCGGCTCAAATTTTGGCGTCATTGGCTTGCTGCCGGCGTTTACGTCGATAAAAAAATGCAAGGTGGTTGCCATCGGCGGGCGCAATGACTGGAAGCAGATACTCGCACGTAAAGACGTGGATGCTATTGCCCTGGCCGTTCCCCCCCATGCACAGTACCATATAGCCAAAGCGGCAATAATGAAGGGCATCCATGTATTTGCCGAAAAGCCCTTCACCGCAACCGTATCCCAGGCACGGGAACTTCTTGTCCTTGCACAAAAAAAGAAGGTTACTCATGGGATTGACTTTATGTTTCCCGAGATTGCAGAGTGGAAAAAAGTGAAAGAATTACTAGAACGTGAGGCATGTGGTCCGTTACAACATATATCCGTACATTGGGACTGGTTGAGCGCAGATATTAGGTATAAACGATCATCGTGGAAAACCAATGTCGCCGCGGGCGGCGGCGCATTATCGTTTTATTTTTCTCATGGATTATACTATCTGGAATATTTTGCAGGAGAGATAACCGACATGAAGAGTTTGTTTACGTACTCTCCCGAAAGCATTCATGGCGGTGAGGTTGGGGTAGACATGCTACTCAAATTTAAACGCGGGGCTACCGGACAGGCGCACGTATCGTGTAATTCTAAAGGACGTGTCAGACATCAACTCGTATTCCAGTGCGAACGTGGGGTGATTGCTCTTGAAAACGAAAACGCAGTAGTTGATAATTTTACCGTTAAAACCTACGACGCGCATGGAATGAAACAACTAAAAGTAAGAAAAGATAGGGGTCGAAAGAATGAGGATGAGAGGGTAAAAATTGTAAAAAAATTAGCTGCAAGATTTGTTAATTGCTGTATATCAAAAAGTCAGATGTCCCCATCGTTTAAAGAAGGGTTAAGAGTACAAGAGCTAATAGAAATGGTCCGTGACGGAAGCTTTTAATTAAATAGCTTTGTCTTGTATCCCATACGCGCCGCCATATATGCAAACAAAACGCCAAACGATCCGATCGCATACAGGATACTGCTTGGCATATCGATGGTGGTATGCGTTTTGCCATAATACGCACGACCCGGCACCTCCCCTATTTTGAAATTGTGGTAAGCGATTTGAACAATTATCTCAAAACCAAAGAGAAAGTTGTTTGACGTGTGCGTGAGATCTATCGCTTGTATTGCTTTTCGGCTATACACGCGCGCACCGGTATGAAACTCGCTCACACGAACTCCCAAAACCAACGCTTCGATACATGTAAGCCCAATATTAGCCACATACTTCACGAGCGGCATGTGGTCCCGCAGCGGCTGCCTCCTATCCATGAAACGCGTTCCCAATACAAGATCGTACCCTTGTTTCATTTTTTTTACCGCGGGCTTAATAAACGCAGGGTCATACTGCCCGTCGCCATGAATTTCTACCATATAGTCTGCCCCCATCGCCAGAGCCTTTTTGAGACCAAACTTCATATTGCCCCCGTACCCAAGCCTGGGATGGCTAAAACAAGGAATACCAAGACGCTCTGCCACTTCTTCTATATTGTCCCCTGACTCATCATTGGCGACGATGACCGCGTCAAGGAGGTCAAGGGGAAGTGTTCGGTAGAGCTCTTCTAAAAATGGGGCGTGCCTATAGGCGAGTATTATCCCAATTACTTTTGGTCTCGTGATCGTGCTCATTATTTCAAGTGCTCAGCATCGTATTTAATAAAATTATTCCGCCATGTTTCAGCATCATCGCTTTTGGGATTGATTTTTAGCTCCTTCTCTACAGCCTGTTTGGCTTTACCTATTTGCTCCATTCGAAAATACGCTAATGCGAGAAAACTATACGAGTTCGCGGTCTTCCAGCCGCGAGCTATTCCCTGCTCAAGAAAAAGCGCGGCGAGCGCGGGGTTTGAATTTTTCTGATCCCCCTTCTGTAATTCCATCTGTCCCATGACAAACCAAATTTTAGCCCACTCGGGCCTTTGAGACAGTGCCAATTCGTAATGTGCCAGAGCCCAACCGTGCTGTCCCATCAGAGCGAATAAATCCGCAGCCGCCACTAAATTATCGGGATCTAATGTTTTAGTCAAACTGCTAAATCTTTCTTGCGCGTTTTCTGTCGTAATAGCATATGTATCGATAACTTCCTGATTCTCCGGAGTATTTCTTACCAATATAACACTGTATCTGTTGCCATACACAAAAGCCCACTCTGGATCCCTTAATCGCCGGTAAATAAAGTCCCGAAAACTATAGCCGTTATCGTACTGGTACAGAACCATTGTGTTAAACTTATACTTATCCAATGTTTCGTGCCACTTTTTCTCATCCGTAATAGCCGCGATGTAATCATTGGAAAAAAACTCATCCGAATAGGCGTCCCCAAACCGATTGTCTGCGTACACTCTTTCTTTTGGATACAGATAGTAAATTAAATAACTCCCAATATCAGTATCATTAAAGATTGGCCCTTTGAGACCTTGGTCAATAAAAAAACGAGCCATATCCTCTGAATTACGCCCCAAACCGATTCCGATATTCCGACTCGATAAAAATGTAGAATAATTCAGGAGCATAAAACCAAGCAATCCTATACACATCACTAGACCCAAAATAGTTTCTAATCTGATCTTGGGAATTGACCATTTCCTTCCTATCCAATCCCCGACGCGGACAAACCATCCATTGAGATTCGCAGGAAACGCCAGCAAAAAGAATATGCCCAAAAACGGCGAACCGCGCAGTACATAATACGCCAGCGCCGCAGAGCCGGCACTTGCAAAAAAATACATAACTTGCTTTTGTCTAAAGCCTACGATGAAACTTAGGGCCAGTAACACGATTGCTGGCGTAACGAGTGCAAGTGAGATGCTGGCGTATTTTGGAAGGTCATTTATGGTAGAAGATATTGGCTGCACCTCCGAACTCACCAGAGGAGACTTGCTGCCAATATTAGCCGTGAGGGAGTAAATTACCCCTTGTATCCCAAGAGGATTGATAAAACTAACTACGGCTAAAACGACCAGCAGTACAATGAGCTTTTTAATGACTGGGTTATTTCTTAAATTTTTGTAATCAAGAATAATTTTTTCCACTAAAAATCCCCCGATAATCATGACACCAATAGGAAAGGTAATATGCGAGTTGGCCCACAAGATCTGCATCGGGATAAGCCAAAAGACTGCCTTGCTTTTTGGACGTTCATCAAGGCCCAATAATACGTAGATATACAGCGCCGTAAAAAAATAGCCGAACAGTTCCGGCCGCAAATCTGCTCGGCCCGCAATCAGAAGTATTGCCGGAATAGAAGCGAGGGAAACCAACCAAAAGTCCGCTCGGCGCAGCGCGGCCCGAAACAGTATGACAAATGTTAAAAGTATAAAAATTATTTTAAAGATAACCATGCCGCTCCAGCCAACAGCCGCGTGAAGGACATAGGCAAATACGCCATACAGCCAATGGTGATTGGCAAAATAGTGATCTGGCTGGGTGTACGAATATAGGTTTTGAGTTAAAGGCCGAAAATCACCATGCAAAATCATTTCGCCATTTTTCATCTGGCGCGGTAGATCTTCGGCCGCAGGTAAGGGTATTCTGTATGTTACCAAAGACGCGTAAAAAACGAGTAACATAGCAAAAATCGTGATTTTAGAGCATTTCAATAATTTGAGATTCATAATGTACGGGAATCAAATTCGGCGTACACCATTTTAGAGATTAACGCGATCATATCAGTCAGTTTATTTAAATCTTTTCCTCGTGTCATGACACATAACACGTATGGGTTATCTGGATAATACACAATCCCGCAATCATGTAGCTGTTGTATCCCACCCTCACTATTCCCGCGCTCGCCAAACTTATGCGCAACGTGTATACCTATGGGGACACCTGCATTAATTCCTTTGTTCCAATCTACCTGTGCGAGGAGCGCAAGTACGTTTTCAGATAATTCTTTCTTATTGAGATATGAGGAATGGTACAGTTGGACAAAGATCGAAGCATAGGATTTCACGGAGAGAGTATCGTCGAGAAAACCTTGCGGGTCCAGGATTCCCAAATCCACGAATGTTCCTTTGAGCAGATCTTTATCTGGAGAAAGTTGGCGCACATACTCACGCAACACATAATAGGCGTGATTATCAGAATACACTATCATATATTTCAGTAACTCACCGATAGAATATGTTGTATTTTCTTTGATTGATGCTTTCGGTGCAACAATTTGATCAAGATTATTGTCCAATTTTTTTACCATCACCTGCTGTTCAAACAAATCCGGCTGATTTTCCTGTCGATTATAATAGGTCAAAAGCAAAGGAAGCTTCAGGAGGCTGGCCGGAGAGAAGTTCTCATGCTCTCGTATACCGAGGGTCGGGCCGTCTTGAAGATCACGAAAGTAAATTGAGACATCAGTAACCTCGCCTGCTTCAGTTTTCTCTGAAATTACTTTTTCAAGTTGATTTTTTAATTGAATATAACTGCGTTTATCAACTACATATGCTGGGCCGCACCCTAATTGCTGATTAATATAGGTAAATTTCGATGAAACACAAATTTTTTCATACTTATTTTTACTGACCAAAAATCCAATACCAAACCCTAGTACCAACAAAACAAGATAAAGCAAAGATAATTTGGGATTCATATCGTCATGATACATAGTACGTACGGATTTTGAAAGACTCATTCTTAGGGGCTAGCCGAAGGCTCTGGCGTCGCTGTTGGGATCACTGTAGGTTCTACAGTGGGCGTGGGTACCGGCGTCGCAGTGGGCGTTAGGGTCGGCGAAGGCTCCTCTAGCGCTTTTCCGACGATACGCTTCGCGTCGGTCACGCTTATGGCTACCCAGTTGTACTGGAGGTCTCTGGGCACTGGCTCGTTGAGTACTATCGCAAAGCCTTTTTCTGTGACGTTTGCGACCGCTGCTCTTGCTGCCTCGGTCAAAAATGAGCTATCGGTAGCTTCCTCCAACACCAGTGAAATCGTCACAATCGGCGCAGCCTCGTACGGCCGTTCAAATACCACATCGACAAACGTCGTCGACTTGGGAATAACTGCGATACCCGCCGTATCATTATTAAAGGTTACCCTTCCGCGGAAGATTATATCGCCGAGAAACTCCGCAAGTGCTTGAAATATCGTTTTTGCCTGAAATGTCGCTTCTCCTGTAACCGTGAGCGCCCCCAGACGTGTGAGCGTGTCCAGTGTGCTCCCGTCAAAGGCAAGTGTCGCCGAACTGCTTGCCATCCCCAGAACGGCTGAAGCCGACGCATCAGCAAGAGCGCCAAACTGGTCCGCAAACACCGCCTGGGCCAGAACGGTAAGCCCTTCTATTTGACTCGCACGAATCCGATGTGCAGTAATCGTGCCGGCAAACTCCGCATTGCCCAAACGGTCAAACGTAATGACCGGTGTCGCGGATCCGGTTGCTTCCCCTTTTGCCCCGATAATAAACTTTCCGTCTGCCCCCAGCTTCACGGTGAAATCATTTTCATACGGTTCAAGAGAATTCGCAACCAGCTCATCCGTCAGCACTTTGGGAGTAATCACTTCCAACGCGGCGCTTATCCGGTCTGCCAGGATTTCCGAGAAATTCACGGACTTGGCGAGTTCTTGTTTGGTCGCCAGGAAATACGCTAAGGCTTGCTTCCCGATGGTAAGATCAGACGCAATGACCGGAGTAAATTGCGCGCTATCTGTCCCACTTGGAGGGCCAGTGTCCACGTTTAGCCCGGGCAGAATTTGGGCGAGTGTTGCGCCGTTTGCATGGCTATTTTTTATAAACATGACGATATACCCCGTTGGTACCGCCGCGTCGCCCATATCGAAACTGGTACCATCATATTTCGTGAGAGCCTGTCCAATAATAAGTCCGGCTTTCGTGGCTCTCATGGCGACGCCGGCAACAGAAGATGGCGTCAATTCGTCGCCGGGATTAATCGGACCATTTTCTAAGGAAACTTTGACTGGCACCCGTCCAGCCAAAGCCACAATAACCGGTCTTTTACCCGGGTCTTCTTCGGTATTACCAAGCACCATTCCGGGTTCGGTAGAAATAACGCCAATAGCGTTGGGGTCATACGCTCTTTCGCTCTTTTTGACTCCGGCATGAAGCTCTGGATCTATAGCCACAACATCCCCAGATTGGAGAAGCGGGTCATTGGTCGCGTAAATTTCGGCAAGATCAGCCCCAGCGCCGCGCAACGTCCAGATTTTAACTTGTCCATTAGCGCCCGCGCCACCCGTACCACCCGTACCGGCCGTGTTGTTAAGGGCCGTGCCACCACCACCACCACCACCACCAGGATTACCGCCGGCGCCACCACCGCCGCCCACACCCGCAGACGCCACGTTTGAACCACCGCCTCCACCGCCCGCGCCACCATACGAAGCGTTCGCAGCGCTGCCGCCCACGCCGCCAGAACCACCGCCGGCTGTGCCAGCACTACCTCCAGCCAGCTTGCCGCCTGCCGCTGTGCCGCCCACATGCCCAGCGCTGTTCGTACCACCGGAAGCAGCGGTATTGTTGGAAGTGCCGCCGCCGCCGCCGCCCGCGCCACCCCGGGCAGAGTTACCGCCACGACCGACATTTGCTGCCGCGTTACCATTTTGGCTACCACCACCACCTCCGCCGCCGGCAAAACCAGCGTTACCGCCCTGCACACCGCCGCCAGTCGTGGTGGCACCGCCGCCGCCGGAAAAAACGTCGTTGCCAGATACAGACACAGCAGCAGGATTACCACCACCTGTACCTCCCGTACCACCAACTAGGTTAGCCGCAGCCGCGTTGTTACCTCGAGTAGAGGAACCACCGCCTCCGCCTCCGCCTCCGCCAGAATTGACCGTATTGTTTGTAGGCGCACTGCCGCCGCCGCCGCCATAAGCAATTTGATAGACAACTCCGGCACAATCAATTGTGTCGGCAATACAGGAATCTGTGCCGGTATTGCCATCAACAAATTGGGCAGTAGCAGCACCGCCATTTCCAACATTAACTTTTACACTGGCCGCAAGTCCGGCCGCATCATAAGTTCCAATCATATAGGCGCCGCCGCCGCCGCCGCCGCCGCCGGGTATTTGTCCAACGTTTCCTTGGGAACCACCACCGCCACTGCCACCGCCGCCAATCGTCTCCACGATAACCAAAAGCGCGTCAGATGTCTTGTTGAAAGTACCAGCGTTACCATTCGAAGAATACGTTTGTGTTTTTACATCACCGCACGCGGCGATTGAAATTGCGCCCACACCGTCTGACTTCAAACAACCCGCAGCATCGGCAGCAGGCAACGACCACGTATAACTTGTCGTCACATCCGCGTTCGCTTTAAGTCCTGCATACTGTCCACCAGAATCCATAAATGCAATGCCTACATCATAACCATTCCCTACTCTTACTCCTGTCGTGAGCCCGGTAGGATTGGAAATATTGGCAATATCAATTGCTTCAACCGTATCAGTGCCTTCAGTGGCTCCTGCCGGATCCATATCAATTCTAATCCCCGCATTGTCCACGGTGCCACCAACTGCAGCAGTAACAAAGTCAATTTGCAAACCGTCAACTGCCGTGGTCGTCGTTCCCACGCCGGTGTTTTCGATATTCACCATATCTACTGTTGGCGCTACTGTGCCGTCAATATGAAATTGAGCACCCGCGGCGCTTTCATTTAGAGTAAAATCCCCGGTGCTAGTGAAATTAAAAACAATATCTGCTGTTCCTGAATTATTAAAAGTTAAACTGAAGTTTGATCCGCCATCGGTATCAATAGTGGTACTCGCATCGTTATCGAGCGCATCCTCAAAAAGAATGAAATCAAGTGAATCAATTGCAATCGGTCCGGCGGTCCCCGTGGCACCAGTACTCCCCGTGGCACCAGTCGGACCGGTGACACCGACTCCGGTTGCGCCCGTGGCTCCGGTTGCTCCTGTGGGACCGGTGACACCAACACCCGTTGCGCCGGTTGCGCCGGTTGCTCCCGTGGGACCAGCGGCGCCTGTTGCTCCGGTACTTCCCGTCGCACCGGTCGGACCCGTGACGCCGACTCCGGTTGCGCC
>CAZEVT010000007.1:19342-31189 GCA_964515005.1 uncultured Gammaproteobacteria bacterium
CGGTGGCTCCGGTGGGACCCGTGACGCCCACTCCGGTTGCGCCTGTTGCACCGGTTGCACCGGTCGGACCCGTCACGCCGACTCCGGTTGCGCCTGTTGCTCCAGTGGCTCCGGTGGGACCGGTGACACCAACGCCGGTTGCTCCGGTGGCACCAGTTGCTCCTGTTGGACCCGTAACGCCAATACCCGTTGCGCCGGTGGCTCCTGTTGCACCGGTTGGGCCAGTAACGCCAACTCCTGTTGCACCCGTTGTACCCGTTGCTCCAGTAGGTCCGGTGACCCCAACCCCGGTGGCGCCTGTAGCACCCGTGGCTCCAGTAGGTCCGGTGACCCCAACCCCGGTGGCGCCTGTTGATCCCGTTGCCCCGGTTGGGCCGGTCACGCCAGTAGCGCCGGTGGCTCCTGTTGCACCGGTTCTTCCTGTTGGACCGGTAATACCCGTCACACCCGTGGCCCCGGTGGCGCCGGTGGCGCCGGTTGGGCCATTTGCACCCGTGGCGCCTGTGGCACCTGTTGCGCCCGTTGGGCCGGTGACCCCAACCCCGGTGGCACCAGTGGCTCCGGTTGATCCTGTAGGACCGTTCGTACCGTCTTGACCTGCAACACCAATGGCCCCGGTGGCGCCTGTTGATCCGGTGGCGCCCGTGGGACCCGTTACTCCGATTCCGGTGGCGCCGGTTGCGCCCGTGGGGCCGTTTGGACCTGTTGCTCCCGTGGCACCCGTAGCACCTGTCGGACCCGTAATTCCAATACCCGTTGCACCTGTGGCTCCCGTTGCTCCGGTGGGACCGGTTACTCCAACACCGGTGGCGCCGGTGGCGCCTGTTGATCCGGTGGGGCCATTGGCACCGGTTGCACCAGTAGTTCCGGTTGCTCCAGTTGGACCATTCGCACCGGTTGCTCCAGTGGCTCCCGTCGCGCCCGTGGGACCATTTGCCCCCGTGGCACCGGTTGCCCCCGTGGCACCGGTTGCACCAGTTGGACCAGAGCCGCCTCCACCGCCTCCACCGCCTCCGGCACCAGTGGCGCCGGTGGGTCCTATATCACCTGCAGTACCCGCCGATCCTGCCTTACCAGTTGCACCTGTGGCGCCACTACCGCTCACGCCATTGACTGTTCCTGTTCCGGTCGGTACATTGACGAGTCGGAGCTGCGTCTCCCCTTCTACTTGAACTATTTCCAGTTGCGGACTTAAACTCGTTAGATTTACTATTCCCCCGCCACCTCCCTGGGTGAGCCGCACAACTGCTTCTCCGGTATCTACACGTGCAATAACGGCCGTGGATATGAAGCTGGAAAATCCCGGACCCTCACCTTGCCCTACTAAGCTGGAAAGATTTGGCGTCGTCACACCCAATACATTCGGAGCTTCCGCGCCGGTAATCGAATATTGCAGCTTGATAAGCTCGCGAGCCGTCAAGACGGCTGCAGGATCAGGAACCGCAACCGTCGGCAAAACCGATATGGTCGAAATTTCTCCCCGTGGATCAATCTGGCCCGTCACCTGCCTTTGTCCAATGTATGAGAGCAGTCGAAAATCTCCAACGAGCGCTCCGTCCCGAATGCTTGCGGTGGTAAACTTAACTGGCAGTATCGATCCGTCAGAAAGAAGGATACCGGCAATGATGCGATCGGCAATCCGCACGGATTCCTGTTTGCCTGTGCGGGTAAAAAAATGGACATCGCCAGTGGAAGTTTCAGAAATATACCCGTGTTCGCCGTTGGTGTAGTCAACAATCACATCGCCGACAAACTTATCACCCAAAAGATCCGCCTGTCGAATCGTTGCAAAAGAAAATGAACCGTCCGATCGTATCACATTAACAAGATACGGCCCGGTAAATGTACTGTCTTTGAATGCTTCGGCGCTCAATGTCGTCACGGCGGGTAATGTTTCTTCTTTTTCCGCGGGTAATCCCGGCAAGGGGACCTTGAGGCCTGCTTGTAAAAACGGAATGGCCGCGGCCAGCATGATAACGACAAAAAGGAGCGCCGCGACCGATACAAAGCCCTGCCCGCCATCCCTGCGGTCAGGCGATGGCGGGCGGGCCTTACTCGATTGTGTGACAAATTGGTAGGAATGAGTAATGTCTTTGGTACAAACTTGTAAAAACTTGTAAAACTTGCCTTTTATAAAAGGCAAATATCCCGCTTGTGCGGGACGGGGTCTCCTACGGTGTATGAAACGTCTCCTCATGGACTTCCTCCGCTTATTTTGAAGAGCTTCCGCCAGTAAAATCCGCCGTGGAGGATAAATCCGGCGACGATAACTGCCGCGATGATGACGGCAAAAATCGAAAGATTGGAGGCGTCCGTCAACTCATAGATTTTGCCAATCGGCGACTTGATGGCGAGGGCCCAATGGACGCCGCGAACTTCTATAGGCTCGTAGGCGACGACCGCGGGAGTCCCGTCGATCATATCCCCTGCGGCAACTCCCGACTTTCCTTTCAGCCCTGAAAATATCGGATCAGTAGGGTTCATCGCGGCTCCGATAAGCTTCGTGTCCCAGTGGAGGATCCGGCGACCCGTCGAGTCTATAACGACCACATATTCCCCGCGGTCAGGAACCCCGATTTTTTGGAGACGAGCCGAGAGTCCTTCAAGATCCAAAGACGCGGCAAGAACTCCGGAAAATGTATCGTTGCCGCCATAAAGCGGCACTGCAACAGTCACCACCTGCCGGCGGCTTTGATCAGCGGCGGCTGTAAAAAGATCACTGACGAATGGGCGGCCCGTATCACGGGCTACCGTAAAGTAATCCCGCCCGGACAAATCAAGCGTATCAAATGTCCCAAACGGATACAGATTCACCCCTTGTCCTTTGGAAGAAAGCACGACGAGCCTGCGAATGGCGCTATTGCTTTCATACATGACGCGCTCGGCTTCATTTAATGAGGCAATATCACCACCGACAACCATTGAAACAAATGCGCGATTGGTCGCCGCGCTCTGGATAGTTGCAATAACGCTCTCAATGGCCGTTTCCAGCTGGGATTTGGCGTATTGGGCCTTATACACGTTCTCCCGCTTTACCGTTGAGATGACATTAAGCTGCATCAGATACACAGCGGTTATACCCACGAGTAAGACCGCCATGATTGCGGTAAATACGCCCATCGTAAATAAATTTGCCTTGCGGTTCCGGATGACAACGAGTTCCTCCCAGGGGGACAAAAACAAACTGGTCATCCCCACAACGAGGAAGAAAAACGATCTGGACCAATACTGATCAGTCGCATACCAAAACGCGATGCCGAAGTACCAAAAAGCGGCAATCCACGTCGTGAGCCAAAAAAGGTGTTTACTTCGAAAATATCCCCACCAGAGGCCTAGGAGGAAAACTGCCTCGCCTACCGATACCATCGCAATAAACACGACAGGCGATACGGGAATAGCTGCAATAATTGCTTTAAGATGAGGTACTTTTTCGGCAAGTATAAGGGAAATAACCGTACTCACCGTCAGCATGCTTATGTAAAGAGACACCCACGCGATACCGCCCAGATGGATGACCATGGAAAGAAGAACGAGGATGCCCAAAAATCCATAGATAAGGGCACCATCTAGTTGGCCGGATTTCCACAGTATCACACTATTAACAAGGCCCATAACCCCAAGTATGACATGAAAAAGTTTGTGCCAAGCGCGGTCGGTGTGGCCGGTGACATTGGTCAGTACTATCCCGATGCCTCCGCCAATAAGGACGGTGCGCATGGCACCAACCAAAGGCGCGATATCTGATACCCCCGCACGCTCAAGCGAGGTATTGAAAAGAAATAGCCCCACCCCGGCAATCACGGATCCCGCACCGATAAACCAGTCAAAAATATTCAGTGTCCCCACGTGGATTCTTCCTAAAATCCGCGGGTTGTCGATTATTCCCCCGCCGATCAAGTCGGTCATACCAACACCTGCGGCCTGCTCCACGGCTAAAGAAGTAACCGGTTCTGTTTGCGCGACCTGCGGGGCGCTCGGCGCTTGTTTTTTGGAAATCAGAAGCAACCGATCAAGTTCTGATTGCGGAATACGAAATCTCCCCTTGCCGAGCCGCACTCCCTTCAGGCGTTTTTCTTTGAGGAATGAGTAAATACTGTTGGTACTGTACCCTAATATATTTGCTACTTGTTTGACGGTGTATGTGGCAGCCATAGCCTCAAATTATTACCAGTTTTACAAATTTTTTACAAGTTTGTAACAAAACATTACAAGTATTCACAAGTCTATATCTACTATGATACTAATAAGCGATTCATGTCAAGTAGGCAATTAATCACATCATTTGCTTATCATATTTTGAGGAACGGATCGTCATGGATATCCAAACACAAATATGTTCAAAATTTGACTGATGTGATAAGATTGTGGTGCGTATATGATTTCCTTCTCGTATACCATCACGTTACAGCTCCAATCGACCCTCCGGGACATTGATGTGCTTCGGACGCGCATCCTGACCTATCCCTTGCCGCCCAAAACCGAGCAAAAGCTTACGTGGGAGGCTACGACAATCCGCATTTGGGCGACACTTGCCCTTTCAGGCCGCCGCGTCCCCACGCGGGAAGTGGCAACGATCCTTGCCCACCCGGTCAAGCCAACAAAAGCTATTCAGGTCATCTATACGCTCCGCGATGTATACGCGGCGGTCCATACAACGTGGCGCGGCAACCCCAAACCGCTCACCACTGGTGGGTGGGAAGAGATATTCCCCCAAAACTTTCCCCATGGAGTACCTGCGGAACTTTTCTCTTATCTGGAAGCAGAAAAAGAACATCCGGTCATCCAGGCTGGTCTCGCCCATGCCTATGTTTTCATGGAGTCCCAGGAACCGAATGCTGATATCACCGCTCGACTCTTGCATTATCTTCTTTTAACCAAATACGGTTATGATCTTCGAGGATTTGCCGCGCCGGAACAGGCCTGGCAGCATGACGAAGCCACCTATCACAAACTCATTTTCGCCAACAGAACGGCTCCAAATCTCAATCTATGGCTCGAGTTTATTGCAGAAACCATGCGCGCCCATCTTACGGGAATCTACAAAAACTTGAGCGCCTCGCGCTTCCATATTGAGTTTCCGGCAGCGTTTTGGAGCCTCACCGAACGGCAAAAAGAAATCATGAAGTATCTTGCTCCGCCTGAAGCAACGATCACCAATCGCGTGGCCCAAAAACGCTTTCGCGTTTCCCAAATTACCGCCTCACGGGACCTGGCTAAACTCGCAACCCTGGGTCTTATCTACCCCCGCGGCAAAGGCAGGTCTACCTCATACACGCGCGTATGATCCGGACGGTCTAACCTGTGTGGATTTTACAAATTTTTACAAGTGAGGTTTTACAAGTTTGTCCCCAGAAGTTTGAGGTAGAGGGCTTTGTATTTTCTTGCGCTTACGGTCCAAGAAAAATCCTTGTTCATGACCCGCCCCATCATAGCGCTAAGCTTTGCCGGGTCGCCTGCATAAAGATCCCTTGCACGGTTCATGGCTACGACCAACGCTTTCGTCGTATATGGCCCAAAGACAAATCCGGATTGGCCATCGACCACCGTGTCGGCAAGACCGCCGGTTTTTCGGACAATTGGGATCGTTCCATAGCGCATCGCGATCATTTGCGTGAGCCCGCACGGCTCAAATTTGCTGGGAACCAACATAAAGTCGCTCCCCGCATAGATTCGCCTGGCGAGCCGCTCGTCAAACGTATGGACGAATGCAATATTAGGATACTTTTTAGTGAGATTCTCAAACCGGTGCACTTCTTTTTTGTGCCCGGTTCCGAGAAGTACCAGTTGATAGAGGCTGGGGTCAAGCGCTGCTACTGCGCGGGCAATGAGATCCGTCCCCTTCTGCCGTTCTTCGAGTCTGCCGACAAATCCAAAAAGCGGTACCTGTGAGTCCGGGAGCCCGACGGCCTTTTGCAAATAGCGCTTCACCGCGCGCTTGCCGGCATCTACTGTTCGGCGCCCGTACATCGTGGGTAAAAACTCATCGTGGTTAGGGTCCCAGAGCGAATGGTCAATACCGTTGAGGATCCCCACGAGGTCCCCTCGCCTCTTGGCAAGAAGCGCCCGTGTGCTGTTTGGTGCTCCGCGGCGGGAAATTTCTTTGGCGTACGTCGGAGAAACGGTCGTAATGACATCGGCATATTCCAGTCCTTCTCGAAGAAGCCGTACTGCGTCCCCCAGGGGCGTATTGAAGACATGAAATCGTCCCTTGGTCACCCCAAGCCGGAGGGCAATTCCCAAACCCGATTCCCCCTGATAGAGAAGATTATGAATCGTGATAATGGTGCGGGCAGACTGTGCGTTGAGTGTTTCTTTTTCACCGGACAACTTATTGCTTTCGCCGAGTAGCATGGGAACGAGTGCCGTGTGCCAGTCATTACAGTGAATGATGTCATAGGGGCCACCCAGCACGTGGACTGACGCCCGATACAACTCCGCCACCGCCTTACTATAAAACGCAAACGTGTCCGTAATGTGGTCGGCGTCGTACTGGTTTAAGCGCGGATGGCGGAAAAGGTAGACCGGGATCTTCGTCCCTGGTAGAACGGTCTGGAAGACAAAAAGAAGCTCGCGCCGTCGGTCATAATCCATCGCAAGCTGCCCCACCCCTGTGACGTTTGCGATATTTGCCTTCTCATAGTAGGGCATCACCAGGGCAACCTGCACGCCGATTTTGGAAAGCGCGACCGGCAAAGCGTAACTCACATCCCCTAGTCCCCCTCGCTTGTAAAGTGTCGCGATTTCACTGGTGACAAAAAGAACCCGCATGAAACCAGTATACTACTGCTTGAGGATTTTTTGGTAGACGGTTTCATACCCTTCTGCCATCTTTTCTACGGTAAACTTCTCCTCGACGTGTTTTCGGCAGGCTGCGCGGTCTATTTCGGGGGTTCGGCGTATCGCTTCGACGAGTCCTTCAACACCCTGTTTTTTTATCACCCAGGTCCCTTTTCCCGGTCGAACTGTATCATCGGGATCAATAATAAACCCAGTGACGCCGTCTTTGACAACCTCCGAAACCGACCCACGGTTGTAAGCAATCACTGGAGTACCTGCAGCCATCGCTTCCACCATCACCAGTCCGAAAGGTTCTTCCCACTGGATCGGAAAAAGAAGCGCTTGTGCTTTTTGATAGACAGAGGCTAAGTCTGCGCCCACCATCAAACTATTAAGTACTATACGTTTCCCATCTACAAACGGCTCAATTTTTTCTTTGTAATACTGCGAGGCTTTCACGCTGTCGCTCATCCACGTGGCAAATGTAAGCGGCACGCCGGCAGCTTGAGCGGCCGCAATCGCCACGTCGTGGCCTTTTTCCGGTACCATACGCCCGACAGCCACGAGTCCGTCGCCGCCACCCGGGCTAAACGGGAACGCAGACGGGTCAATGCCGTTATAGACGGTACCGATAAAATGGTCGGCGAGATTTCCGCGCTGGGCGTCGGAGAGCGAAACGTATTTGTGCGTTGGAAAACGGTCCATGATCCACCGCTCGAGCATGTCGTCCGTGGGAACCGGATCATGGAGCGTATAGACGGTCGGCACCCCGGTCAGTTCCTGGAAAAAATGAGCAAAGTATCCAAACGAGTGGAATACGTGCACGACGTCAATCTTGCCTTCTTTTGCCGCCTGATATGCCCGGCTGACTAAATCGAGCTCATAATACATTTTCGTGCCGTAGAGGGACATTTTGTCGAGAATCTGGGGAGAAATGTCTTGGAATACCCGCACCAGTAAATTTTTTTCCAAAAGGTTCGCATCGCCTGGTACGAGCGTTGTTCCCCGGGGCTCTTCCGGCGCGCTAAACCACTGCACTGAATGCCCCCGCGCCGCCAAACCGGACACCAAATGGCGTGCGAGGTCTCCGGGAGCAAAAATTCTTCCCCGGTGGTGGGTGGCGTCCATGTAGATGGAAGGGGTCAGTATGCCAATGTTCATCGGTATGAATAGACGTCCTGATATAGTTTATCAAATCTTGCGGCGATTTTAGTCCAGGTGAACTTTTCCTCAACGATTCGGCGGCCTCGCTCGCCCATTTTTGCCCGAAGCGCGTCATTATCAAACAGTTTATTCACGGCCGCAGCAATCTCGGCGCTGTTTCGGCTTCGGACAAAGAGTCCCGTATACCCGTCTTTGACGGCCATGGTCACGCCTCCCCGGCGTGTGGCAACCACGGGAGTTTTACTTGCGAGGGCCTCGATAATCGTCAGCCCCAAGGGTTCATCCCACACGGCGGGGGCCACAAAGACATCGGCCAGATAATAGAGATCCAAAAATTCCTCGTATTTTTTGACAAACGGAAGCATGATGACATTGGTCAATTTGAGGCGCGCAATCATTTCTTCCAAATGTTTCCTTTGAGGGCCGTCTCCGGCGATAATCACGCTGCCATGGATATGTCTGGCTGCCTTCACAAAGTATTCGACACCCTTCTCCGTAATCAGACGGCCCGTGAATAGTGCTACTTTCTGTCCTTCCAGGCTAAATTTTTTCCGGAGTTCTTCGACCTTCGGCCGCTTACTCGGGAATAGTGATAGCCGGACGCCGCCCGGAATGGTGCGGGTTTTTTGGCCCAGGTCGGTTCCGAACATCTTCAGGAGTTTCGCCCGCGTATCTCCCGAAACGACCGTTATCGCTTGGGCCGCCTGCAGCGCATCGCGTGTCATACGTACATAACGCCTGTCTTTGGCGATTGCTTGCAAACAGCTCCCATGAGACGTCAAAATAATTCTCGTGCCATAGATGGATCGTGCGTATCGGGCCGCCCAACTGTTGATCATAACGTGGTGTACGTGGATAATGTCGGGCTTAAATGCTTCGACTGCCGCCGACAGGCCGCTGATGTAGCCGGCATATAGCTCTGCAATTTCGTGACTCGTAAGGTCACTGTATTTTTTTGCTCCTTCCAACCCCGGGCGCCCGAGATATACCGGAATTTGCGGTATGGTGATCGGGAAATGCTCTATCTTCGGGGAAATAGTTTCCATATCCGGGCGGGCAATGCCCAAGTGATACCCGTATGCTTCAGACAGACGAAGCATGAGGTATTTGACGTACGCCCCACTGCCGCCGCCATGGACGGGGAAATCATACAAAAAAAGCACGCGCGGACGCGCTCCGTTGGCCATAGGATTATTATACTAAAAACCCAAAACATATGCTAGAATAGAAACGTCCTATGGATATCATTAATTCACCTATTTCTCTTGCCCGCCTGCAAACGCTCGCAAAAACTCGCTTCGGGAATCTCGTGAAGGCCGTTGTTGACGTGGAAAAAGGCGTGATGGCGATCGACGCCGAACTGCATGCAGATGAGGAAGCGGCGCTCCTTTCCGCCGGAAGCAAGCAAGAAAACCTTTGGGGTATAAATCTCTATCCGGAATACTTTGGAAAAGCTGATTTTATCGAATTTGACTCCATGATAAACCTTCGCCCCTCCTTCCCCAACAAGACCCGAAGCGTTGAGAGCCCTGACATCCGGAAAAAAATCAGTACAATTATCACCAAACTCATCACCCCATGAACTATCACGGCTGGAAAAATCGTTCACTTGTAGAACAACTCGCTCATATCGGAAGCGAGGTAGAGAGGGCTATCAGATGGCGACAAAAAGATAATAGCGAATATTCTCGGCTGGCCTTCTATCGTGCTCTTGAACTTATCGACCTGACACTCCGCCTTTCATTGCCTTTCCCGCAAAAAAAGGAGCTCGCCCGCGCGCGCGCGGCCCTTGTGGACGATTTTGCCGGGAAAAACACTTTTCAATCGACTGACGCGGCCTGGCAGCGCTACTTCGGCGCCTTCACCTACGCGGCCTCAATTTCTCGCGCACGACCATCCACACAAATTCGATAAGTGCAATCTGTCGGAATATGCGCCAGGGCTGAAGGAATAGCCGCCAGAGCCACTCGGACCCTATCTTTCCCATAAAAAACGGTATCGGCAAACGTCGTAAGGAAACGGGTGCTCGTTTCATTCGTCCGGACAGGATGTCAAATGAACCGCCGACTGCCATGAGAATAATAGGGTTTTTGGTCAACTGACGACTGAGAGCTTCGATAAAAAATTCCTGTTTCGGAGGTCCTAAGCCAATAAAGACAATGACGGTTTTTGTCGCAACAAGTTTTTTTCCTAAACGCTCGAAGTATTTCTTTTCGTTTTCATTCTGAATTGTGAGTTTTGCGTTCTGAATTCTTACTTCTGGTCCGTCTTCTCCCCAACCAGTAAGTTCAGGATACTTTTTGCGTAAGCAGTCCAAAGTCTCAACTGCCAAAGTCTTCCTGCCGCCTATAAGTGCTACTGGAACGTGACGTTTGGCGGCCATAGCAATCAGGTTCTCCATAAACTCAATCCCGGGAATCGGCCTCTCGGGTCCGTTTTTCGTCAAAATATGTCCCGCCCAGACTACTCCACCAGTATCGGGGATTGCTATATCGGCCTGATTAAGAACACGTCGAAAGGCTGAATTTTTGTACGCCAAAACGAGTTGCTCGGTGTTTGGCGTATATATTTTGAGTGATTTTTGGGATTTTTTCCCACTGTTATCTAGATACTTTTGAATTTCCTCTAAGATAACTTCTTTAGAGGAGTTTGTAATCGATATTTCCAGTATTTTTACCGCATTTAGACTCATAATTTATAAAAAGTGCTACGAATAATGGACTATATCGTCTGGTTGAACAAAAAATGAACACATTTTTCGGTAGCTATTTTTTTGAAATATGCCAAATAGACATTTTTTGGACATTAAATTATAAGTTATAATCAAACTATATCATTTTTACCCTATTTTTCGATATTTTTTCGTTTTAAAATCTTTTATAGGTCTACTTTTTTCCCACACTCCGTTTATAGAGCTCTATATTTTCCAGCGCCACCCCCGTGCCTCGTACAACGCAGAGCAATGGTTCCTCGGCAACGTGACAAACGACCCCGGTCATCTGGGTCATCAGCTTGTCGAAGTTTCGAAGAAGGGAGGTGCCCCCGGCCATCACGATCCCCTTGTCTATGATATCCGCCGCAAGTTCCGGCGGCGTTTCTTCAAGGACGCCTTTGACGGCAACCACTATCTGGTGGAGGGTGGGGGTAATCGCCTGGGTGAGTTCGCTATCCGTAAGCTCTACCATCCGGGGTAAACCACTGATGGCGTCGCGGCCCCTGACCTCCATTTTTGCACGTGTCTCTTTGTCCGAGGGCAGGGCATTTCCGATCGTCGTCTTTATCGTCTCGGCCATGCGTTCGCCGATTATGAGATTGTGCCGCTTTTTGATGTAGTTGGCAATCGCCTCATCGAGCTTGTTGCCCGCAACCCGAGCGCTTTTATGGGCAACTACACCTCCCAAAGAGATAACAGCAGCCTCGGTACTTCCTCCTCCCACGTCGACAATCATATGACCCGAAGCCTGGGCGATGGGGATTTTAGCGCCGATGGCTGCGGCGAGTGGCTCTTCGATGAGGTAAGCGACGCGAGCGCCTGCCGAGAGAGTAGCGTCAAGGACTGCCCTCCTTTCAACCTGCGTGACGCCTGACGGCACGCAGATCATCACTTCCGGCTTAAATATCCGGTGCCTGCCCACGACGCGGTCGATGAAGTATGAGAGCATAGCCTCGGTAATCCGGTAGTCGGCAATCACGCCGTCCCGCATTGGCCGGGTGGCCATGATATTGCCGGGAGTGCGGCCTAACATCTCCTTGGCCTCGTTGCCGACTGCAACTACCCGGTTATCGTCAAGCGTGACGGCAACGACCGTGGGCTCATTGAGGACGACACCCTCTCCCGCCAGCCATACCAGGGAGTTGGCCGTTCCCAAATCTATTCCAATTCTTTTTCGTAAATTTGAAAACATA
>CAZEVT010000007.1:31289-32499 GCA_964515005.1 uncultured Gammaproteobacteria bacterium
TAGCATTCTAGCATATTTGGGCGTATAATAACGTAGTCGTTATGAGAAAATTTGGATCTTTTTTGATCACATTTGTTACGGTATGTTCTGTTCTTGCCGCTGCCGCGATCATGATTGCCTATGGCCGCGGATACCGGCTGGATATAAATAAGACCGGGATCAAGCCCACTGGACTCATCTCGGCAACCAGCGACCCGGTAGGAGCACAGGTGTTTGTGGAAAACGCACTCAAAACGGCAACCAACAATTCCTTAGGGATTGATCCCGGCTTTTATACCATCCGTATCAGTAAAGAAGGGTATATCCCCTGGGAGAAGAAGCTCCGCGTGCAGGGCGAGGTCGTGTCCCGGGCGGATGCATTCCTTTTCCCCACAAACCCCAGCCTTTCCCCCTTAACGACATTGGGCGTACAAAACGCGACGCTTTCCCCGGACGGCACCAAGGTCGCCTACGTCATCCCCGGTAAATCACTCGATGCTTCGGTCGCCAAGAAAGCGGGCCTTTGGTATTATGAACTTTCCGAGGGACCGCTCGGGAGGAACCGCGACCCTATTCAGCTGGGGGTGTCCGATGGATTTGATTTTACCGGGAGCACGCTTGTCTGGTCGCCGGACGCAACCCAACTGTTTGTCCAAAATGCAACAGCTGCGCGCCTCTATACCGTCTCCCGGCCTACGAACTTCACCGATGCTACGCTTACCCGTACAAGGCTTTTTGCCGACTGGAACGCACAGATTATCGATACCGAGAAACAAAAACTGGCAGCGTTTCCGCCGGCCATTATCAACATGGCCACGACAAGCGCCAAAATACTCTCATTTTCACCGGACGAAACGAAGATTCTCTATGAAGCCACCGCTTCGGCAACTATCCCACAAGTTATCGTACCACCTCTTATTGGTACAAACTCTACCGAAGAAGACCGCGCAATCAAGCCAGGAAAACTCTACGTCTACGATGCCAAAGAAGACAAAAACTACTTCCTTTTAGAAAGGAAAGAGTTGCCACAACCAACCCCTACGCCGAAACCAAAAAGCGTTACGCCTCCCAATCTTCAATTACCCACAAGTTTGCACTGGTTCCCGACAAGCCGCCACCTGATCCTCACCTTAAACGGCAAAATCGATGTCATGGAGTATGACCGCACCAACTGGGTGACCATCTATTCGGGTCCGTTTGTTGACAACTTCGTGGCTCCCTGGACCAACGG
>CAZEVT010000008.1:0-3577 GCA_964515005.1 uncultured Gammaproteobacteria bacterium
CGGCAAGAAATTACCTCCAAAAATGAATGGAATGCATTTGTCCTTAAGCACGCGCCATATGCGTTGTTTCAGTCGTGGGAGTGGGGAGAGGTAGAAAGAAAGCTCGGGCACAAGATATGGCGATGGGGCTGGTTTGACGGACATTCTTTGGTTGCTGTGGCTCAAATAAAAAAAGTCACCGCCCGCCGCGGAACATTTCTTCACATTCGTCACGGACCGATTGGGCATGTGATATTTGAAGATATCATAAAACTTGCACGGACAGAGGGAGCTTGGTTTATTCGTATCAGCCCACAAGTGCACGATGTGCCAAAGCAGAGAGGATTGGTGCCTGCGCCCATTCATGCGATGGACGCGGAACTGTGTTGGGTGTTGGATTTGCCCTCTAGCGAGGAAGAACTTCTTGCCGGTATGAGGAAAACGACGCGCTACGAGATTCGAAAAGCGCAAAAAATGGGGGTCACGGTAGACCGCGGTTTTCAAGATTTTCTGGAGCTGTATGCGCGGACTTCGGAACGGCACGGGTTTGTACAGCACGGCGGAATATCCGAAGAGGTGGATGTATTTGGGCCGGACGCGATTGTACTTAATGCAGCATTTGAGGGTAAAGCACTCGCTTCTGCAATTATTCTCTTTTGGGGAGACGAGGCGATTTATCACCACGGCGCGTCAATCCCAAGCAAAGTTCCTGCTTCTTACCTCCTTCAGTGGGAAGCGATTCTTGAGGCCAAAAAACGGGGTAAAAAGTTGTACAATTTTTGGGGAATAGCACCAGAAGACAAGCCAAATCACCCATGGCGAGGAATAACGGTGTTCAAGAAGGGATTCGGGGGCCGGGAGGTGCGGTTTATTCATGCGCAGGATCTGCCCGTCTCCCCGTTATATGTGATTCCGAGGACTATTGAGCGCGTGAGAAAACGGCTGAAGGGGTATTAGTTTGTATTTTCGAGTTTCACCCGCTATACTTGAATATATTCATGAGGGAAATGCTTAAGAAACACACCATTTCGTTCAAAAACGCATTTGCCGGCCTATTCTGGGCTCTTAGAACTCAACCCAACTTCCGTGTTCACATTATTCTTTCGCTTGTTGCCCTCTGGCTTGGAATCTATTTTGGCATATCTCACCTGGAATGGACGGTTATTATCTTTACGATTGTACTGGGGCTTTCGGCGGAACTCATAAACACGTCTTTGGAGTCCATGACGGATCTTATTACAAAAGAGTGGAGGAGTGAGGCCAAAATCGCAAAAGACGTTGCAGCCGCCATGATGCTCACCGTGGCCGCGGGAGCCGTCGGGGTGGCCGCATTTATTTTTTGGCCGTATATTTTGACCATTTCCAACTAAGCCTATGGTATTTCTTCTCGGACTTGTTTTATTTTCGTGGCTCGTAACGAGTTTGCTTTATCTGCCGTTTATTAAGCTTCTTTACGCATACCGGATGCGCCGCCTGCACCAGAAGACGCTCGATGCGTTTGACATGCGGACCCCGATTTTCGACAAATTTCACCAAAAAAAGGCAGGCACGCCGGTCGGCGGTGGACTGCTTATTATTTTGGTGACCGCAGTGCTTTTCCCGATTGCGCTTATCCTTATGCGGTACTTTTGGCTGCCGATTACGGCCGTATATCCGATCGCAAGCGAGATAAAGATTCTTACGTTCGCGTTTGTGTCGTTTGGTGCGCTCGGCCTTTTGGATGACGTCAAAAAAACATTCGCATGGCTGCCGTCGAAGTTTATCGGACTACGCCTGCGACATAAGCTGATCCTGGAAATACTTCTTGCCGCAATTATCAGCTTCTGGCTCGTCTACGATCTTAAGATTGATATTTTCTATATGCCGCTCGTCGGAATCATTCAGATGGGCTGGTGGTATATTCCATTTGCAACACTCGTCATCATCTCGTTTGCCAATGCGTTCAATATTACGGACGGCCTGGACGGACTGGCATCCGGACTTCTGATGATTGCCCTTGGCGCGTTTTGGATTATCTCGGGGTCGATTTTGGATACGCCGCTTTCGATATTCCTTGCCATTTGGATCGGCGCGCTCCTTGCATTCCTTTATTTCAACATTTACCCTGCGCGTATCTTTTTAGGAGACGTGGGGGCGCTTTCCTTCGGCGCCACCATGGCCGTTGTCGGCCTTATTTTAGGGAAGGCCCCTGCACTTGTCGTTATCGGGGGCGTATTTGTTCTGGAGGTAGCCTCATCGCTTATCCAGCTTCTTTCCAAGAAGTTTTTGGGCAGGAAGGCGTTTGCCGTTGCACCATTTCATTTGTGGCTTCAGTACAAAGGGTGGCCGGAACCCAAAATTGTTATGAGACTCTGGATTATCGCCATCGTATTTGCCATTTTCGGACTCTGGATTGCGCTTTTGACAAAGGTCCCTGCCTTGTAGCCTCTACGCTTTATGAGTTCTAAACCTATCGGCATACTGGATTCTGGGTTCGGCGGATTGTCGGTGTATCAAAGCATTCATGCACTATTACCACAAGAATCTACAGTCTATACCGGAGACCATGCCCACATTCCCTATGGGGGTAAAACACCCGCATATATCAAAGCGCGGGTGCAGCGTATTATTCAATTCCTCCTGAAGGAGAAAGTTAAACTTATTGTCGTTGCGTGTAATACCGCAACGGTTGCAGGTATCGATGTTTACCGGAAGACATTTCCCGGAGTACCGATTGTAGGCGTCGTGCCGGTTGTCAAAACCGCGGCAGAAACGTCCCGGAAAAAATCTTTTGCCGTACTTTCCACGACGTTTACGGCAAACAGTCGATATCAAAAGAATCTCATCGCGCGGTTTGCCGGCAATTGCCGGGTATATAATCTCGGTGGGCATAATCTCGTCGATTTGGTGGAAAAGGGGGTGGTCGGTGGGTCTGAAATAGAAGAGGAGCTTCGACGCATATTAACCAGTAGGATGCGTGAGCATATAGATGTTATAGCGCTCGGGTGCACCCACTATCCGTTTTTGGAAGACGCCATCCGTGCTATAGTAGGAAAGAACCTGCCTATTTTGGATTCTGGGGGAGCTGTAGCACGACAGGTGAAGCGTATTTTGGAACACAATAATTTATTACACCAAAAGGGTAAGGTGGGACACTGGTTCTATTCGACTAGTAAAGACCGCGATTTCTCGCGGATCGCATCGAAACTTTTAGGTGAAAAGATAGTGATACAGTATGCACATATTTAAACACAAGCATGTCGCCATTTTGGGGCTGTCGGTCGAAGGCCTAGATTCGGCGATTTTTTTTCAAAAAGAAGGCGCCCGTATTGTCTGCTGTGACCGCAGGAGTCGTGAGGAATTGGGGGAGTCCTATGGCAAGCTTGCGGCGCTTGGGGTAGACCTACAACTCGGGGCCGAATATTTGAAGAATTTGGACCGCTTTGATTATATCGTCAGGACCCCAGGCATGTCGCTCCGACTGCCCGAGCTTATGGCCGTTCAAAAAAAGGGGAAGGAAATAACGAGTGCAACAAAGCTTTTTTTTGCACTTTGCCGCGCCCCCATCATCGGCGTTACCGGCACCAAAGGCAAGGGGACAACCAGCACGCTCATTTCG
>CAZEVT010000008.1:3677-18968 GCA_964515005.1 uncultured Gammaproteobacteria bacterium
CATCATCGGCGTTACCGGCACCAAAGGCAAGGGGACAACCAGCACGCTCATTTCGAAAATGCTCAAGGCTGGCGGGAAGATGGTTTGGCTCGGCGGCAACGTGGGAACACCGCTCCTTTCGAAGGTGAGAAACATAAAGCCAACGGACGTTGTCGTTCTTGAGCTTTCGTCGTTTCAACTGGAGGACTTCAAACAAAGCCCGCATATTGCGGTAGTCCTTCGCACGACTCAGGAGCATCTGGTGAATCAGGATAAAAACGCCACAAGCTTTCATGAGTCTCGCGAGGCGTACGTCGAGGCAAAAAAATCCATTGTTCGCTACCAAACAAAGGAAGATATTGCAATTCTCAATGCCGATGACCCAACAAGCCGATCATTTGCAGGTGAAACGGCGGCACAAGTTTTGTACTTTCGTCGCATGAAGGATAATGCGGTGTATCTCGGGAAAGAGAAAATTTGTTCGCTTTCGGAAATTAAACTTCGCGGCGTGCATAACCTGGATAATATTGCAGCAGCATCCGCGGCCGCGGCCGCCGCGGGGGCCGGAGTAGCAGCTATCCGAAAAGCTGCAATAGCGTTTGAAGGACTTGAACATAGATTAGAAACAGTGCGAACCGTCCGGGGTGTGCTTTACATAAATGATACATTTTCGACTGTTCCGGAAACGGCAATCGCAGCACTGGAATCTTTTGAAGAACCGATTATTTTCATTGCGGGCGGGTCGGAAAAAGGGTCGGACTTTACCGAGCTGGGGCAGGTCATTGCAAAGCGTCCGGTCAAGGCGCTTATTGCCATCGGCTCCATGACCGACCGCATTACGAAAGCGGCGAAACATGCGGGCTACAACGGAAAAATCATAACCGGTTTGACTTCGATGCGGCAGATCGTGAGGAAGGCAGCACAGAAAGCCTCATCCGGCGATGTGGTACTCCTTTCTCCGGCATGTGCGTCATTTGACATGTTCAAAAATTACAAGGAACGCGGTCGGGAATTTAAGCATGAAGTTTCGCTTGTTTCATAAACCCGTCATTCACAAATCTGACCGGTGGACGCTCACGGCCGTTGTCGTTTTGTCTCTTTTTGGCGTTCTTATGGTCTATGATTCTTCGGTCGCCATTGCCATACGCGACTTTGGCAACCAGTATTATTATGTCCGCGAACAGGTGAAGTGGCTGGCCATTGGCTACGTGGTTCTGACCGTTTTTTCATTTATCGATTACCACGTGTGGCGCACCCTGGCGCTGCCTATTCTTTTGTCAACACTCGTTTTGCTTCTCATGGTTTTTTTGCCCGGGATTGGCGTAAAGGCGCTGGGCTCCCACCGGTGGATAAACTTCGGATTTTTTATTTTACAGCCTGCGGAACTTGCAAAGCTCACAATCACGATCTATCTGTCCGCGTGGTTTGCAAGCCGGCAGCGGGAGCGCTTTTTTTCATTTCTCATTCTTTTGGGCCTGGTGGTGGGGCTCGTCCTTTTGGAGCCGGACTTGGGAACCAGTGTGATTCTGATTTCGATTGCCCTCCTTCTTTATTTTTTTTCCGGCGCGCCGATATGGCATTTTGGCGTCATTCTTCCCGCCTTGACGGTTGGCCTCATAGGACTTGCGATCGTGTCGCCGTATAGGGCGGCACGATTGACGAC
The DNA here is from genome assembly GCA_964515005.1 of uncultured Gammaproteobacteria bacterium. GTDB lineage: Bacteria > Patescibacteriota > Microgenomatia > UBA10105 > UBA927 > XYB1-FULL-47-11. The sequence goes on from CAZEVT010000008.1 coordinate 5,320, forward strand.
GTTTTTACACCCGGAGAGCGACCCCTTGGGCTCTTCATACCACATTCGTCAGGCGCTTCTGGGCCTCGGGAGTGGCGGGTGGTTTGGTATGGGGATCGGACAGTCGCGGCAAAAGTACGAATACCTGCCCGAGGCAAATACCGATTCGATTTTTGCTATTATAGGGGAGGAGGTTGGATTTGTGGGATCAGTCGGAGTCATATTACTTTTTTTGTTTCTTATCTGGCGGGGATTCCGTGCGGCGAAGCGTGCGCCCGACACATTCGGGCGTCTCCTGGCCCTTGGGATTACGTCCTGGATTGCGGTGCAGACGGTTATCAATCTTTCGGCAATGATTGCACTACTTCCCCTTACCGGCGTGCCCCTTCCGTTTATCTCCTACGGAGGATCGAGCCTTATTATCATGCTTGCCGCGGTCGGAATACTCTTAAACGTGAGTAGAAAGGCGGCGCGGTGAAGAAAAAAATATTCATCTGTGGCGGTCACCTCTCTCCGGCCTTGGCTGTCATGGAAAGATTACAATCCGACCCGAATATCGAGGTTGTGTTTATCGGCCGCATGTTTCCCAATGAGAAAGATGTGGTTTCCGCTTTTGGTGTTCGATTTTTCGCGCTGACTGCAGGGCGCCTGACGCGTGTTTTCACCGTGCATTCAATTCTTGCTTTTTTGAAAATTCCCGTCGGCTTTATCCAGGCCTGGATCTACTGTCTGCGCGAGCGCCCGGCGCTGGTTTTGAGTTTCGGGGGGTATATAGCTCTTCCGGTTGCCCTCGCCGCGTGGACGCTGGGGATTCCGGTTATTACTCATGAACAGACGCGAGCCGCAGGACTCACTAACAGAATAATTGCGCGAATCGCCGCACGGGTGTGTGTGACATTTGCCGATACCACGTCTCAATTTCCCAAAGGGAAAGCAGTCGTGACCGGGCTTCCTTTGCGGCGTACGCTATTCACTCCTCCCAAGACTCCGCCATACAAGGTGAACCGAAAAACATATCCGATACTGTATATTACCGGCGGAAGCTTAGGTGCACATTCTTTGAATGTACTTATATTTCCTTTCATTCCGACCCTCACGAAAACCTGGACGGTGATTCATCAGGTCGGTGCGCATTCGCTCTCCGAAGCAAAAAAAATACAAGAACCGCGGTATATTGCGGAAGCATATATTTCTTCCGAAAAACTTTCCTGGATACTCCCTCATGCTGATTTGGTTGTTGGCCGGTCGGGCGCCAACACGGTCGTCGAGCTGGCAGCATTTGGGAAAGTTGCCCTCCTTGTTCCATTACCATGGTCGGCCGCGGGCGAACAGCGGCTCAATGCGCAGTGGCTGGAAGCGCATGGCGGAGCGAGGGTGCTCTCGCAAAACGGTTTGACTTCGCAAAAGCTCTTGACTGCTATTATGGCATGTTGGAAAAAACGCACGGAATACCAAACGCGTGCAATCACGCTTGCGCCCACCATATACAAAGATGGAGCTGAGAAAGTAGTCGAAGAGATAAAGAGACTGCTTTTATGAAACTTCTGGGACGAATAGTCATTGTTGCTTTGCTTTCGTTTTTTTTATATCGGGTCCTCGTTTGGATTTCAACGATTCGCGCGATCGAAGTGGTGGGAGGGGGTATTGATCTTGCGGTCGATGAGGCGAAATTGCCCAACACGCTTTTATTTTTTCCGTCAGAAAAGATTCGGCGCGAGCTTCTTTTTGACAATCCGATTCTTGCCGATATTCAGTTTAAGAAAAAATATCCCAACACACTCGTCATCGTCCCGGTTTTTCGGACGGCGGTCGTCCGCCTGGAAGGAGTCGGACGGACGGTTTTGGTGGACCAGAGCGGCATCGTCCTTGCGGACGCAGACGCCGCAAGCCCAAATGTACCGATGTTCACCATTCCGATTTCGGGACTGCGCATAGGACAGGCGATTTCCGATACGCGGGTGACGCAGAGTCTTGCATTTTTGCGAGGGATGCGCAATATACTTGCAATTAGCAACATTTCTGTCGAACCGGACGGGTCCCTGCGCTCCAAAGGGGACAAACCAGATATATTATTTACTCAAGACACCGATATCATTCAGACTCTGACTACTTTACAAACACTTCTTGCGGGGTTTAGAATAAAAGGTACTCTGCCCGCGCTGATTGACCTGCGCTTTGATAAACCTATCGTAAAATTCTAGTGTTTGAAAAACTATAGTATGGCACGAGACCACACAGTTACCGGCATAGATGTCGGAACCAGTAAAATCACTACCCTGATTGCGACTGTCCCCGAGGAAGGAGATGCCCGGGTTGTTGGGGTATCTACCGTACCCAGCCGGGGCCTGCGGAAGGGTCAAGTGGTCAATATTGAGGAAGCAACGGTTGCAATTTCCCAGTCGCTTGAGGCGGCAGAGCGTATGGCCGGGACCCAGGCCGGTATGGCCTACCTTTCCGTGGGCGGCGCCCATATTGCCTCACAAAACTCCCACGGCGTGGTGGCGGTTGCAGAGCCTGATAAGGAAATAGGTCCGAATGATGTGACCCGGGTTATTGAGGCTGCCAAAGCCGTATCTCTCCCCTCATCGCGGGAAATACTCCATGTCCTTCCCCGCGGGTATGTCGTCGATAGTCAGGAAGGCGTTGTTGATCCGGTCGGCATGACTGGGGTGCGGCTTGAGGTGGACACGCATCTGGTGACCGGGGGGGCAACGGCAATACGGAATTTACGGAAGTGTGTCGAAGAGCTCGGCGTTGACGTTGCCGGCATGGTCTTTGGCGGACTTGCCTCGTCAGTGGCAAGCATTACCGATACGGAAAAAGAACTCGGTGTCGTTCTTATTGATATCGGCGGGGGAACGACAGACGTTGCCATATTTGTGGAAGGCGCGCTTTCTTATTCATCCGTGATACCTATCGGCGCCATAAATATAACCAAAGATTTGGCCGCGGGACTGCGCGTTTCTTTGGAGAGCGCCGAAAAAATTAAACTGATGCTGGGGGCAGCGGCAAAGCTTCCGGCGATATCTGATGAGGAAGAATCATTGGCGCCAACCAAATCTCCAAAGACCGAAAAATCCGATGAAGTCGATGTTTCGGGGCTTGGACTTCCGGAGGAGCTCCGGATACTCTCCCGAAGAACACTGGTCGAAGGAATTATTAAGCCCCGTCTCAACGAAATTTTTACTATGGTGGGCCTCGAGATTAAACGGAGCGGCTTCGGCGGCATGACGCCGTCGGGAATTGTCCTCACCGGAGGGGGCGCCGAGACCATTGGGGCAGTTGAAGGGGCCCGCCGCAATCTTGCGATGCCGGTGCATATTGGAATTCCCCACAAAGTTACGGGACTTGTCGATGAAATTATGACGCCTGCCTATGCCACGGCGGTCGGCCTTCTTCTTTTTGGTAGTAAGAGCGAACCCGAGCCCGCGACGCGGATATTTGCGGGTTTTGGGAAAATTAGTGAACGTGTACAAATCAAAGGACTTGCAGGAAAGCTTATCGATCTGGTAAAGTCGTTCATGCCCTGAAGTAATTTCTGCCTCCAGAGACTGCCCCTTGTGGACTTATTATGTTAATCAAACCCGACATTGCCCGTTTTGCCAAGATTAAAGTGATTGGTATCGGCGGCGGTGGATGCAACGCCATCAACTCCATGATCGGCGTGAACGAGATCCGCGGCGTGGACTTTTTGGGCGTCAACACGGACGCACAGGCCCTTTTGACGTGCCAAGCGCAAACCAAAGTACAGATCGGCGAAAATCTGACACGCGGACTCGGCGCCGGCGGCAACCCGGAAATCGGCAAGCAAGCCGCAGAAGAGTCGAGAGAAAAAATCAAGGACTTTCTGCGGGACACCGACATGGTATTTCTCACCTGCGGCCAGGGAGGCGGCACCGGAACCGGAGCCACCCCCATCATTGCGGAGATTGCCAAAGAGCTGGCAGTTCTCACGGTTGCGGTTGTCACGAAGCCGTTCCATTTTGAGGGCACGCGCCGTCAGGTGACGGCCGAAGAGGGCATCATGAACCTCAAGGACAAGGTAGATACGCTTATCGTCATCCCCAACCAGCGGCTCCTAGAGGTTATCGACCGGAAAATGACGCTCATGGATGCGTTCCGGGTGACTGATTCGGTCCTGGGGCAGGGCGTGCAGGGAATTGCCGACCTCATCACCATGCCGGGCCTCATCAATGTGGACTTCGCCGATGTCAAAAGCATCATGATCAATGCCGGCTCCTCCCTGATGGGGATCGGGACCGGGGTCGGGGAAAACAGAGCGGCAACAGCAGCAAGAACGGCGATTGCCTCACCGCTTCTTGAGGTATCCATTGAAGGGGCCAAAGGGGTTCTCTTTAACATTACCGGCGGCAAGGATCTCACGATGTCCGAGGTTGATGAGGCGGCCAAGCAGATTGCCGCGGCAGTCGACCCGGACGCCAATATTATCTTTGGCGCAACGATTGATGACGGCATGGTGGATCAGGTGAAAATCACGGTCATTGCGACCGGATTTGATGAGACCAAGAAGCGTCTTCGCGAACTTTCCGGAAGATCCTATCAGGCGGTCGCCCAACCCGCACCTGTCCCGGGGATGTTTGCCAAACCCGTGACAGTTGCCCAATCATCTAATCTTAAGCCCCAGTCGCAGACCCCGCCGCCGCCCGTTGATGATGAGCTCCCACCCGAAGAAGACGAATTTGATATCCCCGCGTTCTTGAGGCAGCGGAGTTAACGTTCGTACGCTCCAATCCCTTCAGACCCTGATGATATCTGCATGTCTGGGAAATTGGCCTAAAATATCGAATTAGTTATTTACGTTAGTTTGACATAGAAACCTTTTTAAGATATGCTCGCCTCAAAGGAGGTGATAAAAAATGAGCAATAACAATGCTGAAGTTGATCATTCTGTAGATGCCAAAGAATTCTCAGTCGCTTCAAATGGACTTGAGGATGGGCCTACAGCTGGTCTCCCGGGGGCTTGTAGTCAACCTGGATGTGGTAGACCACCCTGCACTTGTTCGACACCTTGTAAACCGCAGCCACCAAAGCCCTGCAGTGCACCTCCTTGTAAGCCGGGGAGCGTGTAATCTGAGTATGTATGCTCCTGCCCATCTGCCCCCTTTTTTTTATAAGAGTGTGTACTAGTGGGACTTAATAAAGACATAATGTCAAAATCTTCTATTGATTCGCCTATTGAAAACGCCCTCCGTTTTCTCTCTGATAATAAAAATATTATTAGGGGAATATATAAGCACATTTCGTATAATGACGAACCTAAACTTTATGGATATAGTGTGTCTTTCAAAGGTAATTATGGTAACGCTGATGGGGAGGCAGATGCGGGAGGCCTCTCTTTTAACCAGAAGAGAGCATTAATACGGGCTCTTGGTGAAACGATAGAACGATTCTCATTGAGTAAAAGTAACGGGGAAAAAATTATATACAAATCGTTTAGGGAACTTATAAAATCAAAAAAATCGGCACTCAACCCTAAAACTCTTGTTTTACACTCACATAAAAAGAATTTTGCCGATAATTTGGACTCGAGAAAATTTCATTGGGTGGAAGGAAAAAATTTATCCTCTAATAAAAAAATACTTGTTCCGGCACAATCGATATATGTTCCCTACGTTCATCAAAATTCTGAACCAACACTGAGCTTTCCGATTTCAACAGGAGCGGCAGCGGGGACTAGCCTGACAGACGCGCTCTATAGCGGGATTTGTGAAGTAGTAGAACGGGATTCTTTTATGATTGCATACCTCAATAAAATTTCTTCTCCTCATGTGGATTTGCCATCGATGAGCGACAACACCATTCGTGATATTCTACAAACATTTACGCGTTATAATCTTGAACTAATTGTTCTTGATTTGACGACGAATTTACAAATTCCGGCATTTGCGGCTATTATATTAGATAGAACGGGGGTTGGCCCTTCCGTGTCTGTAGGATTGAAGGCCGGATTTAATATTACCGATACTATTATTGGAGCAATTGAAGAGTCACAAATGGTGAGGTTTTATGCAAGGGATAGAATTTCTTCTAAAGAAAGCTTTAATAAAACCAAAGTAATACGAACGATTGAGGATAGAGCGAGCTTCTGGTTTCCAACATTAATGATAAAAGAACTTGATTTTTGGGTAACAAAAAAAGGTGCCAGTAAGAAAATCGTTCCACAATTTAGCGCCTCAGGGGATTATTTGGAAAAAACTGTTGCGCTGCTCAGTCAAAAAGGGATAGATATTATCTATGTGGATATAACGGATAAGATAGTCAAAGAATACGGGTTTACGGTAGTAAAGGTAATTATTCCCCGATTGCAGCCTTTATATCTAGATGAAATGTACCCATTAATGCAGAACGACCGCATATATAAGACGCCTGTAGAAATGGGGTATTTTCAAAAGCCTAAACGTAAAAGTGAACTAAATAAAATTTCACACCCATTTTTATGAAAAAAAATATAACAAAAAAGTTACTCGATAAAATTCATGGTAATGTGTTTATTTCGGATAAGTTTCACTCAGCCACAAATAATAGGAAAATTAATGGAATTCAGGTTGATGAGGTGCCGCAATCCTGGATAACGATAAATTTTAAGACGTATCCTCGTCTCCCAAGAGTAACTTTTAAGGAGATTAACCTCAAAGGTAGCTTTCTTGGAAGAACAATGAATGAGAGAAGGTCAGTTAGACAATTTCGTAGTGGTTTTATTTCAAAGAAAGAATTATATTATTTGTTGTTTCAGTCATCTGGGGTTATACCCTTAGGAAAGCCGGTTAATGAGTCTAGACGGCCGTATCCTTCGGCGGGGGCGCGATATCCATTAGAAATTTATCCACTCGTATTAAAGTGCGACGAAATAAAAAAAGGACTATACCATTATAATGTAAAGGAAAATGCATTAGAATTACTTTACGATAAAAATATACCATATTGGCTGACCAAAATTAGGAGTGGACAGCAATGGATAGAGGATGCTGCGGTGATTTTTATTATAACCGGGGCATTAGATAGAACGAGGGTTAAATATGGCGACAGAGGCTACCGGTACGCTCTATTGGAAGCCGGTCATCTTGGACAAAACCTGTGTCTCCTTGCCACAGAGTTGGGATTGGGCACGTGTGCACTTGGAGGATACATAGACGCCGAGGTAGACAAGCTATTAGATGTTAGTTTACAAAAAGAAGTTACATTGTATTTAATAGCGGCCGGAAAAGTATGAAACGATTGCCATACACATTAATTACCCTAAACAATGGTCTGTCTTTGATAATGCAGGGTACACCGGCCAATTCTGTCGGGCTATCTATAGCAGTTGGGGCAGGATCTCGTTACGAAACACGTGAAACAGCTGGCACTGCACATTTTCTGGAACACATGCTATTAGAAGGGACTAAACAATTTCCCACAGCCAAAAAAATTGCTGAATATATAGAAAATGTTGGAGGAAAGAGCGGGGCGTGGACAGATAAAGAGTATGTTCTCTACTACGTAAAAGTCCCCAAACAACATTTAGAAAAGTCATTCGCATATATGTCTGAAATTCTGTTTAATCCCATGTTAAACAATAATGCGATACAAAAAGAAAAAGGGATTATTTCCGAAGAAATTAAGCGCAAGGTGGATAACCCCGAAATGGAAGTTTGGGATAATTGGTTTGAATGGGTTTGGGGGAAAAATCAGCCGCTTGGTCGCTCTACTCTTGGAGATGAAACGACAGTACAGAACGTTACGCGTAAACAATTACGAGACTATTTAAAAAACTTTTATAATCCTGCAAACATGGCCATTTCGATAGTCGGTAATTTTTCGTTAAAGGATGCAGAGAGTTATGCAGTCAAATATTTTGGAGATGAAAAGCCAAACAAAACTATTAACTTTCAAAGGGCTATGGTTAAGGAAAGAAAAATTCATACACAGGTCGTCAAGACTGATACACAACAAACTCACCTAATGTTAGGGTTTGTTGCTGATGTTTCCTATATGAATAAAGATCGGTTCGTGCTTCAACTTATTGCGGATTTATTATGTGCTGGGGCAAGTTCTCGACTATTTAATAAAATTATTTATGAAAAAGGACTTGCATACGCTTCGTGGGTACGAAGTAGTACATATTCCGATAATTCATTATTTACTATTTACGGAGCTTTTTCGTCCAAAAATATATCGTTAGTGATTGAGCTAATCATAGGTGAATTAAAAAGAATAAAAGAAGAAAAAGTATCTGTAAAAGAACTTTTGGAAACTAAAGAAAAGGCAAAAGCAAATGTTAATTTTTCCCTTGAAACAACTGACGCATTGTCCAATTGGTACGCTTTGCAACAAATAACCGAAAATAGAGTAATGACAATTGAAGAGTTTGAAAAAAGACTGGATAATGTGACAGCGGAAGATATTATAAGGGTCGCTCGTAAATATTTTTTTGCTAAAAACATGTATGTGCAAATAAATGGACCTATGGTCAAAAACGTACAGTCTACAGAAAAGCTGCTTTTAACACTATGATTTCATAGAAGTACCCCTCTCTTATACTGACGAGTGGATCGCAATGGTACATGCGTTTTTTGCAGCAGCAAAGCTGCTTCATAAGTGGTCGTTGGAGCTCACAAATAACTAAAGTTTTCGTTCAAACTTTTTAATACCCCGTTCTTGCTGATATAATAGATCAGTTGTGAAAACGTCATTTGCACCAGTCACGTCAGCGGTAAACTTTCCCGAGCTTGAGGAGCGGGTGATAAAATACTGGAAAGAGCACAAGATTTTTGAGAAATCTATTGAGAGCAGGCCCGCAGACAAGACATGGACGTTTCTTGACGGCCCGCCGTTCATTACCGGTCTTCCGCATTACGGCACGCTTTTGTCCAGTATCCCCAAAGATTTGTTTCCTAGGTATTTTACGATGAAAGGCTTTCGCGTGCGTCGCGTCTGGGGATGGGATTGCCACGGGCTGCCTGCGGAGAACAAAGTGGAGACTAAGCTGGGAATTAAGCGTAAAAAAGACATAGAAGAAAAAGTCGGAGTCAAGAAGTTTATTGATGAGTGTAAGACCTATGTGTCTGAAGTTTCCGGCGAATGGGAATGGTACGTGGACCACATCGGCCGGTGGGTGGATCTCAAGAATGCCTACAAAACCATGGATATGCCGTACATGGAATCGGTGATGTGGGTGTTTAAACAAATGTATGACAAAAAGCTCATTTACAAAGGATTGCGGGTTTCTTTGTACTGTCCGCACTGCGTCACCCCCATTTCGAACTTTGAAGTGGCGATGGATGCGGATAACTACAAAGAGGTGACGGAACCTACTGCGGTCTTTATGTATCAGCTTGCTGACCAAAAAGATACGTATCTTCTTGCATGGTCGACAACGCCGTGGAACAAACTCGCAACACCCGCCCTTGCGGTAAACCCCAAGCTTACCTATGTGAAAGTGGAACAGGGCGATCGAACATATATTTTGGCAAAGACTACGATAAAGATGCTCACCGATACTCCGTACAAGATGATCGAGGAATTCCCCGGAGAAAAACTCGTCGGGCAGAAGTTTGTCCTGCATTACAATTTCTACAAAGTGGAGGAGGGCAAGAAGGCAGGAGTCGTGATCCCCGGGGACTTTGTGAGTGCCGATGAGGGAACGGGCATTGTCACAATAGCCGCCTACGGAGAAGAAGACTTGGTAGTCATGCAGAAGGAGAATGTGCAGATTGTCCTTCATGTTGACGAGGAAGGAGCCCTTAAGCCCGAAGTACCCAACTGGGCTGGAAAGAACTATCTCGATGTTGATCCCGTGGTTATTGAAGACTTGAAGACGCGGGATCTTATCTATCGGGTGGATAGCTATACCCATGCGGTTCCTACCTGCTGGCGGTGCCACACAAGACTCTACTACGCTCCGCAGAACGCCTGGTACGTGGACATACAATCTTTGAAAGATAAGATGAAGAAAACGAATGAAAAGGTCAATTGGTATCCGGAGCATTTCAAGCTCGGCAGGTACTTAAAAAGTCTGGAAAATGCCCCTGACTGGTGCATATCCCGTTCTCGGTACTGGGGAAGCCCCGTGCCGGTGTGGGAGTGCCCCGATGGGCACCGGTTTGTTCCCGGGTCGATTGCGGAACTAGAAACGGCCGCGGGAACCAAGATTGCGGATCTTCATAAACCGGAAATTGACGAGGTGACCGTAAAGTGCAAAGAATGCGGTAAAGATTCCAAACGAGTTGCCGAAGTCCTCGATAGCTGGATAGAAGCCGGGAGCGCGTCGTTTGCCGAGCGGCATTATCCATTTGATAAAACGGTTGACCTGAAGGCATTTTTCCCGCCGGATTTTATAACCGAGTACACCGGACAGATCCGTGCCTGGTTTTATGTTCTCCATGTGATATCCACTGCCCTTTTTGATTCGCATGCCTTTAAAAACGTTCTGGTTTCCGGAGTCATTCTCGGTACCGACGGCAGGAAGATGAGCAAAAACTACGGCAACTATCCGGATCCCAAGGAACTGCTTCAGAAATACGGCGGAGACGCGCTGCGGCTTTACCTTTTAGGGGCTCCGGTGATGCACGGGGAGGATATCCGGATTTCGGAGCTTGATTACAAGAATCAGGTGCGTGGCCTTCTCCTTCTTTTGTGGAACGTGTATAACTTTTTTGTGACCTATGCCAACGTGGACGGATGGGATCCAAAGAAATCGTCTGAAGGGAACACAGAGAAGAAAAATGTGCTGGACAGATGGATCATATCTCGTATGAATGGGAGTATAAAACATATGACTAAGCTTGGGTATGAAAAATATGATTCTCCTGTGATCGTCGGATTAGCATGGGATTTTATGCGTGATTTATCTATGTGGTATGTACGCAGTAGTCGTGTCAGAAAAGGCCCCGATGTGTATCAAACACTTTGGACCGTATTAACGACCTATTGTAAGGCACTGGCGCCTCTTATTCCATTTATCACAGAAGAAATATACCGGAATCTGACAGGCGAGGAATCGATCCATTTAACCAATTGGCCGGAGCCAGATGAAGGATCAGAAGATATTGGTTTAGAGAACGACATGGCGTTTGCTCGTCTGATAGTTGAAAAAATTCATGCGCAGAGGAAAAGCGTAAAAATCCCAGTACGTCAACCACTGGAGACGGTAACAGTTTATCCTAATAGAAAATCATTAGCTTCAGATTTAGAACAAGTAATTTTAAATGAGGTAAATATTAAATTTTTGAAATGGGGTCATTTGGAAAAAGAAATTAAGGTTGAGCTCGATACCAACATAACTCCAACTCTTAAGGCGGAAGGACAGGCGCGGGAACTGGTGCGCGACATACAGATGTTGCGCAAAGAAAAAGGCTGTACAATTGATGCACATATTTCGGCTACACTTCCGAAGACGGCCGAGAAACTGTCGAAGGAATTACTCGCATATATACAAAAAGAAACGCTTGTAGATTCGATTTCATGGGGCGACACGCTTACTATATCGACTGGATAACCGCACTCCTCCTTTTGATGTTGGGGAGCTTTGGGCTGTTTATTCTTCTGACGATCGGGAGGGAGTTTTTTGTTCCCCAGCTTCTGTATCTTCTGGTTGGCGCGCTTCTTCTTTTTGGGATATCGCGTATTGATCCGGCTATTTTGTGGTGGGCGGCGCCCGGAGGATACATCGTCGCCAATATATTTCTTGCTATGTCCTATCTTGGGCCAACCATACGCGGAGCCACTCGCTGGATTATGGTGGCCGGCGTGCAGATCCAGCCCTCGGAGTTCGTCAAACCGATCCTTCTTCTTGCATTTGCCCATATTATGTCGCGGTATTCGCCGCGCAAACTGCAAAATATTCCCATACTCCTTGGGTTTTTTGTTCTGCCCTTTTTCCTGGTGTTTAGCCAGCCGGATTTGGGAACGAGCATCGTCTACGCGAGCTTTTGGACGGCTATGCTTCTTGCCGGGGGACTCAATATTGCCGTCCTTGTGGGGGGAGGCGGCATACTGGCAATTTTTCTGCCGTTTCTCTGGTCGCACCTGGCGTCGTATCAACAGTCGCGCATTTTCACGTTTATCAACCCTGCGCTTGATCCATCGGGGGCAGGCTACAATGCCCTTCAGGCGATGATTGCCGTCGGCAGTGGCCAGCTGTTTGGCCGCGGGCTCGGGCGCGGGACGCAGTCCCATCTCCGGTTTTTACCCGAATATCATACGGATTTTATTTTTGCGACCCTTATTGAGGAGCTTGGGTTTATCGGTGGGGCCCTCCTCCTTGCGGGATACGCGGTTTTGCTTTTCCGCATTGTGGCGCCCTTTATTCGCGGGGCAACCGAGGACGTGCGCGTGTTTATGTACTCTTTTGGCCTTTTTGCAATGCTTATGAGCCAGATTGTGATCAACGTCGGCATGAATATGGGGCTTATCCCCATCACGGGCATTACGCTGCCCTTGGTGTCGTATGGGGGCAGTTCCATCCTCTCCATTGCCATTGCGTTTGGCATACTTTGGGCCATCGTTAGGGGCAATTCCACGGGTCCCGCCATTGCACAGCCGGCCAATTCCTGATAAAATGATTCATATGTTTGCGATTGTCATCATTGGAGGAAAACAGTTTCGGGTTGAGGTAGGGGATGTTCTTGAGGTGGAACGCCTGGAAGGCGCCAAGGGAGCCGCCCTGTCTTTTGACCGCGTTCTTCTGGTTTCGGGCGAGAAATCCACAAAAGTCGGAACGCCAACGGTCAAAGGCGCGGTCGTCAAGGCGAAGATCCTTGAACAGGCAAAAGGTGAAAAGATTGCCGTACGGCGGTACAAATCAAAGGTCCGTTACCGGAAGCGCCGGGGATTTAGGCCGCAGATAACGAAACTGGAAATTGTCGCAATAGTATGATTGTCGCAATAGCGTAACATGGGTGAGACTCTCTTTATTTTAGGGCGCACGGCGGCCCTATCGCTTCTTGAACTTCAGACGTTTTTTCCCGATATCAAGCTCATCGCAGAAGACGCAGCAATAACGAAGCTAGATCTTTCTGTACCGCCAGAAGAGGTTATAGGAAAGCTTGGCGGAACGGTAAAAATTGCCCGCTCGCTCGGAGTCGTTTCAGATCTCTCTGCCGAAACCCTTGCTCCGTTTATTGAACTGGGGCGGGAACGGGTAATATTTGGCGTGAGCGTGTACGGAAAAGTGTCTGGAGTAGGCCGCAAAACTCTGGAATCAATGAAGAAACTCATTGAGGGGGCGGGAGGGTCGGTTCGGTTTATCGAGTCCCGCGACGGTAAAGCACTCGGTAGTGTCGTTGTTGAGAAAGAACGCGTGCAGGAGCTCGTGATTGTGCCCGAAGGGAGTAAGTATATTGTTGCCCGAACGCTAAGCGTTCAGCCTTTTGAGTCTTGGAACACGAGGGATTTCGGACGACCCTACGCTGACCCTGCCTCCGGCATGCTGCCGCCCAAAGTCTCGCGAATGATTGTCAATATCGCCGACCGAAAAAGAACGCTAGGGGAGACATTGAGCCAAAAAACCCTCCTAGACCCGTTTTGCGGTATGGGCACCATACTGTCGGAGGCACTCGTCATGGGGTGGAACGTGGTGGGCTCGGACCTCTCAAAAGAGGTCGTCGAGAAGGCACGCGGGAACCTGCGGTGGTCTACGGAAAAACATCTAGTAGCCGAGGGAGTAACCT
>CAZEVT010000008.1:19068-22035 GCA_964515005.1 uncultured Gammaproteobacteria bacterium
CGCGGGAACCTGCGGTGGTCTACGGAAAAACATCTAGTAGCCGAGGGAGTAACCTACCGGCTTCAGGTCTCCGATGCGGTACATGTTTCGGAGGTGATAGATGCAGGCTCCATTGATGCGATTGTCACCGAACCGTTTATGGGGGATACCAAGGCAAAGCCGGCAGAAGTGAAAAATATTGTTAAAGGCCTGGAGAAATTATATATCGGTTGCCTGCGGGATTGGCAGCGGGTTTTGAAGGATCATGGGATCGTGGTGATTGCGCTTCCCAAGTACGAGATAAACGGGAAAACGTATTTCGTGAAAAAAGTCATTGACATGTGTGAAAACCTTGGATATACTATCGTGGCTGGACCCATAGAATACAGTCGGCCGCAAGCGGTCGTGAAACGGGCCTTTTACGTTTTTCAAAAGAATTAGCTATGGCACATGTGAAAGCAGGCGGCACAGCCGCAGGAAATAAAGATTCAGTATCCAAGCGCTTAGGCGTGAAGATTTACGGCGGGCAAATGGCCCAGCCCGGTAGTATCATTATCCGCCAAAAAGGGACCAATGTGCACCCAGGGAAGGGTGTGCGGTTGGGCCGTGACTTTACTATTTATTCGCTCATTTCCGGCATGGTGACTTTTTCGCAGAAATTGGGGAAGAAAGTCGTTTCGGTTCTGCCTGCCAAATCCTAAGACATGGCTGATACACAACAGGTTTTGCATTTGGACGTCAACATCATTCAATCGAACCCTCTGCAGCCCCGTGGCTTGATTGCGCCGGCTTCTCTCATGGAGCTTGTTAATTCCATAAAAGAACACGGGGTTATTGAGCCGCTCGTTGTTGCCAAAACACCCGCCGGTTACCAGCTTATCGCAGGAGAGAGAAGGTGGCGCGCATCCAAGCTGGCAGGGCTATCCACGGTTCCGGTCATTTTACGGGAGACGACGGCCCGTGGGATGCTCGAGATGGCGATTGTGGAAAACGTCCAGCGTGAGGATCTCAATCCCATTGAACGCGCGCAGGCATTTCAACGGCTTATTGAAGAGTTTGGCCTTCCGGTGTCGGAAATTGCCAAACGGGTAGGAAAAAGTGAGTCGTATGTTTCCAACACCATGCGGCTTATGGCCCTTCCAGATGCCATAAAAGACGGTATTATTTCCCAGGCCATCACCGAGGGTCATGCGCGGGCAATTGCCGGGCTTGGCGAGGTTAAGCTGATGGTCGAGGCCTATAAGACGATTCTGTCGGAGTCGGCATCAGTGCGAAGAGCAGAAGACTTGGCACGAAGGCTTAAGGCACAGTCCAATATCAAAACTTCACACCGCGTAGAGAGGATCCACAGCGACGAGCTGGATGCTATGGCCAAGGATCTAGCGCAGGCGGTCAATGGCCTTGTAAAAATTACCCAGTCCAAAGTGGAGGCGCGCCTTGTATTTGTCATCCGCGGGAATCTTGAGTCGACGAGTAAAATCCTCAAAATGGTCCACGAGCGGCTCGGAAACAAAAAATCCTAGGAAAAAGCTATGGTGGGATCCACATACAGTGGGTTTTCCCGAGCTAAATCCCGGACTATGTTCGCAAGTCTAACATAAGATTCTGCTACATCAAATTGATTGATTTTACGAGCTTTTTCTGCCGCAAGCATATAGGTAGAATATACAATCAAGGCATCTCGTTGGCCCTTTTCAACGATAAGTGCAATTTTTGTGTTAAACATCGCTTGTGCTTCTGGAGTAAACATATGTGCTCTTTCTTATAGTACAAGTCAAGTTCCCTGTCAAACTTCTGTGGGCGGTATAGGACTTGAACCTATGACCTTTTCAATGTCAATGAAACGCTCTACCAGCTGAGCTAACCGCCCTTTTTGCTTCTCTTGACCACCGCTATTATACACCCATCTTACTCCGGTTTGCAGCCCGATAGGGCGAAAAAGCGGGTTAGAGGGGTGGATACCCGTAAAAACTTGAGTTTGAAGTGTATATCACGTACACTTGCTGTATGGACGCAATTAAACGAGCGGTTGGCGCTTTTTTTGATTTTCTTCAGGGTATTGTCGTTATATTGGCCGTTCTGGTGATGATCTATCTTTTCATCATGTCCCCGCAGGAGATAAACGGGGCTTCCATGGAGCCGAATTTCCACAACGGCGAGTATATTCTCACGAATAAAATCCTGTATAAATTCCGGGAACCGGTACGGGGAGATGTGGTGATATTCAAGTCTCCTAGAAACAAGGAAATCGATTATATCAAGCGTATTATCGGTCTGCCCGGCGATACCGTTTTACTCCAAAACAACACATTCTTCGTCAACGGACAGAAAGTTGAGGAGCCGTACCTTGAGCCTGGAGTGACGATCTTTGGCGGATCGTTCTTATCCGAAGGGCAATCCATAGTCGTACCGGAAGGGACTTACTTTGTGGCAGGTGACAACCGTCCGCACAGCTCCGATTCTCGCGAATTCGGGCCTATTGCGCTTGAAGATTTCATAGGAGTTGCAATTCTTCGGTACTTCCCATTCAACCGCATGGGAGTCTTGCCTCACCCAACGTATAATATTCAGTAGAAAGGTAGTATGCTACTGCTATTATGGTTGAAAGTTTTCGTCAAAGATTGCGTGATGCGTTCGTAGTCGTCCAGCCATTGGAAAGAATGAAAATTCTTGTTACCAAAGGCGAAGCGGGCCTTGTAGCCGGGATGCTAATGCAAGAGCCGAAGGCAATGGTTCTAGCAGACGCCGAAAAGAGAGCGCTTGTCACCCGAGCGCTTCAAAAAAGACTCGAGATGGTCCAAGACCCTACGGTCATTAAAGCAGTAGAGCGAAAAATCAAATCGATTGGGAACGGTCAAAAAGAAGGAAAAGCGTTAAAAAGACAATTGGAGCAACTGTTTCCCGATGCCAGAGCTAAATAGTCTTTCCGTGTGATTTTCTAACAGTATTTTATTCTTAGGTGTATGCTAAGAGTGTATGTGGAAAGTG
>CAZEVT010000009.1:0-6473 GCA_964515005.1 uncultured Gammaproteobacteria bacterium
CCGGCAATAGCAGCAACAAGTTTCCAGTCCAGGTTGTTTTTTTCCGCTTCCGCAACAAAGGCCTCCGCCGAGTCCGCAAGCGGCGAATCATAGGAAGCAAGGAAGGCGCGCAGATGTTCGACGCGGGTGTCCGCTTCAATCTTGTGGATGGCAAGCTGGGCAGCCCCGTCAGCCTCAGGAGTGGCGAGGGCCGTGCCCGGCAGAAGGGCAAGGATAAAAGTGAGCGCAATGGTAGCTACAAGCTTTTTCATAGGGAATAAAAAAATCCTAAAGCAGACTGTTTAACGAGCCAACTTTAGGATCTAGGCGGCAGTATAGCCTAAACGGGGATATTTGTCAAGTGTTATGGGCTATTTTGAGGCTAGGTTTAGAGGATACTGTCCTGGAAGTACTGAACGCAGTTGGCCCAAGAGTCCCCGTTTTCAACAGACGGCGGCGCCCAAATTTGGCCAATCTCGGAAAGATCAGTAATGCCTTGCGAATAATATTTGTCAGAGAGATATGTACTCACCCATTCGATGGCGTGTTCCCAGCTGTCGAAATTTTTGCCGTTTAACTGTCCGGTGTAGACAGCGATACCAAAGGGATTAAATCCGGCCTTCAAGGGTACGCGTTTTCCGAGATTTGATTCACACATGGCAATGGCAGGAAGAAGCCGAAAATCAAAATGATATTTGTCTGCCTCTTCAACAATAAAATTTGCATACGGCGTCATCGGTGAGGCGTGCGTTCGGAGAAACGATTCAAGAAGCAGCGCCCGTGCGTCCCCTGCAATGACCGTTGCGGAAAGGACCTGGCTCGTTTCACCCGCCGCGGCAAAACCGGATTCCCCCGGGGAAACCGCCGAAAGCGGGACGGCCGGACGGTCCCCACGGGACGTTGCGGCAAGAAGCGTTAAGTTTATGAGAAGAAGGACAAATGTTAAAGGGAACCACAAACCAACCAGAAACAACTTCCGCATATGCACCCATCCTGCCACAGGTGTGGGATGGTGTCAAGCGAAGAACGTGCCGACGAAATACGCAGCTGATGCGGATATGCCGCCTACGATGAGGGTTTCCAGAATACTCCGAAGCGGCTTTTTCCGGGACACCCATGCCCGAAGAACGCCAAGAAGTAAAAGCGCCGCGGCGGTGAAGTAAATGGAAACAAAAAAGACGGAGGTAGGGTGTATTTTGGCAACATACGGCACGAGCGGGATGAACCCGAATCCGACAAAGGCGACAAAGGTGGCGAGGGCGACAAACAGCGGCTTTTCTCCTTCGGTATTTTGCATGTTCAACTCGTCCCGCATCATAAACTCGGTCCAGTACCCGGGATTTTTTCTATAGAGCTTTGCAATAGTGGTGGCGTCCGCAGGAGAGAACTTTTTCCGGGTCAGGATTTCGATGGTTTCGGCGTATTCGTTTTCCGGGTCATGCCGGATTTCATGGGCCTCCTTGTCTTTTTCGTTTCGATAGACGTCCTGGTTGGCGCGGAGTGAAAGAAAGCTCCCTAAGCTCATAGATAGCCCGTCCGCCAGAAGATTGGCAAGGCCAAAAAGGAGGACCGAGACAATGGGGACTGCCGAGATCAGAGGGTCTTTCTGCGCCCCGGCAAATCCGGCAACCACGGCAAATGTGGTGACGATCCCGTCGTTGCCGCCGTAGACAATTTCCCGAAGATACTGGGAAACCGGCGTACGCCGATGTTCGCGCTTGAGGTGCTCATCAAGATCAAAGATCATAGAGTTTTTGCTTCTCCGCGTGCGATAGTTTTTTAATCGCAGACTCCCGTCGAAGAGCGGTACTTCTTGTAGGGACTGATTCTAAATATACGACTCGCACCGGGCGTTTGGCAAGGGTATATTTGGCCCCCTGTTTCCTCTGCCCATTGTGCTCTCGTAGGCGGCGGGCGATATCCGTGGTAACCCCGGTATAGAGCGTGTTGTCGGCGCAGCGGACAATATAGACGTACCACATAGTTACGGACGGAAAAAACTAATGAGCTGAGCATGAAGTTTTTTGTTTCGTGCTGCGACGACATCACGGGAGGCAAGCGTCCAGGGCGACCCATCAATTCTGGTGACGATTCCGCCTGCGGCTTGCATCAGGAAGTTTGCCGCGGCAACATCCCATACGTTGACATCCGCGCAGACATAGGCGTCGATTCGGCCGAGGGCGGTATACGCAAAACCTAATGAAGAGCAGTATCCGGCAGGCGCATAGTTTGTTTCCAAAACCACCCGGGAAAGAAATTGAAGATATTGTTTTTTTGTTTGCCTCGTCGCGGTCATCGCGCCGCTTACATCAACTTCAATGATAGTTCCTGAAGATTTTTTCCCGATGTTTGCCTGTTTTTTGTTTATGAATATTTTTTTGTCCCCAGTACTCCAAATATATTCTCCTTGGGCATGGTCAATGGCGCAGGAAGCAATCAAGGTTCCGTTTTGGGCAAGCGCAATATTGGTGACAAAAAGTTTGATTTCCTTTGCGAGGTTTCCTGTGCCGCAGATGGGATCGATAATCCAAAACCTTCCGTTGTTTTCTATGTTCGTATCGGAATAGTTTTCTTCCGCAACAATCTTGTCGCCCGGGAATCTCTTTTTAATTTCGCGGACAACAAGGGCCTCTACTTCTAGGTCGGCTTCGGTTGCGAAATTCATCGTATCTTTTTCTTTACTCTTGTATTTGGCAATAGACGAGTGCTTGAATTTCTTGGAAACAAGCTCCAAAACCTGCGGGGCAATGTCGTGGAAAAACTTTTGTATTTTTTCTCTATGAGCGTTTGTCATATGTAACCCTTGTGAGCGCAGGAGGATTTGAACCTCCAACCGACTCCTTAAGAGGGAGTTGCTCTACCGTTGAGCTATGCGCCCGTGGCGCGCCTGGAGGGAATTGAACCCCCGACCCTCTCGTCCGAAGCGAGATGCTCTAATCCGCTGAGCTACAGGCGCAACAGTATTGATTATAGCAAATTTTTACCTTTTGGGAGATCTATCTTGACAATAGGCTCCGTTCGCTATAGTCTTAGCCGCGCTATGGCACAGATTGCTGAAGTCGCCAGAAGAACATTTGAACAAATGCGTGGCATCCCCCACTCTTACACCAGAAAAGAGCTTCGGGAACGAGATGATAAATACTGGCTGGAAATCCACTTGAGCGGGCGCACTATTTGGCTTCCCATGGTTGATGTGGGAGAGCCGAAGCAAGAGTCGCTGGGCATCGCATACTTTCAACCGCACCCGGATGTCAATCCGGTGCTGTGCGAAGCAGGCGCCCAGGCGCTCGCCAAGCAAATCGAAAGACTCAAGCCGCGCGTCCTTATAGCGCTTCCCTCACACAAGTCTGGTCCGATGGTCAATCGCGCAAACGAATTACTGCGCCACCAAGTACCTCTCATAGAACTCTTTGGAAGTGACAGCCGAGAAGAAGTTGAGGAATTCACAGGAAGAAAAGCAAATGAATATATTCCTATCACAAGGGTCAGTACTGGGATACCCAAGTTTTTGGGAGCCACCAAAGAGCAAGTACGGTTTGTACAGAGGATGACTCCCAATGGGGTCAACGCCATTATCGTAGATGATTTTCATACGACGGGGGAAAGTGCGAATGCCGCTGCAGGCAACCTCGGCATCGAGCATCACACTATCGTCGTCGTGGGTAAGGAAAGTCTTCTGAAGAAAGATGGGAGTCGCCCGACATATGCAGCCAATATCGTGCCGGTACTGGTGATGCCCGAAATCCCTGGGTTGTGGCGATCAAAGCTCATCCCCTTCGATCCGGAGCATATTCCCCCTGCTATTGTGGTTAAATAATCTCTTTTTTTTATTTCGCACTAGTCTAGAATCCTTTGAATGTAAGGACGTCGCGATGGGAAATTCGGGCGACGAGGATCCTATTTGCTTTGGGTCGAAATACGACATGAAATGCAAAAAGTGTATCTTTGTCATCTTTCTCCCTTTGCGCTTCTGGTCGAACCGTATCAACAGGAATAGTGCGGATAACATCAATGGTAAAAAGTGTATGTAGTTCCCGAAGTATTCTTCGTTTGGGAGAACTCTCGGATCCTTCAACAAGTATGGCAGACGAACCTGCGAGGCGGCGTAAACTGGCAACCTGCGGGCTGTAGTGCTCATCATCAACCTCCTGGCTCGGATACACATGAAATAGCCCAAAACGTTTTGTTAATGAACTACGGAGAATCAAGGCAGCACACGACCGAAATCCTTCGCTTGCCAAGTTAAATTGAATATCGGTATCCAGGCACACACCCTTACCGACTTTAAGAACATTTCCTGCAGGCTCTGATTGCAGCTCAGGAATCCGGGTGTGGCGCCGCGCGGCAACTTTATCCCTCGGCGCTTCCAGGTAAATGCTCATACCCGCGGATTATAGGGCAAAACAAGGATTTAGACTATCTCCTCTTTTTTGGCGCGGATGAAGCGGATCCATTCCTCGGCAACTTCAAAGATGACTTTTAAAGGCGCCTCGAGGATAAAGTCGAAAATGAAGATGAAGATATTAATTTTTGCAATTTCCCGCGAGAGCCAGTGCCCCACGCGGAGAATGGGAAGGAAGAAAAAATCCATAAGCGGCGAGATAAACCCTTCCCGGTCGACCATTTCGTATTCCTTGGCGGACGTGCGGATCCGATAGGCAAAGAATGAAACCAGCGTGATGAAGAACACAAAAATAATTTGGCTTGCAATATTGAAGTGGAGGGCGCGAAGTCCGTATTCAATCAGGCCGAAGGAAAGCAGGAAGGTCGCAAGATAGAAGACCGAAAATATCGCCGTCAGAATGGGTCTGCGTACGGTCACTTTGGGCGTAAATACGTTCCCTTCGCTTCGCAGGTCATCAAAATCATAGAGAATTTTTTTAATCCTATCAACAAGACGCTTGGTATTATCTGCGCCCGGAATACTGGTAAATCCGGCAACGAGGAAAAGAAGAATGGGTGGGAATATAGCGTTTATGGCAAGTGGAAAGTATTCAACGCGTTTATTGATGAATATATCAAACGGCGCTTCGAGCGCCAGGGCAAAGACCATTTTGGTGAGAAAGATATAGATAATACTGCGGATGACTGCCCGCCGTACTTTGGCACCGGTTTCGCCGTAGCGAATGGCCGCAATCTGCGAGAGGGCCTGTTCCAACTCCTCTTTTTTCTCGACAATGGCAAGGGCCTTGTCCCCTTCTTGCAGAAGAAAATCGCGAAGAAGAAGAAACGGCGGCGTTTGCCTTCGCACGTAGCGGGTCAGGGCATCTCCCATGGGATCCCGAAGCGCGCTCCCGACCAGTCGCAGATTGGCTAATAGCACCGGAAATTCTCCCTTGGCGCCGTCTGCCGCAAGTCCAAACCACGAGGGTTGGATCATCTTCATAAGCTCGTAGGCAACAAGGGCATCGTCTGATTGGCCAAATGCCCGCTCCACTGCGATATACGTTTGCATATTGATGTAGCGCTCGTCGCCGTCAGTCACCCGAATCTTGGGGCGGATCGCCTGGTAGAAAAAGTTGGTGAGTGCCTCGCGTTTGGCACCCGATACGATTGCGTCCTCAATTTCTGATGAGAGAAGCCCCATGATCGTGTCCCACGAAATACCTGCGTTTTGACTGGACGCGCGGAACTCTTCATGGCGAAGGAGAAGATACCGCTTTAAGATGGCGTCGATTTCTTTGATTTTTTCGTTGTCAATAAGGGCGCTGTCGATATAGCGGGCCCACAGAAGCTCAACCACGAGGTTTTCCGCCAAATCCGCGGCACCCCCGGAAAGAAGAATCCGTCGCTTCAGAATCCGCGCAATTGCCGCCCGCCGGACTAAGTGTTCAGCCCGAAACTCGACGGCATTTCGAGCTTTTTCGTAGATGCGAGCTAAAATCGAGACGGTTTTTGAAACACTGACATGGTGCCCCTCTTTGACCGGCGGCCGGTCGCGGGCGAAGGTTTCAAGAAGTGCGCGGACAACAGGCGATAATTCCATAATGAAAGTATAACAGATGCTCTGGGGTGACCGACGGGATTCGAACCCGCAACAGCCAGCTCCACAAGCTGGTGCACTACCGTTGTGCTACGGTCACCAATAGCCGTATTATATCATCTCGCTACGGTCCGAAGAAGCGGGCAAGGGCAGAAATCGGCGAAAGAGGCAGAAGAGTTTTCAAGTCCACGAGCGAGAACGTTCCATCGCCGTTGAAGTCCAGAGGAAAGAAACGCTTGGGATAGATGGTGGTTGTGGCGGCACCAATGGCACCGATAACCTGCCGGGGGAGGTACCCGGGAACGAGAATGACTACCCGGTAAGGGGCTCCCGGCACGACATCGCGAAGCCCCGGGGCCGCCACTACGCCATTTTCCATGGTAAGATCAGGAATTTTTTGGAGAAGCGTATTTTTGTCATACACGAGTACCGTAACGCCGGTTGCGCTACTTGTTTTTCTCCACCCAAGACGCGCGTGTATTTCTACTTTTGGCGGCGGGACGAGTTCGAT
>CAZEVT010000009.1:6573-20618 GCA_964515005.1 uncultured Gammaproteobacteria bacterium
TTCGCGCTGTCTTGGTTCCCCTTTTTGTTTTGGTATGGACTGATAAGCGTAGTACATGGGGTAAAATGCGTCGTTTCCCAGTGTTTTCCATGAAAAGTGATCAAAGGGAACGTCCTGGTAGTTATAAATAAACGGCGTTATGGCGGCAATGCGCGGGTCAGCCCAAACTGAGGAGGCGGCAATCATGAGATTCGTTCCAACCTGATCGGGAGACAATAGACCCGGAATATAGGTTTTACCTGCCTCATGCATCCAGCCGGTTTCGGTGATAAAAATAGGCAAATCCCGGGTAAGCCCCAAGGACGAAAGATACCCGAGTTCCCACTCAAAGGTCCGTAGAGTCCCCCGCCCCGCTCCGTACGGCGAACCGGAAAATCCTGGGTTGGGGTAGGCGTGAGACGTCCAGCCGTCGATAACGGTAAGGATTTCGGGACGGGCGGCAATCATTCTGCGCAAATACTCCGCTTCATCCATGGATAATTGGTCGGAGGCGGCAGAGGCGTCCAGACCCGCAGGGAGTATGAAAAAGTCTTCGTTTGCATCTTTGAGCTGCCGCGCAAACGTAACGAGGGTTGCTCCGTAGTCTTCGGGGTCAAGGGTACTGCCCCATTCTTTTGCGTGGTTGGGTTCGTTGTAGAGAATAATATATCTGTTTTCCGTAGGCCAGTTGAGGCCATTGAGAAGATTCACGATTTCATAAAACCTATCTTTATTCGGTTTTACCCACGCGCCCTGCTCCACATGGGTCGCGAGGCGAATAATGGGAATGAGATGGGCGCGGCGCATGTGGTCAAAAATAAATTGCCAGCGGCCCGAATCGCGATCATTATCGGAGAGGACCAGCGTGACATACCCCCAGTCCCCGCCGGTTGTGTTGACGAGCGCTTGCAGGTCCGGCAGGTCGTTGGTGTCGACAATGTGGATCCCGTATCGGTTATTCGGCACACTTAACGGGTCATAGATGGCGTGAATCTGTTTGGGCAGAGCCAATAGAAACAATGATAGTAACAAGGCCAACATGATATAATTATCTCATATTGGCCGCTCATGCGGGTGTAGCTCAATGGTAGAGCGCCAGTTTTCCAAACTGGTGACGAGGGTTCGATTCCCTTCACCCGCTCCATGCTCCCATAGTTCAACGGATAGAACGCGTCCCTTCTAAGGATGTGATGCAAGTTCGATTCTTGCTGGGAGCGCAGGAATTACTTCTTGAGTAAGGTGTCTCTCCAGTTGATGAGATTGATGGTTCCCTGATCCAGTACATTGACGATCACTTCTGACCGGTAGCCACTGATCAGGAGGTTACTCGCAATAATTTCGTGGAATAGGAGGGCGGCATCGCCTTCCCCACCCATTGCGGCACGCACTTTATCAGAAAAAGTTTGGAAGCGTACAAGCCTTTTCTGCGAGGATTCATACCCTATGAGGTCATATTCGACTTTTTCCCGTGGCGCAAGCCGCAGTAGTGCCTGATCCAAAAAATTGGTGCATTCCTCATTCGACAGACCCCACTGGTACATGGGGATGACCGCAAGTCCCAAAAGAAGCGTCGGGTAGCGCGCATCCCCCCGGGAGACCGCTTCTATTACACGGTGCGTTGTGAGGGAAAAATGCTTGTCTAACACCTTTACGTTATCAACAAGTTGCCTGATGGATTCGCGTGGGGACGGCATATGCTTTGCGCGGCCCTATTCTAGATCGGAGACAGGAGAAATGCAAGTAAATATCGCTAATTGATAAACCGTACGGTATCTCCCGTACGGATCCCAAGTTTGTCGACCACGCCTGCGTTGACTTCCAGCACTTTATCAACGGGTACGAGAGGGGCAAGGGACACTGGTTGCTCGGTGGGTGTTTTGGGCGGAGGTACGTTTTTTGAAAGATCCACGACGGTGGTGCCGTCAATCCAGATATAATCCAGGGGAAACCGCATGCCTTTCATCCAGAAACCGTAGCGGTCCTTATGTGGGTAGACAAAAAGCATACCGGTATCGGGTGCGAGCGAGTTGCGTTCTCCCAGTCCTTTTACCTTCTCGGCGTTGGTGACGGCAACTTCGAGATTAATGGTGTGACCGTTGATGATGGCTTTTTTTCCAAGCGGATGCCGGATGTAGTACCAGGTGCTGACGATAACAAGTGCAATAATTCCGGCGAGTAGAAATTTCTTCATATGTGTATCATATCAAGAAGTTCTGCGAGTGCGGCAGTATCCATGCGGGGAGACAAGGTCTTGAGAATGTGCACTGCTTTCTTTTGATATACTTCGGATTCCAGACGAGTATTAAAATTTCGTGCAAGTGTCTTCTTGTTTTCCCGAATGTCGCCCTGTACATTCAGTGTATCATTTTGTATTTGAAAGAGAATTCCCATGGCCTCGCCAAGTTTTTCGACATCATCAATTATCCTCTTGTCAGCTCTTGCCAGCATTGCTCCTGCCATCATCGGGAGGGCGAAGGTGTAACGTGCGGTTTTATATTTGTAGAGCGATAGTATTTCTTCTTTCGTCGGCAAGTCTTTTTTGAGACCAAAGGAAACATCCTGCATTTGCGCAATACCCACTTCTTGAAATATTTTATCGCTCACGGTTTGAACCCGAGTTCCAGAGAGAAGTTCGTGAGCGAGAAAAAAGAGAATATCTCCGACACACATGGCTATGGCGTCACTTCCATACTGGACATGAAGCGTGGGCTTTCCACGCCGCATCGTGTCACGGTCCATGATGTCGTCGTGAATGACCAGCGCAGTTTGGATAAGTTCATAGGAAGCGGCAACGCGTAGCGCGTCTTTTTTTGCCTTACCCCCAAGAAGCTCATGAAGGAGGAGAACAAGTCCTCCACGGATGGTCTTCCCCTCGGAAACGATTCTCCGAATTTTTCCAAGGGCATCAGGTCCCCATGCGTTCACTTTTGCAAATTCTTTTTGTTTAGAAGCAAGAAAGGATACAAGAAATTCATCAACTTCTTTTTTATAGGGTTGAAGTGTATCCATATTACGTGAGCTTGCGTGCTGTTTTAGCGTCTCCTACTCCCGCATACAACCAGGTATAACCATTATCTAACCTTACCCGACCACCGCTATAACATATGCTCTCTTGATCACTTATATTTTTTACTTCAACTGGCGGAAATTGTTCGGCAGTAGCAATAATTTGGACGTTGCTCACAAATCTGGTTTCCGGATCAAAGATAAACGTCATCGAGTAATAGTTTTTCTTAGGACTGTTTTCACCAAAACCGGCGATGTGCCCCAAGACCTCAATTTTCCCGTCAGGTAGGTTAGAAAGCTCATTTGCGCCTCCCCATTCCTCTTCAACAAATAATCCCCCGTTTAACGTTTGCGGATCCTTTTTTCGATCGTATTCTACAAGAGCATTTTGTAATGTCTCAAGAGATTCTATTTCAAAATATCCTATCTTTCCCCGTCCGCCAAACACACCCTGAGGCCTGTAAAAAACGCCAATGCGGCCGTTTTCTCTTTGAATCAGTCGAATGCCTTTCATTTTTTCCGGTCCTACGACAAAAGGATTATGGACGTCTCCATCTGGCTTTACTAGCTCGGTGTACGAATTTCTATACCGATAAAAAACAGTTCTATATCCCAAATCAGGAGTGCCCTCGTCTTCATATATCTGGACTCCGCCAAGAATATGATAGCCGTCAATCATTCCGCAATAGAAAGGATCCTGTAAGTCTTTAAAAACAGGTGCATCTTCGAGAACATCCCATGCACCGTTTTTCCCTTCTTTAAAAAGTCGTACAGTCGAATCTAGTTCTGTTTTTCTCTTTTCGACCCGTGCCCAGAGATACGTTTGCCCGTCGATAACTACTGGTGCCGGATTGTAAACAGTGAGGCCATCATCTTCTATATTAAATGTTAGTAGTTCACCTTTTACCAAACTTTCTGGCTTCTTCCTAAATTCAGTAAGAAGTGTGCTGTAGCTTTTAGCTGAGATTACTTTTTTAGTTGCGTGTTCCAATTCAGGCATGGTATAGATATAAAAATCGTCTTTGTCGGGATGGGGAGACTCGAACTCCCAACCTCATCGTCCCAAACGACGCGCGCTAGCCAATTGCGCCACATCCCGTATGACTATTGTATCAAAAACAGCTGCAACGAGTTTTCGCTTGAGTTTAACCGGCGCTTTACCGGGGATTTCCAGGGTAAACATGCGCGTGACCACGCCGTGGGAAACCAGCCAGCCCAGAGAAAATCCTGCGTCTGTGGAGATGGTCGGAGCGGAGATATAGCCATCCTGAATATGCAACCCCAGTGTCTTATCCAACTCGTCATCAATGCCGCTATAGAGCGTTGCTCCTGTTCCCATGATATGCTCCCGGAAGACCCCTAAAGATTTGTCGGGCAAAAGACCACTGTCGTACATATAAAATTCATTTTTTAAATCCGGATCTTCATGAAAGTCGAGGCAGAGATCGAAGTGATACGGTAGAACTTTCTTCATGACGGTTTTCACTTCGGGATCCGTAGTATCATCGAAGAAATTCCGGTTGACGTCACTCCCCCACTTATTCTTCCGTGTTTTTTGAGAGACGGCACTCGGGCTAACATGGGGGATATGAACAAGGCTTGGGAGAATGTGTGCTTGCTGTTTAATGTAAGTCGCAACCGCATCGATGACCTCATATTCGTCTCCATGCATGCCGGAAAGAACCAAAAGTGTGTTGCTCATGTGCCCAGAAGAGGACTCGAACCTCCAAGGCGTTTTACCGCCACTAGCTCCTGAAGCTAGCGTGTCTACCAATTTCACCATCTGGGCCCGTTTTTTGGACTTACTGCGCAGCAGCAATGCTTCTTAGACTTACTGCGAAGCAGCAATGATTCTTATCATTATATCAGAAGTACTTCAGTTAATGGAGTTTTTGACGATTTGGATGGCAAAATCGTCCAGCGTCATCCCGTGGGCCAAGACCGATGCGGTCATGGCGTCCCGCGGATCGGGATCAAATCCTGCATTTGCATTGGCCTCCAGGAAGTACCACTTCTTAACGTCCGGGTCATAGCGGAGATCAAAGCGTGCGTAATCCCGCAAGCCCAATGCGTAAAAGGCACGGATCGAGTCTTTTTTGATTTGCGAGTCTACGCCGCGCTGTAACTTTTTCGGAGGCGAAATAAAGTGACAGCTTTTGTATATGGGCAAGTGTTTGGCCCATTTTTCATCAAACCCGTAGATATTCCATTTATTTTTGTGGTTGCTGTGCTTGAACGCAATTTCGGCAATAGGAAGCGCTAGCGTTTTATTAGGTGTCTCCAGAACTGTTACTTGCAGCTCCTTGCCGAAGATAAACTTTTCGGCCAGGATGGTCTGGTGATATTTGTCCCGCAGCTCTTTCACGATCCTCTTAAACTGCTGGTAATTTTGCGCAATCGAGTTTTCGGTGATGCCGATACTGCAATGTTCAAATGCGGGCTTCAGGATAACCGGAAACTTCCCCGGCACCAGAGACCTGCGGAGCCGGTCATGCAGAGAAATAATCTGAAAGTCCGGTGTGGGGAGCTTGGTTTTCTGAAAAATGCGTTTGGTGCGCAGTTTGTTATTGGTCGTTTGAATGGCGGTAAACGAAGACCCGGAGTGCGGAATCTTGAGGCGGTCCAAGATTTTGGCAATTTGTAGCTCCATCGCTTTACTGTCGACCAGATTAAAGACAAAATCTGCGTGGAGTTTTTTCAGCTCGGAAAGATCCTCCGGCTGTACCTTGATCACCTGTACGTTATACCCGCGCCTCCGGAAGAGTTTGCGCATGTACTGCACAATGTCATCCGTCTGGTTATCCACCAGTGCGTGTTCCCGACTAAAATATTTTTTCTTAATCGATGTGGAAACGTAATGGTAGAGTAGCGCAATCGTTGGTTTGCGGCGAACGGCTGTTCGTTTCTTTTTTTTCATGTACTACTATCCTTACTTAATAGGATAGAGAGGGATTTGTCAACTATTCGGGGGCAAGGTACAATACAAAGGCGGCCGGGGTGGCGAAATGGTATACGCGCGGGCCTTAAGAGCCCGTGAAGCTAATTACTTCGTGCGAGTTCGAGTCTCGCCCCCGGCACATGACCATACCAACCCATACACTCGTCGGCTTGATAATCGGAAAATTATCCGGTGATTACGCGACCGCACTTGCAGGGTCGCTTCTCATCGATGTGGATCACCTGGTTTCGTATTTCCGTCACGGAATCCTTTTTCATCCGCGCAAGTTATTTGCGGCGCTTTCCACCCAGGAAGATCCGTGGGGCGACCAAAGAAATTTTTTGCACAGCGTCTTTAGCTGGGTAACCGTTTCATTAATTTTTCTCATTATTGATTTTCGATTAGGTGTAATATTTTCCATCGCGTATTTTTTCCATTTAGTGCTGGACGCACTCGACAACGGTGTTTTTTATCCATTCTTTCCCCTTAAAAAATTTCCCATACGGGGATTTATCGCCTATTATTCCCGACAGGAAGCGGTTTTTAATCTGTGTCTTGTTGCGGTTTTTTTCCTCGTCGGGTAGTCTCCTAAAAAAGTGCGGAAGACGGATTTTATTTTGAACCGCTCACATCAATATGCATACTTGGTCTAGGATCTTTATCACCAACAAGTGCCGTTGCCTGTACTTCGGCGGGTGTCAATGGTCTTCCATCTTTACCCAAGCGAACCATGCCGCCAATATATCCTTTAGGTGCTTTTTCTCCGATTTTTGATTTTTCTTTACTCATATAACTATATTCTTTAGGATTTCAATTAAGATATACCGTTAATAACGGTGCCACCTCTTCTTGTGCGGACGAGAGGACTCGAACCTCCAAGCCTTTCGGCACAGCCACCTCAAGACTGCGCGTCTACCAATTTCGCCACGTCCGCATTGATTGCCACATAGTAAGAATTTTTGAGCGAGTGAGGGGAATCGGACCCCCGTATCAACATTGGCAATGTTGCGCTCTGCCATTGAGCTACACCCGCATTTCCTCTGAAAATAATCGAATCCATTCGTACATTATAACCTGAATTTTTGTGTCCGAAAAATATACACTGCAGATTCCAAATTTGCTTTTTCTTTTAGTCAGTATGCTTCGGCTTGTTAGAATTTGTGTTTTAACAAACTGTCGCTTAGAAATTTTGAGGGCAGACGACCAATGATTAAGCATACGTTGCTCGTTTAAGTCCTTGTATAAGAACATTCCTGCCCGAAGTTTTTTCTCCGAAATTTTGAATATTTCGCGATAAAAACGTACAACAAGTTGTAGCATTGCTGTATCAGTATTAATTACAGAAACTCGGCCATTATCTGCTTTGTCTCCTTCGCCCCAATAGATCGATAGCCCTGCGACAAATAAGGGATCTGTCCTTAGTTGGTTATATTCCTTTTTTGCTTGTTCCCTATATCCTTCATGTCGTACTTTAGTTTTTTGGTGTTTTGCCGTATTCATGAGTAAAAGTCGACGAGCGTTCAATACTTTATTATCGTTGTTGAGGCGAATTGCAATATGTTTTGACCAATCTTTTTTTGAAAACCAACTACTTAAAGTAGATTTAGAAAGACCAGTCAAGGCGTGTATCGTAGTATAACTTTTATTCGCTTTTCTTAGAGTGATTGCTTTGAAAAACAGATCTTTATTGCGAATCATATCCTAGCATAGGATACTATCGCCTATTCATAATGTCAAAGTACGAATGTTCTAGTGCCGAGAGCAGGAATCGAACCTGCATAGCCTGTTCTTCAGACAGGTGCCTTGACCAACTTGGCTATCTCGGCATGAGTCATACGAATGCGGAGACAAGATCTGCTTATCTCGGCAAGAGCGAATTGAGAAAATATTATACCACTCTTGGTGGACGATGAGGGACTTGAACCCCCGGCCTTCTCTGTGTAAGAGAGACGCTCTAGCCAGCTGAGCTAATCGTCCATTGGCTGCGGGGCTAGGATTCGAACCTAGAGTCGCACAGATCCAAAGTCTGGCGTGTTACCATTACACCACCCCGCAATGGGTTTAATTATATCATTTTTTGAGCGGGTTACTCGTATCGAAGTGCTTCGATAGGATCGAGGCGTGAGGCGCGGATGGCGGGGGCGACACCGAAGATAATGCCGATGGCGGCCGAAAATCCCGATGCAAGGAGTACAGACCACGGGGTGACGACCGTTTGAATAAATGCCCGAAGTGCCAGGGACCCCAAGGTTCCTAAGATAATGCCGATGATACCCCCGACGAGGCTTAAGATCATCGCTTCGATAAGAAACTGGAAAAGGATAGCGTTGGGGGGCGCACCGACTGCTTTCCGGAGACCAATCTCCCGCGTCCGCTCGGTGACGGAGACGAGCATGATGTTCATAATGCCGATGCCTCCCACCAGAAGCGATATGGCGGCAATGCCGCCCAAGGCAATCGTTATGGCGCCGAGAAACTGGTTGATCGTATTGAGGAGTTCGGTTTGTTGGAGTACCGTGAAATCATCCTCTTTCAGGCGTCGAAGGAGAGTTCTTTTGGCGTCGGCGGCCGCCTCATCCACCATTTCCGCGTCGGTCGCCGTGATGATAAGCATCATGGGCCGCGAGAGATTAAACTGCCGGAGGGCGGTCGTAAAGGGCAAAAATGCGTGGTTGTCGATGTCTCCGCCGAATCCCCCGCCGCTTCCTTTGGAAACCAAGACCCCCTTGACCAGATACCGGATATCCCCGATCGTTATATACTGACCGATCGGATTTTCCTCGCCGAACAACTCCTTTGCGGGTTTGGACCCAAGAACGATTGCCTTCCGCGTTCGTTCCACATCCGACTGCCGGATGATATCTCCGGTGTCTGCCTCAAAGTTCTGCATCGCAAAATAGTTTTCCCAGGTGCCCAGGACTTCGGTATTGGTGGTATTGCCTTTATAATGAAGGAGTGCCATTTGGGCCACTCCAGGCGTCACATCAGAAATGGCGCTGCTGTCGCGGATGATATCTGAAATATCCGTGACCTCAAACCTGCTGGTATTAAGGCCAGGTGGCCCCGACCTGAGGTCTACTTTGCCCGGCATGATATACAGGGAGTTTGATCCCAAGGATGCAAACTGTTCGGTGATGAGGGTTTGTAATCCTGTGCCTATGGAAACCAAGAGAATGACCGAGGCAACGCCGATGATGATCCCCAGCATCGTCAGAACAGATCGAATTTTGTTGGTTCGCAGACTTCGCAGGGCTAATATGAAAAACTCGCGTATATCCATGGTTACCTCTTTTGATCCCCAACGATTTTTCCGTCTTTAATACGGATTATGCGCCTTGCGCGTTTTGCAATCATTTCGTCGTGGGTGACGACGATAATCGTCCTTCCATTTTTATGGAGATCATCAAACAAACCGAGAATTTCCGCCCCGGATTTGCTGTCGAGGTTGCCGGTCGGCTCATCGGCAAGAAGCAACTTGGGATTCGTGACGAGGGCCCTGGCAATGGCTACCCGCTGCTGCTGTCCGCCGGAGAGCTGAGACGGGAAATTGTCAAGCTTGTCTCCCAGCCCCACTTCCTCAAGCTGCGTTTTGGCCCGGGCTCTCCGTTCACGCGCAGGCACGCCCGCATACACCAAAGGCAGTTCAACATTGGCAAGAGAGGAGGTCTTTCGCAAAAGATTGAACTGTTGAAATACAAAACCGATTTTTTGATTGCGGATGCGGGCAAGTTCGATGTCTGAGGAGCTGGCAGAATCATGCCCGTCCACCATGAGCGTTCCCGTCGTCGGGCGATCCAGGCATCCGAGGATATGCATGAGCGTTGATTTGCCGGAGCCCGACGGACCCATGATGGCGACGTACTCGCCTTCGTTGATGGTAAAGGATGCATGCGAGATTGCCGTAAACTCGACGCCATCCATACGGTATGTTTTGGATATGTTGCTGCACGAAAGAAACCCTTTGGTCATGATTATTTGGAGACTTTCATTGCCGAGAATCCCCTCGTGACGACTTCGTCCCCGGCGCTCAAGCCTCCGGTAATAACAATTTCATCATCAGAAGATGGCCCGACGACCACATTCACTTTTTCATACTTTGAGCCTTTTTTCCGGTAGACATACCGCTCGGCGCCCTCGCCGCGGACGGCAACATCCGGCACAACCAGCGTGTTTTCAATTTTTTCGGTTTGTATCGTGACGTCCCCGTTGAAGCCGACGCGTAAGCTTTGAACCTCGGAAAACGATACGGTTACCGGAAATACTGTCGCGCCTCCGGATGAGATTTGGGCGCTGTAGGCAATAGCCGATACGGTTGCCACAAACTCGCGGCCCGGGAATGCGTCCAGGGACACGAGAGTCGGAAGACCAACGGAAATAGTCCCGACATCCACCTCGTCGATATTGGCCTCAAAAACCAGACTGCCCGGGTCTACAATTTCAAATGTTGCGCCAGCGGGGGTAATGTTGACGCCTGCAACCTTCGTGTCTATATGGGTAACAACTCCCGCAATAGGCGTCACGAGTGTCGCATATTGGAGAGCCAAATCTTTGAGTTCTACATCCAGGATGGCCTGCTCCAAATCCCACTGGTTTTTCTCAAGAATTCGCTTCGCCGTGTCGTTGAGGGCCGTGCTTGGGTTGGCGGTTCCCATATACGTGACTCTCCACAATTCTTCAAAATCATTGCGCTGACTGGAGTAGTCTCGGAGGGCCTTTTCAAGATTCTTCTGTACTTCTCGCGGGTCGAGTCCTGCAATGGCGCGGCCAGCCGCCACCCGGTCGCCTTCTTTCACTCCCACCCAGGCAAGTCTGCCGGAGGTCTGGAACCGAAGTGATACGGCGCGGTCAGCGACGGTTTTTCCAGACGAGCTGACCGAGCGCACAAAGTCCTTCTGTTCGACTTTGGCAGTTTCGATGGCGTTTGGGGATTTGGAGGCCGCGCCTTTTTGACGGAAAGAGATGCCAGCAATAATTAGAAGGACGATGATGGCGATGATGATTACGGCCCGTTTCATAGCTCTATAAGTATATCACGGATGCCGCGAAACCGTGTAGGACGTGCCGTAGTAGAGGAAAACGGCGGGCGCGTCATCGACCAGGCGCCGTTGAAAGTCCTCATAAATGGTTTTGCGGCGTGCCGGGTCCAGTTCCTGACGTCCATCTTCAAGAAGCTTGTCGATTTTCACATTCACATAGTGGGTGATGTTGGTATCGGTCTGTGTCGAGTGCCAAAACGGGTACTGATCAGGGTCAGGCGGCAAATCCTGGGCCGAGAGAAGGACCTGGTAGTCGGGGGGAACCGAGGACACCACTTTGACGTCCGTTGCAACCCCAAACTTCGTCCAGCTGTCGGCAATTGACTGTGCATCGGATAGATATGGAGAAAATGTGGAAATGGTCAGCTTCGCGCTGCCCGAAGCTTCGATATTCCCCAGAAGTTTTTTGGCCATAGCGGCGTCAAACGTGTATTTTTTTACTTTGTCGGTGTAGGCCCAGGATGTTTTTGAGATTGGTGAGGGTGCCCGTTCCACCTCTTCCCGGACGGGAGTAGCAAACGCAAGCCCCTGTCGTATGTTTTTGTCCGAAAGAAAAGGCGTGGTGAGGTTGAAATAGAGGGAGACAATGCGGCCATAATTAGTTTCCCGCGCGAGCGACCCGCCAAACTGGGGAAGGTCAGCCTCATCACTCACATCCGCGAGGACATCAATTTCTCCGAGTTTGTATGCGGTGATTGCCGAAGCCTCGGTTTTGTAGAATCTGTACTCCAGGGCCCGCCTGGAGCGGTCCGCAACCGGCACGAGCTTGAGGTAGGTCACTTTATCCCCGTTCAACTTGATGGAGCCCACCTGGTACTGTCCCCAGCCGGTGAGCCCTGTGAGAAACAGTGGTTTGCTCACCACAGACGGAAATGCCCCGTACGGAGCCTGAAGAGATGCCTTCAGCGTGGAGTCATCAAGGGCGGAAAACGTCACATTTCGTATGTTGTAATTGACGTCCTGGGCCACCACCGGCTTGGTGTTGTGCCACGCGGCATCTCGGCGCAGGGTAAAGATGAATGTTTTACCGCTGTCTGTTGCAGTCCAGCTCGTCGCCAATCCCGGCAAAACCTCCCCCTGCGCGTTTACGTTGGTCAGACCCGCACTTAGGAGGTGCTGCACTGAGGATGGAAGGGTGGTTGGGTTGAACTCTCCGACCAGACCGGTTCGGACGACTGGGGTAAACCACAGCTTCCGGATCGTGGGGTACACGCGCCAAAACCCAAGGGATAGGAGAAGCCCGAAAATAAATCCGAGGGTGAGCGCTTTGGTATATTTTTGACCTAACTGACGGGCGACCAGATATAGAAGCCGCCCACGCCGAAAGAGTGCCATAGGAACTCCTCTAGTGGATCACCAGGTTTAGAATTGATGTAATAAAAAAGAGTATTCCCATGAGGATGGTCCCGATAAATACAATGCGTTCGGCGCCTCTCTTACTGCGGTAAAATTCTCCGCCGGATGATCCCGACAGGCCACCCTTACTGTTTTGAAGAAGAATAAGCCCGATAAGCGCGATCGTGACAAGAATATGAATGGTCAGAAGTATTGTTTTCATAGGAGATCCATTAGTACTCGGGCAAGTCGTGCGCTGTCGTGACGAATGAGGCTTCGGATGAGTGCGTCACTCCTTGATTTTTTGGCAACATGGCGGCTGACGACGTCACCACGAATAACGCGAATGGATTTGGAGGACTTGAGGTCGTCTGCGACTGGAATCTCATGGTATTTTGCGTAGACGGCAATGGCAGGCGCCGATAGTTTTCCGGTGTTGACAACGACTGCGTCCAGCGAGCCCCCGAGATAGGTGCGGATGGCGGCAAGATGATCGGCTGCCGTAAAGTCGTAGGTCTGTCCGAATTTGGTCATCAGATTCAGAACATAGACCTTTTTGGCGGCAGATGCTGCGATTGCGTCGGCAACACCCGTGACCAGAAGATTTGGAATTAAGCTTGTGTAGAGGTCGCCCGGACCAAGAACAATAAGGTCTGCGGCTTTTATGGCCGCGACCGCTTCCGGGTTTGCCCGCGCGTTTGGCTTGAGATACGCCCGCACTATTTTTACCGTCCCGTCATGGGAAGGCTCGTCAATGAGGTGTTCTTCGGTCAGCGTTTGACCATTTTCGTATTCTGCAATCAAGTTGGTTTTGGTGAAGGACACTGGAATGACACTCCCCCGAACCCGAAGGACGTGCCCGGTCTGGCGTATGGCTTCTTCTTGGGATCCCAAAATGTCGGATAAAGCCGCCATGAACAGGTTTCCGAACGTCATGCCGGAGATGCCTTTTCCTTTTTCAAACCGGTACATGAAGAGTTTCCGAAGGAGTCCTGCCCCGCCGTTTTCATCAGATAAGGCCACCAGACACTGGCGGATATCAGACGTCGGCAGGAGTCCAAATTCGTCGCGGATTCGTTTGTTTGAGCCGCCGGAGTCGGCCATGGTGACGATTGCCGACAGGTGCGGCGCGAAATGTTTGAGGCCTTTGAGGACCACAAACGTCCCTGTTCCCCCGCCGATCACGACGATGTTTTTGTCGGATTGCTTCATGATTCGCTCACGTAGTGTAGCACATCCGTAATAATAGTGATAAGAAGACTGGTCGCAATAAGCGCCATGGGATAGGACAACTCAAGAGCCGGTATGACGAATCCGGACCAGGTGAAGCCCGGAAAATTCGCAGTGACAACACGAATCTCAGGCACAAAAAACGTAAGAAGATAGATGACCATCACGTTTATCACCCAGGAAAGGAGTCCGAAGGTGAGGATATTGATAGGAATAAAAAGAATTTTAAGAAGCGGGGCGACAAACAGCATAAGAAGCGACAACGTGAATCCAGAAAGTAGCATGACGGACCAGCCGTCGGGAACAATGAGCGTCGGCAAAAGCTCACTTGCCAGCCACAGAGCGAATATATTAAAAAGAAATACCCGGATAAGATGCTTCATGTGTTGGCAATTATTTGCTGATTTTGAAAACAATAAGTACTCCGTCTGGGCCTAAAGACGATTTCTCCGGGCTAAGTACTCCCGAGACCTTTACTTTTTCCATCTCCTTGTAGCCGGTCGCGTCTACCCCACTATCTA
>CAZEVT010000010.1:0-2753 GCA_964515005.1 uncultured Gammaproteobacteria bacterium
CTCCTTACTTCAAACTAACGCCTAATCCCTAACCCCTAATCCCTAGTCTATGTACCACGATACCCCGAACGATCAGCCGTTCCCTACTCCCACCCCGCCTCCCACGCCGCCGACCCCAACAGGTCCTCCGCCGCCTCCCACGCCGCCGACCCCAACAGGTCCTCCGCTGCCTCCCACGCAAGGAGGCAAGGGTTTGTTTGACGCCATTCCCTCAAAAACCGCGTTCATTGCCGGTTTAATCGGCGGCATCATGTCGTTCTCCACACTTGGTTTTGTGCTGATCCTTACCGGATCCATTGATCTGGGAAACGCAGGTAAAACGAAGATTGCCGCAGTAGAAAATACCAACACTGCGCCAGTTGCTCCGTCGCCAACTCCACAACCTGATCCCGTGGGGACGGTTATACCGGTTGGCGCTGATGACCATGTGCGTGGCGACCTCAATAAGGCAGATGTGGTGCTGATTGAGTATTCCGATTATGAGTGTCCGTTCTGCAAGCGCTTTCATCCAACCACACAGGAGGTATTAAAATTTTACGGTGACAAGGTTGCCTTGGTATATCGGCACTTCCCGCTCTCATTCCACGTGAATGCGCAAAAGGAGGCAGAGGCATCGGAGTGTGTGGCTGAACTTGGGGGCAATGATGCATTCTGGAAATTCACAGATGTTATTTTTGAACGCACCGAAGCAGGTGGTACTGGTTTTGCGCTCGCAGCGCTTCCGGCGCTCGCAAAGGAAATTGGTGTGAGTGAATCCAAATTCAAGACGTGCTTAGATAGCGGTAAATTTGCGCAAAAGGTAAAGGACCAGATGAGCGGTGGAGAAGCCGCCGGCATCAGCGGTACTCCGGGGACCATTGCCCTTGGGAAAAACGGTGTAACGCAGATGATCTCGGGTGCCCAGCCCATCGATGCGGTCAAGGCAACCATCGATTCAATGCTGCAATAATTTTTCCTGGATCATGGATCATTGATCATGGATCATTCCACCCCCCCCCGCAGAGCGGGGGGTTTTGGTATCTGGACTCATCGATTAAAAAAGAGTATATTTCATCACTCCTGCTTCTTTTCACAGCGGAAAGGTGGCCGATCCCGCGTAGCGGGACCCCGCTTCGCGGGGGCGGCTCAGACAGCACTGTGTACAGAGCGGAAGCGAACGGCAAACAACATTGCGGTGGGGTGGCCTGTGTACAAAGCGGAAGCGTGGCCGAGTGGCCGAAGGCGCGCGCTTGGAAAGCGCGTAAACCGAAAGGTTTCAGAGGTTCGAATCCTCTCGCTTCCGCTTTGTACAAGGGCGTCCCGCAACGCGGGATGATCCGCAAGGATCCGCGAGTTCGAATCTCGCCCCCACCGCCCTGTCGCATGGCGTCCCGCAACGCGGGATAAACCGAAAGGTTTCGCGAGTTCGCCCGGTCATTCGACCGGGCGCCCGGGGTTCATCCCCGGGCGAATCCTCTCGCTTCCGCCAGATGTCCAAGTTTGAACCCAAGTAGAATAAGCGTATATTGAAGGTTCAAGTGGAAATCAAAAATATGAAAGATGATGCAACAAAACAACGAGCACCACGAAACAGAACTATCACCTTGAATGATAGTGATATTTCTAATTTGAAAAAACGATTGATCAAAATCAACAAACCAGTTTCCTTGAAAGAGATCGAAAATAAAACTATACATCAGGATATTTTTGAGACGTTGGATTACTTACCAGCTAGTTTTGTTGATTTGGTGTTTGTTGATCCACCTTACAATCTCAACAAAACTTTTAACGCCACATCGTTCAAAGAGATGGCGTCGGAAAAGTACGAGCAGTGGCTTGATTCTTGGATTTCTAAACTTATTCGCGTATTGAAACCCCATGCCTCAATTTATATCTGTGGCGATTGGAAATCTTCGGGAGCAATTTTTAACGTAGCTAAAAAATATTTTCAGATACAAAATCGTATTACTTTTGAGCGCGAAAAGGGGCGTGGCGCGAAAAGCAATTGGAAAAATTGCTCTGAGGACATTTGGTTCTGCACCCTTTCTGACGATTATCACTTCGATGTTGATGCCGTAAAAATGAAGCGCAAGGTCATCGCTCCATACAAGGACCAAAATGGAGATGCAAAGGATTGGGAAGAAAGTGCTGACGGAAAATACAGGACAACCTTTCCGTCAAACGTTTGGACTGACATAACCATTCCATTTTGGTCAATGCCGGAAAACACTGACCATCCTACACAAAAACCCGAAAAATTAGTTGCAAAAGTCATTTTGGCCAGTTCAAAACCAAACGATATTGTTTTTGATCCGTTTCTTGGTTCGGGCACAACTTCAGTTGTCGCTAAAAAACTTGGTCGTCGTTATGTCGGTATAGAAATTGATGAGCAATATTGTTGCCTTGCAGAAAAACGGCTAGAGGCTATAGGAAATGAAAAAAAAATACAGGGATATTCTGACGGCGTTTTCTGGGAGAGAAATACACTAAACGAGCAAATGTATGGTAACGGCAAAAAGAATAAAGTCGAGTTATCGGAAAATTTATTTACCAACAAACTTGCATGAAAAGGAGCTCAATTTTTTACACGGACAAATATAAGGAGGCAGAAAAGAAAATCCTATCTTTTCTAAATGCACAAAAGGATTTTCTCTCGGAACGGTCAATGAATAGCCCTCGCGCGGTTGGCGATGCAATTGAAAGTGTTATATCTGAGAATTTCCAAACTATTCTTGGTGATATTATCAAGGAGTATTCCTCGTCATTTGCCCGCC
>CAZEVT010000010.1:2763-3270 GCA_964515005.1 uncultured Gammaproteobacteria bacterium
GCGATGGCTGATTTAGCTTTTACGGACAAAGACGGCTTTTACTACGTTGTTGATGTAAAGACGCATCGCCTTGATACAAAGTTTAATATGCCCAATCTTACTTCTGTTGAACGCCTATCAAGATTTTACGAAGAAGATGTAAATTACTTCGTGCTTCTCAAAGTTGATTACCAAGTTGAAGGAACAAAAGTAGCGATAAAGCATGTAACATTCGTTCCGGTTGAGTTTTTTAACTGGGATTGTTTGACGCTTGGTGCGCTCGGTTGGGGTCAAATTCAAATCGCTAACGCAAATAAAGTTAACATCGCTCCAAAGACCAGCCGAAAAAAATGGATGTTGGAATTATGCGATACCCTTCTAGAATTTTATCCGAAAGAAGTCAGTAAAATTGGTGAACGGATTGATCATTTCAAGCGGGTACGAAAATTCTGGGAAAAGAAAAAAGATTAAATATGGCACTATCTGACGAAATTAAGAAAAAAATTCAAGAAAACCTAAACAAAAAAC
>CAZEVT010000010.1:3280-8286 GCA_964515005.1 uncultured Gammaproteobacteria bacterium
ATAATAATTTTATTCTCGCCGACGGTTTCACAAATGATTTGCTCCAAGACCATCTTGGAGGTTTAGTTATTGGCGGTCCAGCAATCCCAGAGGTTGTTGTTGTATGTAGTCATTGCGGACACATCTTAAAGTTTTCTGCCGGTGTTTTGGGGTTATTACCAGAAAAAAAAGAGGAGAAGCCGGAGAAGAAAAAAGAAACTACAGGTAATGCTGAACAAAATGACAAAGAATAACCAACAAGTTAATTTTGATTCGCAAAACCCGATTATTTACGACAATACAACTCGGGAGGTTATTCAAGTTATGCCAGATACTTTGGATAATAAATTGCGAGATTTTGAAGATTGTTTACATAAAAAGGGAAGTGTTTTTCACGACCTAGGTTTAATTTTGGCTTTTCTTGGTA
Source organism: uncultured Gammaproteobacteria bacterium (assembly GCA_964515005.1). Taxonomy (GTDB): domain Bacteria; phylum Patescibacteriota; class Microgenomatia; order UBA10105; family UBA927; genus XYB1-FULL-47-11. The sequence continues at coordinate 3,687 of CAZEVT010000010.1, forward strand.
CTTTGGTGACAGTTTCACAATTCAAGGATTTTTTAAATATTCCCGCTAATGTTTGGCAAGCTGTTTTTATTGTTTTTCTAATCCTTTCAGTTTGTAAATTGTGTAGAGATATTTACTTCACTTTTAGAGTCAAATCTATCAAGCGTGAAGATATCCTCAAACAGTTACTAGATGAAACGAGAAAGAAAAAATAACCTAAATCGAATAGTCCACCGCATTCTGTCTTTTATTTGATTTACGTTTCGGCACCTCAAACCATTCAGGATGTTGCTTGAACATAGCCCGTAATTCGCGTATACTTTTATCAATATCCTTGAATTTGAGCCACTTTCTTGGTTCAAAGTTCCGGAGATCGTGCCCGCCCTGTACATATGGCATCCCGCTCAGCGGGACAAACCGCAAGGTTTCAGAGGTTCTCCCGCGCAGGCGGGACCCCGCCTGCGCGGGGGAATCTCGCCCTTTCCGCTGTTAAAAGAATATTAATAAGTTTCGCTATCATCCACTTTTGATCCGATCGGATCAAAAGTGGATCACAAGCATTTTGCCTTATTTCAATTATTTTTTGCGTAAAATAGGCATTTTTTGTTAAAAATCGAAAAAATTTGATATAAGACATATGAATCAAAATTGATCCGATCGGATCAAAAGTGATACACATACATTCATGAAAATTACTTTGCAAAATTTGTCTGACAGTCCGCGGAACCTCATACGCCGTGCGGGATATGGCGAGCATCGGGATGCGCGGTCTGGTGAAACAAGTTATTCGCGCCGGCTCGGGGTACACATTTTCCCCAAATTTCACGTATATCTCGAAGAAAAGAATGGCGGCACCGAAATCAGTTTGCACCTTGATCAGAAAAAACCGAGTTACGGTTTGAGCCACATGCATTCGGGCGAATACGATGGTAAGGTCGTTGAACGCGAGATAGAGCGAATTAAACAGATGTTTATTTCTCCGGCATGAGGGATCCTCAGATCGATGAAATCAAATCACGGGTAAGTATTGTCCAGCTCGTACAGGAATATTTTCCCCTCAAAAAGGCAGGCACGAACTGGAAGGGGCTCTGTCCGTTTCATGGCGAGAAAACGCCCTCATTCATGGTCTCCGACGACCGCATGATTTTCCACTGTTTTGGGTGCGGTGAGGGCGGCGATATTTTTACCTTTCTTCAAAAAATCGAGGGATACGATTTTCCCGAAGTATTAAAATTACTGGCTGACCGCGCGGGAGTAAAAATTGAACATCGCGATCCGAGGATTCAGCATGAGCGCAATCTTATTGCTGAAATTATCGATCTCTCTGCGCGTTTTTACCGAAAAGTGTTAACTCACGCTTCGCAAGCAGAACCTGCCCGACAGTATCTGGCATCACGTGATCTGCGGCCGGAGACCCAACAGACCTTTGGCATTGGTTTTGCGCCGGATGGCTGGGAATTGCTTTCACAATTTCTTGGAAAACGCGGATACAAGGACGACGACATTATCCGTTCAGGCATGGGTCTCCGTTCAGTGAACGGCCGTGGACTCTACGATCGTTTCCGAAAGCGGATCATGTTTCCCATCCGTAATCATCAGGGAATAGTTATTGGATTTACCGGCCGTCTGCTGCCCGAGGATGAAAAGAAACCGGAAGCAGGGGGAAAATACGTAAATACGCCGGAGACCCCGCTCTATCACAAAGGAGAAGTACTCTATGGGCTCGATCTTGCAAAACACGAAATTAAGAAAGAAGATGCGGCGGTGCTCGTCGAGGGAAACATGGATGTAATTTCTTCACACCAGGCGGGGGTGCGTAATGTTATTGCCGCGTCAGGCACCGCGCTTACGGACGCACAACTCCGGCTCTTGAGCCGCTATACAGAGCGCATTGCCGTTGCCTTTGATGCTGACGCGGCTGGGGACATTGCCGCTCGTCGCGGTATTTTGACCGCACTTCAAAATGGCTTCTCGGTCCGGGTTATTAACATTCCCCAAACATCGGGCAAGGATCCTGATGATTGCATCCGCAAGAATCCCATACTCTGGAAAAACGCGATCGCAGATGCGCAAGATATTATTGAATACCTGATCGTCCGTGCTCGCGCAAAATTTGACCTCCGCTCAATTGAGGGGAAGAAAGCAGCGCTCGTCCAAATACTTCCCGTGATTGCACAATGTGGCGATGACGTGGCGCAGGCGCATTATGTACACCAGGTTGCCGAGACTATTTCCCTTCCTGATGATGTCATTCGTTCCGAAATGAATGCGGTTAAGCGAGCGCCGCAAAGGTTGGAAACGCCTGCCCCCGATCGCCCCGTTCAAAAAGCCGATGTCTTGCGACGGAGTCGGCTGCTCTCCGAGCGCCTCATGGCCCTGTACATCGGAGCCCCTCAAACGCGCGAACTCGTCCATGCGGGACTCAAACCCGAATACCTTGACGGGGAAGACCTCCAGGACTTGTACCGTTGGGGTGTTTCGCAGTATACTACGACACATACCACCTCTGACGTAGGTCAGAGCGAGCGGACCGCCGAACTTTCGGCCATTTTACCGCTCATGCTCGATGCCGTGCCGTCGGCCAAACCGGCAGAAGAAACAAAAGAAATTTTATCGGGACTCGTTGAGCTCCACCGCAAAGCGGGCCGTGAGCGCATCGAATCCGACATGCGCGAGGCAGAACGGCGCGGGGATAACGCCCGGATTGCCGAGCTCGCAAAGCTCTTTGGTGAACTCTAAGCCCGCAACGATAAAAGACTGATAGTACCGTACACAATCGGTTTTATTTTAAGTATGTCAGCAAAGACCAAGGTCAAGCCTAAAAAGAAGTCGCTTAAAGCCAAGGCGGCGCCGAAGATCCGCCGGCCACGGCTGGTCCGTGCCGCGCCGCCATCAGTGGAAAACATTGAATCCCTCCTTCACAAGGGACGTATTCGCGGCTTTCTGACCGAAGCGGAAATTTTATATACATTTCCAGAGGTAGAAGATTATCTTAGTCTGTACAATAATTTTTTGGACTTTGTCGACCGCGCCGGTTTGCAAATAGTTGAATCGCGTGAAGGGGTTCTGGGGAAACGAAAGGAACATGAGGAACTGCTTAAGAAAATCGGCGCCGCTGAATCAAAAAAAGGCGTGAAAGGCGTGAAAGGCGTGAAGGAAAGGGCAACGTTTGAGAACCTGACCGAGGATTCTATACAGATGTATTTGCGTGAGATAGGCAAAATCCCGCTTTTGACTTCGATAGAGGAAGTGGAATTGGCCAAGCGCAAGGAACGGAATGACAAAGAAGCAGACAAGAAATTGATAGAGGCAAACCTGCGGCTTGTCGTCTCCATTGCCAAGAAGTTCGTGGGGAAGTCTTTGTCACTTTTGGACCTCATTCAGGAGGGGAACATCGGCCTCTTCCGCGCAGTGAAAAAGTTTGAATACCGTAAGGGGTATAAGTTTTCAACCTATGCCACCTGGTGGATTAGGCAGGCGATCACCCGCGCGCTCGCCGACCAGTCGCGCACAATTCGCATCCCGGTGCACATGGTGGAAACCATCAACAAGTTCCAGCAGATTGAACGTCAGCTCATTCAGGATTTGGGTCGCGAGCCGCTCCCCGAGGAGATTGCCGCCGAAATGGGACTCGAACTCGATAAGGTGAACCATATCATTAAAATCTCACAGGATACTGTTTCGCTCGAAACGTCAGTAGGGGAGGATGATGAGGATTCAACACTCGAAGACTTTATCGAAGACGTGAAGAACCTCACCCCGGACCGTGCGGCCGCGCTCCAGCTCCTGCGCGATTATGTGAAAGAGGTGGTGAAGGACCTTTCACCACGTGAGCAGAAAATCCTTGAGATGCGTTTTGGACTCGGTGACGGCGTTACGCACACACTCGAAGAAGTCGGTAAAGAATTCGACGTTACCCGCGAGCGTATCCGTCAGATAGAGGCCAAGTCCCTGGAGCGCATCAAGGCGCACAGCATGATCGAGAAGCTGCGGGATTATTAGGGCTTGAAATCGAAAAACGGCCGCCGTGAGGCGAGCCGTTTTTTGTACCGTCACTGTTAGGCGCGGTGGACGTTCGTGGCGCGAGGACCCTTTTCCGATTCCTCGGTCTCGAAGGTCACCTTGTCGCCCTCGTGCAGCTGGTCGAAGGTGACGTCCACAAGGTTGGACGAGTGGAAGAACACGTCTTTGGCACCACCGTCAGGGGTGATGAACCCGAAACTCTTATCGGCCTGGACGCGTTTGATAGTACCGGTCATATATGCGAGAGTTATGTTAATAAATTCCGCAAATACGGACCTCTGTGCAGAAATCTCGACGAATCTCTCTGGAGGCGTACTTTGCTTGGGGGAATGATACCATAAATAACCAAATTTGTGAATTGTCCGTACTCACCCGACCTTGAAGGTTTTGAAACCTGTATGTATAGTATGCCTGTTCCGTAATGTACCGATAGGGACGTATACACTATTCCGGGGTAGGGCCGACGTTCGGTCGGCCTCCCGACCTCCGACAAAGGTCGGAGCGTCGGGACTCAGCGATCCGCTTCGCTGTTCAAGACATACATATTCCGGGGTAGGGCCGACGTTCGGTCGGCCTCCCGACCTCCGACAAAGGTCGG
>CAZEVT010000010.1:8386-12639 GCA_964515005.1 uncultured Gammaproteobacteria bacterium
GCGTCGGGACTCAGCGATCCGCTTCGCTGTTCAAGACATACATATTCCGGGGTAGCTCAGCGGTAGAGCAGAGGACTGTTAATCCTTTGGTCGTGGGTTCGATCCCCACCCCCGGAGCCATGACAAAATCTCCGTCTTTTGACGGAGGTTTTTTCATTACATCGGATGTTTCAATGAGGTTTGTCATTAACTCACGACCGTGAGCTAATGACAAATGGTTTTGCGAGTGTTTCGCGTCCCGCATGGCGGGACATCGCGAATACTCGTTTCCGCGTCTCGAATGCATGCGGTTACATTCTCGCCGTGCCTCAACACCCACCCCCGGAGCCATGAAGCCACCAGTGATGGTTGTTTCTTGATTATGATGATAAGATTCATTAAAATCACGTTGCTATTCTTGGTCCAGAAAATAATATGCGTGAATCATCAATTGAGCGGGTTGTAGGGGAGTCGAACCCCGAGAGTGAAAAGAGCTCTTTGCGGTTTTTTAGTGAACGTTTTAACGACCAAGCTGCATACGAAAAATATAAAGACAAAGAACGGGAAAAGACTCCGGACGAAGTTGCACTTATCGATCTTGCGAATGAGCTGACAAATGGATTGCTTCGTAAATATGGGCTGGAGGATTTTAATATTCCTCCGAAAAATATTCATATCATTACAAGAGACGCATTGCCAGAAATGCAAGGAAAGGGTTTATATGATGCCATGAGACAGGGTGTACTAATGGGGGAGGTGAAAGGGAAAAGTCATTTTTTAGATATCGTGACGCATGAATTGCTGCATTTTAAGTCGTACAATTCAGCGCAGCTCGTTAAATTGGATGGCGTTGAAGAAGGAATAACCGATTATCGGTCGGGGATTAAAATTGGTACGCGCGATGCAAATTATTTCTATTTTAGCAATTTAAACGAAGCCGTAACTGAAGAAATCTGTCAGCGTCTCGTTCGTTCAGCTTCAGAGCACCCGCTTGTCTCGGAAGAGGTTAAAAAGACGCGTGAACTCATAGGGAAGATAAAAATCGAAAAACCGGATGAGGTGACCTATGCGAGAGAGGTGGACGGCGGTGTAGCTCATGTAAGCCTTGCTTATCCGGAACACCGGAAAATGCTTAACCTTCTGATTGATAAGCTATTCGAGCGCAATCGTGAAACATTCACCGATCGTGAAGCAGTATTCGAGGTGTTCGCGCGTTCCGAGATGACGGGCAGATTATTGCCTCTTGGCCGCCTCATCGACGGCACATTCGGCGTCGGTACTTTCCGTAAGATCGCCGAATCTGACGCCGACATTAAAGCGCAGTTCGAAATCGTGGAATCGTTATAAGCGTCTCCATACTCACCCGCACCGCTTGATACACCTGGGCGAGTTCGGTAAACAGGTAAAGTGGGGAGCCAAAAAGTCTGATACCATTGGTATCTGACTTTTTGTTTTGGGTGCAGGGATCGAACGGGCAGAAGTGTGGCATAGGGGCGGTTTTGTGATAGCATATACGTATGCGCATGAAGATACTCATTGGAGGGATTGTGGCAGCGGTTGCGCTAGGTGCTCTGGCGGCATTCTTATTTTTGAAGCTGTCTAGCCCGAGCGCGTATACGGTCCTTTCTGATGACGGAAAAATGGAACTCGAAATACCTGCTTCCGCCCTCTCGAAAAAATCTTTACTGGAGGAAATAAGCGTAGCAAGGGTATCAGCCGAAGATGCGCGCGGCGTTCCTGTTGCTATGTATAAGCTCTCACCCGAAGGGCTTACTTTCAGCGAGCCCGTTAAATTGACCGCGACTATAGAGATCGAGCCCGGCGACGTTCCTTTCGGCTTTCACGTGGATACACAGACAGGAGGTATTTCCTCGATTGAAAACTACCGTGCTCTGCTTGATTATGGTCTCAAAGTCGCGACGATCACGGGAACGATCGATCACTTCAGCTATATTTTTGTAAGTAAGGTCGGCATGACCGCTTCAATAGTGCATCCTAAAAGTAACCTGCTCGTGGGACGTACCCGGGAAGTCCACTTCAGCTTAACCGCGGGTAAAGAAGCCGAATACTTTGTGAAGGGTGATGATTTTACCACAAGGCACACCCGCAAAGGAGATGCGACGGTGATGGGGGAGTTGAACACGTCTGACGATACTATCATTCCGCGACGAATACTAAACGCCCTACCTGAAGCCATACTCCCCCCGGGAGGAACCGTGCAAGGGTCAGGAACGTTTACTTGTATTGAAGCCGGACCAGCGGTTCCCTATTTTGAATTTCGCGTAGCTGCCACGATAGAAACGGCGTATTTAAGTGAATCGGCTTTTGGGATGGCGGCGGACTTCCTGTTTGGTCAAAAAGTGTATAGAGAGTATATCGATAAATATCCCGCTTGGTTTTTCGTGAAGGGCGAGGGATACAATTGTATCGGTGCTCCAGTTGATTCTCCGCAACAGACAGCTCCAAAAGTCGATTCCGCCAAAGAGACGACTCCAACGGAGGAGGCGGGCGCAAAAATCTGCGGGGGGATATTCGGGCCATGCGATGAGAAAAAATAGGGACCCAAAAACGCATTCCACTCGGGATGCGTTTTTTTGATTTCCAATGGGAGAGAAGTTTGAGCTAAAACCCCGTCGACTGTTTATACCGGGCTTCCTCGACCCAGATGGAGGTCGGTCTGCTCAGGTCGACTTCGAGCGCTCCGCCGCATGCCTTTCTGCACGCGGTTTTTTGACATCGTGTATTGTGGGCAAAGTATCGTAGATGACGGGCCTGTGATAAACTTTAATCTTATGAAAGTAATCTATGGAATAGCTGTGATCACAGGATTGGTACTGCTCGGCGCCGGTTGTTTGGAAAGCGGATCAACACCAAGAACAAGCAATGCACCAAGTACTGCGGCACCCGCATCAACATCGGTAATCAGGCTTGACCTTAGCGGGAGCGGGCTGGAGAGCATCCCGTCATATGTGTTCAAAAGAACAGAATTGGAAGAACTTGACCTTTCCGATAACCGTCTGACAGGCGCGCTACCTGCTGAGATCCGTAATTTGCGGAATCTCCGCGTTCTCGATGCGAGCAGGAACCAGATGACTGGTGTTCCGGCCGAAGTCGGACAGCTTTCGGAGTTGCAGTACCTCGATCTTTCCGACAATAAGCTGACTGGACTGCCGCTCGAACTCGGGAATCTCCGAAATCTGCGCCGTCTGGATCTCAGGGGCAACAATCCATCTAGTCAAGACCTTGATGCGATACGTTCCAAACTGAATAATACGGAGATCCTTTTATAGTGAGCGGCGTGAAATACCACGACACGTCCCGCGTCTTATAGAGTATATGAAGCTATTTTTCGTATCGTTGCTTATAGGCGTGCTGGTCATCCCGTTCGCAGGTAAGACTGCGGAAATTCGGCAGATACTGTTTCCGGTGCAGGGCGGCGGGACGTTCATTGATGATTTCGCGGACGCGCGGTACGGACATACGCACGAAGGGAACGATATCCACGCGTCCAAAGTGACCCCTGCGCTCGCGGCGGTGGATGGCTATGTCGACTGGCTCACGGAAACACAACAGTCCTACGGCTGGCTGCTCTCAATTAGGGATACAGACGGGTACACGTACCACTACATCCACCTGAACAACGACACACCAGGCACTGATGATGGGAGGGGCGGTTACAACAACGCGTTTGGTCCGGGTATCATACAAGGTGCGCGCGTCACCAAAGGCCAAGTGGTCGGCTACGTCGGGGACTCGGGGAACGCGGAGAACATCAGCTCGCACCTACACTTTGAGATCCGCCTTCCGGACGGGAGCCCGATTAACCCATATGAGAGCCTCATGGCGGCGCTCGGCGCTACCACTCCGCCACCGCCTGCATCAACGACCCCGACCGCTCCGTACGTGCGTGAGGTAGAGACATCGGCAAGTCCGGACATCAACACTGACCGCGGTCTCACTCTGCAGAGCGTAACGACCGCAAACTGCGCGTCAGGTTCGCTCATCCGTTCGCAATCGAGTCAAGCGGTGTACTACTGCGGCGCTGACGGCGAGCGGTACGTGTTCCCGAATGAGAAGACGTACTTCACCTGGTACGCGGATTTCAAATCCGTATCCACTATCACTGATGCTGAAATGGCTTCCATCACGATCGGCGGTAACGTCACGTACCGCCCGGGCGTAAAACTCGTGAAGATGCAGATAGATCCAAAGGTGTATGCGGTCGCGCGCGCTGGCGAACTACGGCTCGTCTCGACAGCGCAAATAGCGCGGGG
>CAZEVT010000011.1:0-11559 GCA_964515005.1 uncultured Gammaproteobacteria bacterium
CTGCAATAAAATTTTGGATTGTCTCCAGATCCGCTATACTGGTTCTATGCAGTGCCCCAACGGTGACGGAGAGCTTGTTGCCCATACCACACAGGGAGAGAATAACCTCACGGTTTCCTACTCCACATGTGCCAACTGTCACGCACACTGGATGGATTCGTTTGCCGCAAATTTTATCAAATTGTCCCGAGAGGGACTGACAAACACGGCAAAGATCTCGCCGGTCAATGGCACATATTCCTGTCCGGTCTGTCAAAAAAATCTTGACCGGGCAACCGGTGAAAACATTCCTGAAGGAGTACTCGTCTATGAGTGTTCCGAGAGCCATGGGTACTTTTTCCCCGCCGGCCAGCTTGCGGCCTTTAAAAAGGCCCAAAAGGCAAAAATCAACTACCACCAATTATGGCACATACCCCTGCCGAGCGTTGCAAGCGTCCTTCTGGGGGTAGTTATTGCCGTTGTTGCGGCAGGCGGTTTCTTTGCTACTTTGAGCGCCCTCAACCAAAAACAAACGACCACGTCACAAGCCGCACGGGTACTCGTGTCACAAAACGTCTATATCGTCGAGGATAAACATGCGGCACTCGTGACTGCAACCACGCGCGAGCCCGCAGTCCTTACTGTTCATATCCCTTCGATAAGTAACGTAGAGGAGCCTCTCACCACAACCAATGCCCTCACCCATATACTATTTATTCCGGATATTCCACCAGGGACCCATACCTACTATTTCACCGTCACGGTAAACGGTATATCAACCGATTCAGAGCACTTCACCTTCGTCATGCCGCAGAATTTGTAATTGTGGTATTGACGGCGTATGCACCGAGCGCTACGATAGATATGTGAAATTATCTTTAAAACTTCTCGGCGTAATCGCGCTTTTTGTGTTGCTTCCGGTTTTTGTATGGGCCGTGCTTACCCAACGGATAGAACTTCGAAAGAGAGCTGAATCCACCGGACCAACGCTTGCAATAACACCCGCAGGCGCCACCGGTGCTACAGGACAAACATTTTCTCTGGGCGTGACCATGAATACCAATACCGCGACCGTCTCTGCGGCCAAACTGGATCTTACGTATGACTCGTCCGTAATAACCATACAAAGTTTGACCCCATCCACAGGGCTTCCTGTGGTATTGTCTGCCGCTGAAATCGGCCCGACTACTGCCACGATAACGCTTGGCGCCCAGCCTACTGCCCCACTTAACGGTTCTGCAATCATTGCCACACTTACCATAACGCTGTTAAACCAAAACCCAACCACGATAAATTTCGCCAATACGACATCCATCACAGCCTTGGGAAATTCCACCAATGCACTTGTCGAAGCCAAAGGCGCACAGATCAATGGCGGCGGCACCCCGACACCCACTCCAACTTTTTCCGAAGCTCCGCCGCCAATAGATAGTCCTTACAGTCCGCCGTCACCATATGGCATCACACCAACGCCGACGCCACAACCATATCGAAGCGAATGTGGGGTCTGCAGTTCCTCCACAGCGTGCGCGCAAGGATTGATCTGCCAATTTGTTCCCACGCCGACGCCGAATTGCCCCAATGGCCCGAGCGGCCCGTGCTCCATGCCGGTGAACTACCCATACCAAGCGTGTGTCAAACCTGATGGATCCAGTTCGTGTCCACCCAATCCGCCAACCCCAACTCCCACCCCAACCCCGTCTCCCTCACCGACACCTTCGTATTACCCGACGCCGTCATACTATCCGACTCCTTCTTACTATCCGACGCCGCCATCTTGCTACCGCCTGCAGCCCGCTATTGACGTCAAGCCCCAAAACCCGAATGGACATCCGGGCGAGAGAACAAGACTCACAGTGTACGTAACCAATAATGACGGTTTCTCGTGCTCCAATTCTTCATTTACCTTGTCCGCGCAGGTTCCCAATGGATGGACCTACGAACTGGCGGATACGCAACTCATTCTTCCTCCGTCGGGAAATAGAGCTATAGATCTTTTTGTGACGCCACCCAATAACAGCAATTATAATAATCAGACGGTGCCCGTAGGCGTATATCTGCAGAATTTGAATTCGGGACAGACCGCCACGTGGACCTCCGCGTATACTGTTATTCCCATCGAGCCACAACCGATGACATTTCGGGTAAAATTCGATGGGGTCAACGGGGGCGAAGCAGATGGCGCAAAAATTTCCGTCAGGTTTTATCTTACCAATGGCTCTATTCTCGACTTTTCTGCACCTCTTATTGTTAGACATGTGGGGAGCGGTATCTATCAAGCGAACAGCACACTGCTCAATCCGCTCCCGGTCAATACCGGTTTTTCAGTCGGTGTAAAAGGAGAAAAACATTTACGGCTGCGATTCTGTTCATTTTTCGGTCAAACAGCACCATGTCTCGACGGCCAGACGCTTTCCTATTCGGTTGCACAACCCATCTCATTTGACTTTACCGGCCGACCACTCCCCGCAGGTGATCTCAATCGCGACAACCAGATCAATCCCACCGATATCAAACTCGTCACCGATATATTCAAGAAGCCCAGCAGTCAACTGACGCCGTCGGATATCGCCACTGCGGATCTCAATTACGATGGGTATGTAGATAATTTTGACCTAAATCTGATTTTACAGTCACTCTCAACAAGGTACGATGAATAAACTGCTGCCCGCTGCCATAAAAATACTTCTTTTGGCCATGCTTGCGTTTGGGTTTCCCTTTGCCCGTGCGTATGCGGCACCCAGTGTTCTGTTTGATAAAACAAGTGTTTCGGTCGCGCAAAACGGCACGTTCAATGTTACCGTCAATCTCAATGTTGACGCATACACCGCTCAAAGCAGCAAAGTAACTGTCAAATACGCGCCTGCTGATCTTGAAGTAATGCAGGTGGCGAGCGGCAATTTCTTCCCATCGTTTTCGCAGGCCAATGATCCGGGCACCGGCACGCTTGAGATAACCGGCTACACGACGGCGGCAGGAAGCGGAAGTACCGCAAATGGCAATCTCGCGACCATAACGTTTAAGGCCAAAAAGGGTTCGGGTAGTAGTTCCCTCACCTTCGCCTGCGGCGGCGGCGGCCATGATACCAATATGCTCACCACCACAGGACAAAATATCTTCTTGTCCTGTAATCCTATAAATACACTGGGTGCCTCCTATACGGGATCGGGAGTCCCGACACCCACCCCGACACCGCCGGGGCCCACCCCAACGCCACAAACATCCGGAGGAAACACGATACCCTATTGTGCGAGTCTCACTTCTGATGTTGCGACCGGAGTAGGATCTCCGCTTGCTGTGACGTTTTCCTGTGCGGGTGTTGACCCCGACGGATTCTTGGGCGCCGCGGAATTTACCTTTGGAGACGGCACGAAACAATTGGTGGAAAAAAATGCCGGCAGCCCCGGATCCATTTCCACAACCCATACCTACACCACAATCGGTACGCTAGGCGCCAGTTGCCGGGTCCGGGATAACAATCAGATTTTTTCACCGGTACCGGACGTCTGCCGCAGAATTATTACCATAAGGCCGGGCCCAACCTCGGCTCCGATAAGAACCTCTCGCGTTAGTGCCTTAGCTGCACCAAACCCTACGCCGCAAGTCGTGACCATCGTATCCGAAACTCCGGAGGCAACACCGACAGCGGAGGCCGCACCTGTCCCGGAGGAAACAACAGTAGTGCAATCAGCAAAACGTGAACTCCCCTGGCTTCTTATCGGTGCCGTAGGACTCATTGGCCTCGGAACACTTCTCTATATATTCGGGAAAAAGAAAAACCCCCCGCAGGACTTACCGTAACTTGGGCTTCCCCCAGCGTTTCCAGTTTGGATTCATATAGCCCAACGTCACGATATCATCGCCGATATCAAACAGATAATGCCCGAGCATTGCGCCAAATAGTATAACCCCTACCTTCCAATCGACAAAACTGGAAAGGAGAGATATGAGAAGAAAAATTCCCATAATCCACAGGTTGTGGCTGGATAAATTAGTGTTGTGCTTGTGGCCGGTCTCAATAAATACAGTGAGGGCCCGCCACTGCCTGCCGCGAAGAAGCCGGGCAATCTGCTGGGTGTAATCGTCATGTTTTCCATGACCGAAGAAATAGAATATATGATCGATGTCTGGGGCAAGGGCGCCCGCAACCGCAGTCCAAATCCATTTCGGGTTAAATTCTGCCCAGCGCTCGCGTAAAAACCAAGCCCACACCAGACCCAAGAGTACATGGTAGACCATATGCCTCGTGTGCCATACAACAAATCCAAGACCTTTAATTTTCGCAACACTCGGTCGCATGGGTCTATTTTCTCGGGATTGACAATTATTGTCAATCATTCATAGTACATATATGGCTCGGGTTACCTTCTTTTTACTTTTTATCGCTGCGTTTGCCTTTCTGCAGTCCGGTACACCGACCACCCCGGAACCGCTTGCAGACCCGGTATCTCTCTCTCGTCTCATACAGGGACAACAGCCCCCGGCGCCCACGGAAGACAACTACGCAGAGTTTCATGGGGCTACGATCGATCCACCGGCACTGGCCGCAATCAAACAAACCAATCGGGTGCTGGGGACGACATCCCCCAATGACAAACGGATCGAGGTAGACCTAACCAATCAGCGCGTGTATGCATATGAGGGAAACCGAAAGGTATTTGATTTTCTGGTGTCCACGGGCAAGTGGGGCGCCACGCCAACGGGCACGTTTCGCATCTGGGTAAAAGTGCGAAGCCAACTGATGAGCGGAGGAAAAAAGGAACTCGGCACCTATTACTATCTTCCCAATGTCCCGTGGGTTCAGTTTTTCTATAACAATGAAATTACCAAATACCGCGGTTACTCATTCCACGGAACCTATTGGCACAGCAATTTCGGCCACCCGATGAGCCACGGGTGCATCAACATGAAAATAGCAGACGCCGCGCTCCTTTTCGACTGGACAAATCCGGTGGTCACCAACCCTAAAGCCTGGGCCACGTACCCCACAGCAGATGACCCGGGAACCGAAGTCGTCATCTACGGAGTCCCCCCAAAAGATTAATTACAGCTTGAGGTTTTTGAGATACGTCCGGAATTCCCCATTGAGATCTTTGTGCATGAGCGCAAACTCCACGACGGTCTTTAAGTATTCCAACTTGTTGCCGGTATCGTAATATTTTGCATCCGTCACCTCACAGGCGTAAATAGGACGCGTTTTGAGAAGTTCTTTAATCGCGTCGGTGAGCCAAATTTCTCCGCTTATGCCGGGTTTAAGTTTTTCAAGAAGCGGAAAAATATCGGGAGTCAGCACGTAGCACCCGTGTGCCGCGAGGTTGCTGGGCGCCTCATCCACCGCGGGCTTCTCCAAAAGTTTTTTAATCTGCCAGATATTTTTCTCGACGTTTGTTGCCTCGACAATGCCATAGCGGGACACGTCTTCTTTTGGTACCCGCACGGCGGAAATCACCGGGTCGCCGTACTTTTCAAACACATCAATACACTGTTTAGCCCGCGGGGGGGTGGCGTAAATAAACTCGTCTCCCCAGATGGCGACAAACGGCTCATCGCCGATGACATTGCGGGCGCAAAGAACCGGCGTCCCATTGCCGTAGGCGCCCTTTTGGCGGATATAGATAAAGTTTGCAAGCTCGGCTGTTTTTTTGACGGATTCCAGAAGCTCGTGCTTCCCCTGTTCCTTCAGCATCTGGATAAGCTCGTTGGGGTAGTCAAAGTGGTCCTCAATGGCGCGCTTGTGCCATCCGGTGACGATGACAATATCGGTGATGCCCGCGGCCACGAGCTCCTCCACGACATACTGAATGACGGGCTTATCCACAATCGGAAGCATTTCCTTGGGCATAGCCTTGGTCTGGGGCAAAAATCTCGTTCCGAAGCCCGCCGCGGGGATGACTGCCTTCCGAATTTTTTGTTTGGCCTTCATAGGGTACTTCCAATTGTACGCATCCTGCAAACCCCTTGTCAATTTGCTATCATGAATAGAGGCTTCATGAAAAAGATTTTTCTCATTGGTTGTACCGTTTTATTCGTGCTCCTAATGTCCCCACAGCAGGCTATGGCTGCGGAAGATACGTTCGTGGATCCTTTTAAAGTCAGCGATGACCCGCACGATCCTGCAGCCATCCATGTGCTGTACGACCAAGCCAGCGGCATCATAAAACTCGACAAGACCGACACAACGATCGCGCGGAGTCCACTCATCGGTGTCGTGAAAACCTGGATCGAAAATTGGCTGGGGACCGTCAGGCCAAGTGGTGATAGTTACCATATCGGGACAGATAAATCCGTTAAGTACGGTGAACAATTGCAAAAAGCAGGTTTTGAGGATTTGACCCCCGCACAACTGCAGGATATAACGACCCATGATACCCAACCAAAAGTGTACTGCGTTACTGGCCGCTTGTGCGTCGCGGATCCGGAGACCGGCAAACTTGCCGTCAATGCCGTCTCCAATAATGTCTGGTGCACCAAAGAAGACGTTCCCGGGCTTTTACATAGCATCGAAGGCGCCCGAAGGCTTACTTCATTTACCATGCGCAATGTCCAGCCTTCGCAGGATTATACCCTCGCAAATATCAAAGTAAAAAAAAGTGAACCTCCGCTGTGTGGTGAAAAGAGCGCCGGCGACCCTATCGATCAGACAGCGGTATCAACGGTGGAGGAAAATATCTATGGAGAAAATGGCGACGCCATCTCCACCATCATCTATACTATTACCGAGCAAACCGTGTCGGTCATCGACAAAATCGTTGACGGGGTTCGCAAATTTTTTACCCAGTACGAAGCAAAAGAAACGGCATCAGGAGAAAATGTTATGGGCGGCATGCTCCCCTGGTCCGAACACAGATGGTGTCTCATCGCCGGGTGTCCAAATGCAGCTGATTTAATAGCAAAATATATTAACGGCGCGCAGAAAAAAACTTTGCAGCAAAGTGGGGGTATCGCCGATATGTATCGAGTCGATTCCATGGACTCAAATTATACCGTCGGCCGCGACGCGACCTTTGTAGGCCAGGAATTTGATGTAACGATCGTCAAAAAACTGGCAAAGACGGATACCACGGTATATGCTGCCCGTCGTACCGAGGAGGGCCAGACGTTTATCAACTGTAACCTGCTCACCGATGCAGAGCAAAAACTGCCCGCCAATTCTGCTATGAACTGCAACAAAAGCTGGGTGTCGGCAAAGCCAGCAGTTCCCCAAACGATCGCCTCAATACCCCCTTCTTCGCCATCAGACACCAGTGCGTGGGCCAGAAGCCCGAATAGTACAAGTAGTAATCCGATCTCACCGAAGTTCGCGTCGGGCCCGACCGGATCAGGGATTCAGAAAGCTATTGATAATGCGGCTGCTGGAAAAATTCCAAAATGTGTTTTGGAAGGCGTCGCATATATCGAGGGCGGATATACCGGAGATTACACCTGTAAACCCAACGAGTGCTCTGCTGCCGGTCCATTTCAAATTACCACAGGTGTAGGATGCACGAGTGCATGCGGCGGTAAATGCCCGAATGCAAAGCCCAAAAATATGTCTGTTGCTGATATGTGTGACACGGATAAATCAGCAGGTGTTGCCGTAAACCTCCTCATGGGTAAGGCAAAATATTTTAATACGCCGCTTAGCCCTACCGCCTCCGTCCAATCTCAACGCAGAGCCATCATCAATGCAGGCGACAGTTATTACGGGTCAGGCGCGCCCGTGGGGAGATTGGGGGGCTTGTCCTACGGTGAATGGGTCTATGCACACTGCAGCCCCAGCGAAACCGTCACCCACGTCACTCACAAAGTCGGTGAAGCCAAGTAGCGGTCTTTACAAGCTTTATCTTTCTTGGTATACTATCTTTGTAACCCCTGGGAGGGGGTTTTTCTTAGCTAAAATATGCTAGGATATGACTATGACTACGCCAACCGCATTTTTCCGCGAAGTAGTTGCGGAGCTTAAAAAAGTCACCTGGCCGACGCGGGAAGAGACGATCAAACTCACGGCGGTCGTTATTGCCATATCGGTCATCGTCGGGGCATTCATCGGCGGCCTCGACAGCATGTTTTTGAAAATAACAACCTTGCTATTTAAACGGTAACTTATGGATACAAAACCAACCCAAGAGACACCAGTGGAAGAGGCTTCTGTCACGGCCCCAGCAGCCGCACCGGCCGCTCCAGCGAATGCAAAATGGTATGTCGTCCATACCTATTCCGGGCATGAAAACAAAGTGGCAACCAACCTCAAACAGCGCATCGACACGATGAAGCTTGCGGACAAAATCTTTGATATCATCGTCCCGACCCGGAACGTCGTGACCGTCCGCCACGGCAAGAAAGAGGAACAGAAGGAAAAAATTTTCCCCGGCTACATTTTGGTCAAAATGATCCTGGACGACACAAGCTGGCTAGCCGTCCGCACGACCCAGGGAGTAACGGCGTTTGTAGGAGCCGGCAACAAACCGACCCCCATTTCCGACAAAGAGGTCGACACCATCCTGACGTTTATGAAAATGGAAGCGCCCAAGTACAAAGCGTCATTCTCCGTCGGGGAAGCGGTGAAGATTGTCGATGGACCGTTTGCAGACTTTTTGGGGACGATTGACAATATCGATGAGGAAAAGGGCAAAATCAAGGTCCTGGTGTCAATTTTCGGAAGAGAGACTCCGGTGGAACTCGACTTTCTGCAAATATCCAAGCTCTAATTTATACTTGTTTTGATTTGAAGTAGAAGTATCCCCCGACGCCGACTCCCAGAAGGACGAGAACAATAAGAAGGGTATTGAATGATCCTCCGGAGCCTGCAACCACGGTAAATGCCTGGGAAACCTGTCCCTGTCCATCATCTTTTTTGGCAACCACGAGTAAGTCTTTTTTGCCGGCAGTCAGTGTTTTGGTAGTGCGCCAGCTCCAGCGGCCGCTTGAGTCTGCCGTCACCTCTCCGAATACCCCGTCGGGAAAAATGGAAATGGTCACCTTGGCGCCTGGCTCGGTGAGCCCGGTAAACGTCGGTGTGGGGCCGGATAGGCCTTCATCACTAGTAAATGAGGAAACGGTCAGTACAATCTGCCTGCCCCCGCCTAGCGGGGATGGAGTTTCGGAAGGCGCGAGGGTGAGGTTACTGCCTCCGCCCTCATCACAGAGACAGGAAATGGCATCCGTACAATACATGTTACGGCATGATTTAAAAACAAGAAATGTGTTGACGCACTTGAGGCCCCCCGGGCAATCGGAGTCCGCTCCGCACGTTTTATTGCAGGAGTTCAAAATATATGACGTAGGCGTGGGCGTGGGGGTCTTTGTGGGTGTTGGCGTCCGAATGACAACAGGCCGCGGTGTTGCGGTTGCCCGGGGTGTCGGGGTCGCCGTTGGGTTCGGTGTTGGCGTGGGTGTCGGGGTCGGTGTACTCGTGGGTGTAGGCGTGGGAGCGGCGCACCCGCTCATATTGGTCGTCCACTGTGCACCGGAGCTGGGGCAGCAATAGTCTTTGCCACCGCACTGTCCGATACGGCCTTTCCATGAGCACAATTGCTGATCGCCGTCCGGATCGCTCGATTGACAGTTGGTGATCATCCAGTAATTGTCGTTTTTTACGTTTGCACAACCCGAGTCGTTACACGATGCCGCCCGGCTCCGGGGCTCTGTGGATCGGCCAACGGCCATAAGAGTCACGATAATCCCAGCAAACAAAAGAAGGAGAAGGAGTAGCATCCCGGTGAGCTGCCTGCGGCTGGGCCCTTGAATTCCCTTTCTTTTTGATTTCTTTGCCATAGATACCCTTCTATCATCATATACTGCCCATCGTTTTTCAAGAGGCACGGAGTCTATGTTGTTTTTTCCTGCCATTTTTGATATACTTTCCCCACTACGTCCCAGGACGTGGGAGAAACCCGAAGGGTTTCGAAAAGATATTCCTCTTTCCTTCCCTTCGTTTTTCTCCGGAAACTATGGCCGCAAAAAAAGTCAAAACTATCGTCAAGTTAAATCTTCCCGCAGGTGAAGCAACCGCCGCTCCTCCCGTAGGCCCCGCACTCGGTCAACACGGGCTCCCTATCATGGAGTTTGTGAAGGCATACAATGAGCGAACAGCGAAGCTTAAAGGCCAGATCATTCCCGCCGTTATCACTGTATTTGAGGACCGGACATTTTCCTTTATCACCAAGCTCCCGCCGGTTGCTGCCATGATCAAAAAAACGCTCTCGCTTGATAAAGCCGGGGGCAAAGCAGGACACGAATCTGCAGGCAAACTTACCCGAGAGCAAGTCAAAGAAATCGCAACCACGAAGCTACCGGACCTTAATACCGATTCCGTGGAGGCTGCCATGAAAGTAGTCGAAGGGACCGCGCGAAGCATGGGAATAGAGGTGGAACATGGGTAAAATTCGCGTTGCCAAACTAGGAGATACAGGAGAGGAATCGGAGCAAAAACGCCGGGCGGAAGCACGCAGGCAGACCAAACAGAGTAAGAAGGTGAAGGTCGAAGGCGTGGGCATGAAGGGCGGAGAACGCGTCGCGGTCGTTGAAGGCACCGACATAAACCCGGAATTTAAAAAACTCATCGATGAAGTAGAACGCGGTCAGGCACCCGGTCCCGCAAAACAGAAAAAGAAGGTCAAAGTCAGAGTCCGGTCAAAAGCATATGTTGCCAAGGCGTCCCTGGTTGACAAAACCAAACTCTATCCCCTTACCGATGCGGTCACCTTAGTAAAGCAAACCAGCCTCACAAAATTTGACGGTACGGTGGAGCTTCATATGAATCTAAATCCCGTGAGCTTGGGTGAGAAAAAAGAATTCCGGGGATCCGTCAACCTTCCTCACGGGACCGGCAAACAAGTCCGGGTCGCTATCGCAGACGACAAGGTGCTTGCCGATGTCGAAGCCGGAAAAATCAATTTCGATATTCTGGTGGCCCACCCAACGATGATGCCCAAGCTTGCCAAGGTAGCAAGGATTCTGGGTCCCAAAGGCTTGATGCCCAACCCCAAATCAGGAACAGTCACTCCCGATCCAGAAAAACGCGCCAAGGAGCTGACGACCGGGATGGTCAACTTTAAGACGGAACCGGATCAGCCCATCATCCACATCGTCGTGGGGAAAGTATCCTTTGAGCCGTCTAAACTTGTCGACAACGCGCAGGCAATCCTGGATAGCGTGGGGCGAGGGAAAATAACCAAAGCCACGCTTGCCGCCTCCATGGGCCCGGGGGTCAAGATTACTCTTTAGAATCCCGTAATGCTCCTTTTTGCGCCTCACGCGCAAGCTTGGCGTTTTTCCATTTTTTAATTAATTCTAGTCCCGCCTGTGAATATTCGGGAATGACTCGCCCGGAATATAAGCGCTGTATTTCTTCAGCGTTTTCCACTAACAATTTCTTGGCTAATTCCATGTCATACCAGTTCGCCAGTGCAAAAAGCTCACGGACGGTTGGTTCATAGGAAAAAGCTACATGAGATCGATGTGCACTAAGTTCCGCAGCTCCGGCCTTTGAAAGAAATTTTTTACCCACCTGATCGTTGTCTTTTGCTTCGATATATGCTCGCATGCTATGTCCTTTCTCAAGGACTCCCATACTACCAGCATGAGAATCTGTAGTCAAAA
>CAZEVT010000012.1:0-1978 GCA_964515005.1 uncultured Gammaproteobacteria bacterium
CCTTCGGGGAACCTTCGGAGAATATCACGTTCAGACGGTATTTTTTAGCAGAATGAGCACAGAAGCGCTATTTGAGTGGCAGCCCGTGTATTGACCTAGGACGGCTTCAATGTTGACCGTTGATGAATCATAGCCTACAATAAATCTATGAGTGCGCTAAAATTGAATGAAGCCCAACTTGATCGCTTTTCAGAAATTGTAGGAAATCTTGGGTTAATACTTTTTGCCTCACTTGTGCTGCAAGGATTGATAGATACGAATCTCGATGTGATCAAAATATATATGGGGCTTGTATTGAGTGTTGGATGTGTCATATTAAGTTTGTCAATTATAAAGGAGGTGTGATATGAGTTCGATAGAATTACTTTATTTGATAACTGCAATTGTTTTACTCGCAATTGCCATCGTTGTCTATCCTAGCATCAAGGAGCGGTCAAAGAAGAGGTAAACAATTAGATTTTCTTGAGTGAGGAAATGATCGCATCCATTTCTTTGAGGAATGTTTCATCAGTCGGTACGGGGGTAGCATAACTTATATGCCCGTAGCCTGTGGGTTGCCCGTAATTTTCCGTTCCTTTTTGGCAGAGGGTGAATCCGCCGGTTGTGGCACTTCCGCCAGTCGTTCCTCCGCGCCGGAGTATCGTCCCGTCTTTTGTCGTGATGGGAACAAAGATATCATATCTGGAACTTGGCCCTTCAAAATCCGGGTCACCCGGATATAAGCACATCGCCCCTCCTGTTGCCGCCTGGTAAATTTTTATGGAATATGTTCCGCGGCGTAAGGTCAGCGTGTCCATGGGCGAGGGTTCGTCTTCGTGTTGTTGAGTGACTTTCCAGTCGTTGGGAACTTCAATAGAATATAGGCTAAACGAAAGCCCACTAGCCACGCCTGCCTTGACCACTTGTTTAGGTGGCGCTGGGGTATATTCAGCAGGAGGGGTCGGTGCGGTCGTGGTAACAGCTCCGGGAACCGGGAGAAATGACAGTGTTCCTGTACCCAAATAGTATCCACCGCCAATAAGAACACTAATAATAAGAAGAATAAAAATGAATTTGCCGAAGAAGGCGAAGAATCCGTTCATCGCCCCTATTGTGGCAAGTTTATTCTGTGTTGTCAATCGTACGCTTGACCTCTTTGTGGTGGTACCCTATAATGCGTATCTAGCGAAATGAGGCAATCTTGCTAAATTTTGCCATTTTTAAGTGGAAAACGCGGGCGACAGGGGCATTTGCGCCCTTTTACGCCTGATTTTCCAGCACTTTAAAAACGAAGAGCAGCTCCCGACGAATGTCGGGATCCCGTTCAAAATATTTATTTCTTCATCACACAGAAGAGAAAACACGCACTAGCGCAGGAATATGTATCGCGGCCGGAAATGAGGCTACGGTGCGTTTTTCTGCGCTAGATTTGGCAGAAAAAAGGAGAGCCAATAAGGTAAAAAAAAGAATTGCTAAGAGTTAAATCGTCGAGTAAATCCAACTGAGAAATAGAAAGGTATAGGACCAACGATGCGTAAGTTTTTCTCTCTGCTGAGCCTTGCAGTGGGCATCATGCTCATTGCAGCGGCGGTATTCCCGACTGGCGTGTTTGCCGGCGGGCCGGATTGTACGAAGCATCCGGAGAATCCGAACTGCGCCACTCAGCCCCCGGCGACGGATCCCCCCGCGACGCAGCCTCCCGTGGCGACAGATCCGCCTACTGGAAATTGCCCTGATGGTTCCGCACCCCCATGCAATACTGGCGGCGATGACACCGGTGACTGTGGAGATTCCACGGGTGATGTCAATGGACAGCCGTGTGATCCCGGTGGTGAGCACGATCCAAACCCAAATGGGTGTGAGCATGGCGCTCCTGATTGCGCAACTGCCGAGCCGACTGAGCCTCCGGTAACCTGTGGTACTGGCGAAGGTCAAGACCCCTGTCCGACTGAGCCTCCGGTAACCTGTGGTACTGGCGAAGGTCAAGACCCCTGTCCGA
>CAZEVT010000012.1:2078-9604 GCA_964515005.1 uncultured Gammaproteobacteria bacterium
CTGAGCCTCCGGTAACCTGTGGTACTGGCGAAGGTCAGACGCCTTGTCCGGTTGTGCCCGTGGTAACCTCTCAACCCGAGGAAAGGACTCACAAAACTGCCGGCGGCAGTTCTCTGCCTTGGCAGCCTTTCAGCGGTATGCTGGGGTTTGGTTTTACGCTCCTCGGCGTGGTCGGCCTGAAGAAGGAACAGATCTAGCGATCAGGCCAAAAGGGGGAAAAATAAAATATGGGGTTGAACGGGAAACAAGCATGTAGGGATACTTTCCTACATTTTTTACTTGTTTGCTGCTCTCGTTCGACCTCTCCCGATAACATCGGGACCGATGAGTCTTGGATCGAAAGATCGAAGGACGAAAGGTTGATGAATTTATGAAACCATGGAGTATATCCATGGTATTTTTATATGAACAAGCCTGAATTATTCTCCCGGCGTGACTTTCTAAACCTAATCTGGAGATATGGTCCTCCGATCGTTGGTGCCACCTTAGTTGCAGTAGGTGGGGGCGGGCTCGTGTATCGTGCCATTCAGGCATATGAAGCGGATCATGGTGCCGCGCCGGTGGACAATAATTTCTATAAAGCAGACGCCACGAATATTCCTCCACACATTGATGCGGCAGGAGCTGCGGCGACCACAGCCCCATATCCTGGGGCTACACAGGAGACAGCTCCATCAGATGAGCTCAAGCCTCTTGTGGATAAATTTAAGATTGCAGATCGCATAAGCCTATCAAGTGCAGAACCGATGAAATGGTTGATTGTTTTATCTGGAGATCGGGCAATTTTGACGCCGACGGCGAAACCCTATGCATATAGTCAGGAAAATGAAGATGCCAATATATTTGACTGGCACAAGCACACGACCTATACGTACCTTGAACAAAACGGTACACCGATACTTTGGGGACACGAAGGAGTGTCCGAATTGTTCTTTAACTCGCTTGCGGATTTTCTACGGAAACCCTATGGAGGCGGATGGGTCACTAAACGCGAGGCAGAGAAGGCGATGAGGGAAAATTTATTGGGAGCAAAAGTCTATCTTATGCAGGCAAAAGACGAAGCCCTTTTACCTGAAACTACCGATGACGTTGATTTTAAACGGACGGATATCCGTATCGTCAAGATGGAAGTAGTCGCCGGTTTGTTTGTCCCCCGCTGGCAAAAAGTAGATGTGCTGGATGAGAATGGTCTTCCTAAACCGGAAACACAAGTAACGTATGATGGTGGTGGGTGGACGGTGGATTGGGTCACGCATTGGTATGATCAGCACACGAATGATATTTATGAAGCAATCCGTACCGCCTATCCGGATCATCCTGATGAGACAAATGACACGCACGATCAATTCTTAGCGTTACCCGATGGCGCGACGTTGGGAGTGAAGTTTTGCATTCGGCCCCTTGCGGGGGATGCGCCGGCACCGGACAAAGATGCCAATGGCGATGTAGTAATTCCTGCGTCTTATGGCCGATTTTTTATGGCGCTCAAAGTCACGGGAACGACTGCGGCAACAATTCCTTCTTGGTCTCACGAGGTGGCTTAAGAAGATTTTTTTAGAAAGTCGCCAGCCGCAGGATTACGGATGACGACGGGTGGCGTCAGTTCGCCCTCTCCAAATATGACGCGAAAATTATCCTGGTCTACTTCAAACATACGGATGACGCCATCATCTTTGCGGTTGGCGTCTGCCATCAGGAGTTTGACGCGCCCGTCTACGATTTTTCTCCCTACTACCGCGCCGGTATGATTTTTGTTATTGCCGGCGTAACGGATGAAAAGATCGCCGACGAGTACATCCTTGATCGTGTCAATCCTCACAAACAGCAATCCGCTGTCGATATAAGAACCGAATAGGTGAAGCATTTCTTTCGTTGTTTCATGGAGAAGTCCACTGGCGTAAGCTGTTTTTTCGCCACCAATGTAACTGGGTGCAAGCGGCACAGGGAGACACCCGAGCAGTACTGCCATGCCGACACAAGTCATCGGTTGATCGGGAAGTATGTACGTATTGTCATTGAGGTGGTGTATGGCAATATCCAGAAGGGAGATTTTGTCGTTGGGGCGCTTTTTCAGTTGTGACATCGCGTGCAACTGATTCCAAACGCCTTCTTCTCGCAAAAGAATAGATATGTATGTGCCGAGTGTAACCGTCGGGCGCGGTTTACCCGCGTTGGAATCGCTTACGGAATAGGGGAACTGTGTTTTGTAGTCCTGCACTAGGTCCCGCATATGATAGACGAGCCCGTAGTACATGCGAAACCATTCGGTCGCGGATATGTCGTGTTTTGTCGTCCCATATTCATTGATATGGGTAGATAGAAATTTTTGGATGACATCTAGGCTTTGCCCACTTTCGGAATGTCCTATTTCACTCACAAAGTTTCCTATGGCCTGCTCCGGATGGACTACGCTTACCAGAGGATCTATGGATTTCCAATCGGTTGGCGTCTCACCTCCTGCACGTGCGAGCACTTGGCCTGCCAAAGACTGGGGGCCGCCTTCGTGGTACGCTTCATATACTTGTTTGAGACCACTGATTCGATCAAATGACCCAGAACGGGTAGGCGTGTTTCTCCATGTGAATGTGAGGACGAGCTTCCCGTCAGCGGGCAATGTGATGTTGGATTTTTTGGCGTCCCAGGTATCTCCCACTGGTATGACAGACGCTTCTGCCCACAAGTACAATGGATTATCCACGTTGGTAAATTTCCAAATAAAATCAGCATTGCCAACATTGGCATCGGAGTTGCTTTGTGTGACGTCAGGCGTCGTGGGACCCGCAAAATACGCAAATCCCTGCGCATGCGGCGTGCGTGCGACGATTTCTGCACGGCCACCCGACACGAGGGGAAGCAGAGATTTAGAAATCATGGTAGCGATCCCGTCGATGCCGTCCGCCTTGGATGCATTGACTCCATCTTGATATGCGGGGTCGGTGCGCGCATGAAGGATGTTCAGGAGTGAGTACGTACCATTCGTAAATCCATTGTGTTCATTTTGATACTTAAGAAGGTTGGAAGTGCCCTCCAGTATATTTCGAATGTTTACGGAGTTTACGATGCGTTCAGCAGAAAATGTAAAGCCGCCGAAAATTTTTTCCCCTGCAGATACTCGGTTTTCATGCCAAAGAACTTCAGATATAAACGTTTTACCTTCGTCCATGGATACACGCTCATCGAGCTTTACAATAGCCAGTTCCTTATCCCCGGTAAGCGGGATTTCCGCGTAACGCGTGAAGGTATTACCTGTCTGGACGGTTCGGATATTTTTGGCTTGAAAGGGGATCGGATCATTGAGCGTCAGGAGTGCGGGCCCCTTTGTTTCGTCATAAAACCAATCCGACCGCATCGGTAGAAGATAGACAGTGGTTCCTTTGGCATACACCCAATCATTTTCACGTAGTGGCTCCGATTCATATTTCACCTTGGGGTCTCCTAATATACCTGCCTTGATGGGATCAGGCGCATAGAGCAGGAAGAAAAGCCCTTCGCCAGCCTTCCGGGAGAGCTTCAAAAAATCTCTGCGACTAAATCTGCTACTGGTTTCATTTGGGTTCATACGCGATCCTTGAATGAAGCATTATACCAGGAATTGAAGCGAATTAAAACTATGGGGTAGTTGCCTTGATCAATAAACAATTTTTCAGTATACTTGATCTTCGTTGTTGGGAAGGAATAATCGCATGGCAAGACGTGAAACACCTATACCAAAAGAAAAGCCGCAGGAGATCATCCGCAGTGTGCGGGTTTTTACCGTGGCTCCGATTCGGTCAGAACAACTAGAGGAGTTTCTTGAATCCGGAAAAACTGCGGGTGAAATCTCACTGGTGGAAGTGGTTCTTGCACAAAAAGCGGATACCCAACTGGTGACGGCAATTGGCGGGCGAATACAAAAAGACGAAGACCTAGTCCATGCCGGCATGCGAAAAGTGTTTCAAGAATCCTTGCTGACGCGGGAGTCACTCCGAAACATTATCCAACACGATTGGCACGGGACGCCGATACCATACCTCGTCACCCGAACCGGTGAATTGTGCGAGGCCACCCTTATGGTGATGCCCGTCCGGTCGGGAACGGTATCGCTTCATGAGCCGCGTGAGAATAATAATGCGGACAGCGTCTACAAAATTGAGAAACTGGTGGCAGTAACCCCGCAGGAGTTGCATCAGTTATTCAACCACGGTTCTATTGAAACAACGCACGGGAAGTATCATATGTTTGGGCATTTGACGGAAGCGCCTTCCCGGGATGTTTTTCTGGACGCGGAAGGACGCAGTGTCCAACTGCGGGAGTTTGAGAGAATACTTTCTGAAGTCAGCGCATATGAGGTGGTCATCCGCGAGGAAGTTCTAACCGAGATCAATCGGGTTCGCCGGTGGCATAAGAAGCCCGCGGTCAGTACGCTCGGAGCTTGCAGTCGTGAAGAAATAGTACGTGGTTTTCAAGCTGCCAAATGGATGATGGGGATGCACGATGAACACGTGCGGGATATGGAGGGAGGGAATATGCCTCCTAGGTCGGCAGATGTGCTGACCGCAAGTTTATATCTGCGGGAGTTTGCACCCAAAGACTTTTCGGAGGCACTCGTTTCTATGCCGACCGTGGAAGTGCGGAGGGCGCGTAACGTATTTAAGTACGCACTCCGCGGGACCGTGATAGAACTATACGATCGAATGGGAAAAGACATTCGTCCGTTTATGTCCAAAAAAAATCTTTTCCCTTTGCATCTTCGTGACATTGCAGACTTTGTTCGTCGGAAACCAACATCACTATCGTATATGAACACCGTTGCCGCGCTTCAGGCGCTTTGGCCCGAGGTTATTGCCTTACCGCTTGTTGAGCATACCGCGCTTCTCAAGATCCTTGATGATCGCTTTACCGACGAGCTTGTCCGGAAACTCGGAAAACCGCGCGAAGTCGTTTTGCGGGCCCTTGCCCTTCCCTATGAGATTCCCCGGCATATCGCCGCAGAAATGCAGAAAATTAAAGATACGTTTCAGGAAAACCATCCGGTCAATGAAGTGGCGTCCGCCATCGAGCGTCCGTTTGTGCAGATATTACATATTTTAGGTCTGCATCCGTATGAAATCATTGCACCGGAACTGATAAATGATGCAGTCACGCGAACACGCGGGGAGATGCTTATGATTCTCTCGGCCTTTTTTACGGCAATTCCGGTGGTTGAAAAGCAGATAGCGGCAGACAACAGCTTGTTTGAAGCTGGGTTGGCGAGATTTTTAGTATATCCGCCGGAGCTCGATGAAATAAAACTGAAAAATATTCCCCATACCATATTTCGGCGAGAGACGGAGAAACCTGTAGGGCGCAAAGAGCTGCAACTCTGGTACGACAAACGACCCCTTAAATCCGAGGTGCGTACGTGGTTTAAAAGTCTTCAGGGCGCGGTTATTTATGACGCGTTTAGTCATAATTTCGTCATCCGAGATGCAAATTTTTCCGCCGAAGAACTTCGCAATATCCCATTGAGGTTGGATATGGTTACCCACACCCGGGAAGCACTGTTTGCACATTTTCGCAAAGAGTTTGAGGGGTCCGGCTACGAGGTGTCCATTGTTGAAGGGACACTCAAAACAGAATCGATAGACACGGTGCGGGCATTTATAGCAACGTCTTCAAAAAAACAGAGGCAGCAGCTGATGAATGAAAAAAAGGGTGGGAAACGGCCGGGGTCAATCGGCAATAGCATCGTCCGGGAAAAGTTTATTCTTTCTTTTAGAAAAGGCAATGAGGTGCAGTACACAGAAATATGTATTTATCCTTTTGAAACGATTCAGGTAGACGGTTCCCCGCTTGCAATGTCCGAATTTATGGGGTTTGAAGAAAAGCTGAAAGATGACCGGAGCGGACGCTACGGAGGGTACCGGCTTATTCAAACAGACCCCAACGATCCGACGGCGCCTTCTCCCCTTGAACTTTGGTCGCCTGCGGCATGGTCCCGGAGTCGTTTTGAAGATATCAAGCTCCTGCAGCACAAGCCGAAAAAGAAACGGAAAAATGGTTGACGCACAAAAAATCCCCCTTGCGGGGGATTTTCAGTTAATACTTTTTCGACCTC
Organism: uncultured Gammaproteobacteria bacterium; assembly: GCA_964515005.1. GTDB lineage: Bacteria > Patescibacteriota > Microgenomatia > UBA10105 > UBA927 > XYB1-FULL-47-11. Next base: position 8,155 of record CAZEVT010000012.1, read on the forward strand.
TTTTACTTCAACTCTACCTTTGCTCCGGCGGCTTCGAGCTTTTTCTTTGCCTCTTCTGCGGCCGACTTGTTGACTCCGGTTAAGACTTCTTTCGGAGCGCTCTCGACTAAGGTTTTTGCCTCGGAGAGTCCGAGCGTCGGAACGAGTTCCCGGACGGCTTTAATTGCGCCGATTTTGTTGTCGCCTGCGGCTGATAAAACGACGTTAAATACCGTTTGCTCTTCTTTGGGTTCTCCTGCATCTGCGGCTGCAGCAGGAGCTCCTGCGACGGCAACGGGTGCTGCGGTGACACCAAATTTTTCTTCCAGTGCTTTGACCAATTCAGAAAGTTCAAGTACGGACATTTCCTCAACTGATTTTAAGATTTCGTCTTTTGATAATTTTGCCATAATTTTTGTGTCACCACCTTTCTTTGGATTATGCGGTCTTTTTATTTTTGACAGCTTCCAGTCCCCAGACTAATTTGTTGATATTCCAGGAGAGTGCGTAGTGGAGTCCTTGAATCGGCGCATTGAGCTGCCGGACCAATGTACCCAATAGGACCGGGCGGGCGGGTAGCGCGGCGAGTTTTTCGATATCAGGCCCGGAGAGAACCGTCTTGCCCAACAGTCCGCCTTTGGTTTTCCCAAATCCCGCGGCTTTGAAAAATTTAAGGAGATCTTTAAGTGGTGCCACCTCATCGGCGTAACTAAACAGCGCTGCTGTCGCGTCTCCGAGGAGTGCTTCGATGGGCGCTGCCTTTTCTCCGAGGGCGCGAAGAAGGAGCCGGTTTTTGGTTACCGCAAATTCCGCATCGGTTTTCTTGAGCGTTTTCCGAAGCTCCTCAAGCTGCTTGTGCTTGAGTCCCCGGTAATCAGCCAAGATGATAGATGTGGCTTTTGAGACTTTTTCGGTCAGTCCCGCGACGGTATCGATTTTCTTTTGTGTAGCCATAATCAATAAAAAAACACCACGAGGGTGCTTTTGTTCGCTCCCTCGGTAGGACTTATGGGCTTGTGCCCACCTACGGTCTTTAGGATAAAGAGATTATAGTCGAAAAAAGAATGAAAAGCAAGAAGATCAGCCTTTTTGTTCGCTCGGGACAAATACAGCTGGCGCTTCAGGCTTTTGTGGTTTTTTTGTTTTATCACGAATGTCCTGTAGCGGCGTAACCTTTTCCGTATGGGTAAGTGGGGCAATCGGGGCGACCCCACCTTCTCTTTTGAGGAATTGCTTAAGATTTCTGGCTACTGTATCCGCAATGGTTGATCCTGCCATATCAGGAATAAGTTTCCACCATTATGGTACGTTTGTCAAATTTACGAGCCAGGGAGCGCAATTTTCACCCCAGGGCCCATGGAGGCGGCAAGCGTGGTTTTGGTAATTTGCCCTTGCCCCTACCGCAGCGCGGAGTTTTTTTGACTACAGATTCTCATGCTGGTAGTATGGGAGTCCTTGAGAAAGGACATAG
>CAZEVT010000013.1:0-9469 GCA_964515005.1 uncultured Gammaproteobacteria bacterium
TACGCAGCCTCAAAGGGCTCTATCATCTGCTGGTGGCCATATATGCCAATATCAGGTTTGGCTTCCCCAGCCGTAAGCTCACGGTCATAGGAGTGACCGGTACCGACGGGAAGACCACGACTGCCACCCTTATTTACGAAATACTCAAGGCTGCAGGCTACAAAACCTCGATGATTACATCAGTCCACGCGGTAGTTGCGGGTAAAACGTACGACACCGGTTTCCACGTCACGACGCCAAATGCCTACTTCGTACAAAAGTACCTGCGGGAAGCGCTTGATCACGGCGATACCCATATGGTGTTGGAGGTGACTTCCCACGGGTTGTCGCAGCACCGGGTGTTTGGTGTTCGATTTGCCGTCGGGGTTATCACCAACGTCACGCATGAGCACTTGGACTGGCACAAAAATTTTGAAGCGTATCTTCGTACCAAGCTCTCTTTTTTGAAAAAAGCGCGGATCGCGGTTTTAAACCGCGACGAGGCGGAGGTCTATAACCGCGCCGTCCCGCTGTTGCGGCGCAAAACCCTTATCACCTACGGCATCCGGCGGGAAGCCCAAATTACTCCCAAAAACTATCCGTTTCGCACCCGGCTTTTGGGAGAATTTAACCAGTACAATTGTCTGGCCGCCCTTTCCGTTTCCTACGCCCTTACCATTCCCAAAAAAGTCGCCATCGCCGCCATTTCGGAATTTGCCGGGGTCACGGGACGCATGGAGGTCATTACCCACGAGCCATTCACGGTTATTGTGGACTTTGCCCACACGCCGAATGCGATTGATAAGGCATTGAAAAGCGCACGAAGTTTCACAAAAAAGCGCCTCATCCACGTATTTGGCAGCGCCGGCTTGAGAGACCACTCCAAGCGGCCGCTCATGGGGAGGGCATCCGGCAAATATGCCGATGTTATCGTCTTGACCGAAGAAGACTACCGTACGGAAAACGTGGAAACCATTATGGACGAAATTGCCGCCGGTATTGAGCCCGGGCCGCAGGTGTACCGGTTCCCCAACCGTCAAAACGCTATTGATTTTGCCGTACAACTTGCCGAACCCGGGGATTTGGTGATTACAACAGGCAAAGGACATGAAAAAAGCCTCGCGCGCGGCAGACACGAATATCCATGGAGCGATCAGGCCGGGGTAAAAAAAGCGCTGAAATTACTCGCATGATACAGTCGAAACTTTTGACACAGCTTGGCATTGTACACGGATATTCAACCAGAAATGTAACCCGGGAAAAATTTCTTGAAGGGCTCGGCGTAAAGGGCGAGGATATGGTTATGGGGCAACAAGTGCACGGAATAAAAATTGCGACGGTCAATGATTCTGATCGCGGAAAAATACTTACGGGTATTGATGGACTGATATCAAAGACGTTGCCGATTGGCGTAACGTTTGCGGATTGTGTACCCGTTCTTGCGGTCGATCCTCAAGCGAGAATAATTGGCGCCGTACACGCAGGCTGGAAAGGGACGCTTGGGGGCATTGCTCGCGATCTTATTTCCGAAATGAAAAAAGCGGGCGCGGAGGCAAATAAGATCTATGTTTCGATCGGACCGCACATCGGCATGTGCTGTTACAATATTATGGATGATCGCGTAGCGGCGTTTCAGAAGCAATTTGGTGAAGAGGAAAAGATTGCTGCCCGCATTGAGGGGGCGTGGCATCTTGATATCGGGTACGCCAACTATCAGTTGCTCATCGCTGTTGGTGTTCAAAAAGAGCATATTGACGCCCCACCTACCTGCACCTCGTGCCAGGTGGCGGAATTCAATTCGTATAGGAAGGATTCCAAAGAGACATTCGGAGTCCAAATAGGGGTAATCGCACTATGAAACGGATTCATTTTGTCGGTATCAAAGGTGTTGCCATGGCCTCCCTTGCCGTGTGGTACAAAGAGGCGGGGTATATGGTGACCGGGTCGGACGTGGAAGAAGAGTTTCCGACGGATGAAGTCCTCGCGAAAGCGAAAATTTCAATATTCCCTGATTTTGATCCCAGAAATATAGGCGGACGAATCAAGCCACATCTGGTGATCTATACCGGTGCCCACGAAGGGCGCGAAAATGAAGAAGTGGTGGAAGCAGACGCGCTCGGTATTCCGACACTACCTCATGGTAAAGCCCTTGGACTCATTATGGAGGGAAAAAAACAGATTTCCGTCGCGGGCTCCCACGGAAAAACAACAACGACTGCAATGATAGCAAGCATTCTTTCCCATGCAGGCCATGATCCCTCCTGGGCAATCGGTTGTGGAGAGGTACGCGGACTTGGACTCCCGGGACATTTTGGAAAGGGAGATATATTTGTCGCCGAGGCGGACGAATATGTGACTGATCCGGGTCACGACGCCACGCCACGCTTTATGTGGCAACACCCGGATATTCTTGTTATAACCAATATCGATTACGATCATCCGGATGTATATGCGTCGCTCTCCGATGTACAAGCTGCATTTGCAAAGCTTCAAAAACAAGCAAAAGTAACCATACAAGGGGAAGACTTTCAGGTGACGCACGTGGGGTTTGGAGACGAGCGGACCTTTTTTACGCTTGCGCAAAACGGAATGAAGCTTTTTGACTTTACCCTAAAAGTGCCGGGCAAACATAACGCGCTCAATGCCGCCGCCGCCGCGATGGCCGCCAGGCACATTGGACTCTCATGGGAGCAAATCGCGAAGGGGCTTCTTGCATTTGAAGGAACGAAACGGAGATTTGAACTGGTAGGGGAAATCGGTGATGTTAAAATAATCGATGATTACGCCCACCACCCGAATGAGATTATGGCAACGCTGGAAGCGGCGCGGGATTGGTATCCCAAGCGTCGCATTGTTGCCGTGTTCCAGCCGCATACATATTCGCGTACAAAAGCGCTCCTTTCGGAATTTTCCCGCGCCTTCGGAAGTGCTCACGAAGTAATTCTGACCGACATTTACGCGTCTGCCCGCGAAACGGAAACACTGGGCCTGAGCGGTAAAACGCTTGTTGAGGAAACGGCAAAACATCATCCACATGTCTATTATGCCCCGGATTTTACGGCAGTGAAGAAGCGGTTGAGCGCGCAGATGCAAGCAAACGATGTTATTATTTTTATGGGAGCAGGAGATATATATGCTTGGAGTAAAAGATTTTTTAAAAAATGAGCCGCTTGCCCGCTACACGACGTTTAAAATCGGCGGCCCCGCGGATTATTTTTTTGATGCCAAAACCAGCGAGGAACTGGTGAGTGCCGTAAAAGCGGGCAGGTCTCTCCATCTCCCCATTTTTATTTTAGGCGGCGGAACGAACATCTTAATCGGCGACCGCGGCATCCGCGGACTGGTCATCAAAAACAACACCCGGTCCATTGCCATGCGGGGAATAAAGGGCGGGCCGTACCGCGAACAGATAGTATTTGTCGAGGCCGAGAGCGGCGTAGTGATGAATCAACTCATACGCTTCACCGTCGAAGAAGGTCTTGAGGGACTTCAGATGCAATTGGGTCTCCCGGGCTCCGTCGGCGGCGCTGTCTACATGAATTCAAAATGGACCCATCCCGTGGGCTACGTGGGAGACGTCGTCTACCAGGCGCGTATTCTTACTCCTGAAAATGAGATACAAGAAGTGCCCAAATCATATTTTCAATTTGCCTACGACACATCGAGTATTCAAAAAACCGGTGATATAGTTCTGGCCGTCGTGTTTGCGCTCAAGCGGGGCAACAAAGACGACTTATGGAAGATTGCCAATGAAAGCATTGCGTACCGCAGGGAAACCCAGCCGCAGGGCGTTAAATCCCCAGGCTGTACGTTCAGGAATATCTCTGAGGCAGAAGCTTTGTCGGTTCCCACGCCCAACCATACGACCTCGGCCGGATTTTTAGTCGATCACGCGGGACTCAAAGGCAAGCAAGTGGGAGACGCGCAAATTAGTCCTGTTCATGCTAACTTTATCATCAACACCGGGGCGGCCACATCCCGCGACGTGGTACAATTAATAGAGATGGCCCGTGCGGGCGTGAAAAAACAGTTCGGCGTGACCCTTGAGGAAGAAATTGTCCGCGTGGGGGAATTTTGATTCGAAGAAGGTTTTACAATGGATAAACTTATCATACAAGGCGGTGTTCCATTGAAAGGTGAGATTGCCGTTGCGGGCGCCAAAAACGTCGCACTGAAGATTCTGGTAGCCTCGCTTCTTACCGATGAGGAGATGGTCATCCATAATGTGCCCCAGATCCGTGACGTACATTTCATGCTGGAGGTTTTGAAAGTCCTTGGCGTTTCCTCCACCGTCGACGGACACACGGTGCGGGTGCGTTACGCGCATGGCGCGGGTGCAAAAGTTCCTCTTGAGGTCGGTGCACGTTTGCGAACTTCTTCCATGGTCATGGGGCCGCTTCTGGCGAGATACGGAGAGGCAACTACTCCAAATCCCGGCGGGTGCAGGCTTGGCGCCCGGCCAATTGACCGGCATATTGATGCCTTGAAAATAATGGGCGCTGATATTTCCTATCATTCTGACGATGGATATTTTTACGGAAAAACAGAACGTGGGCTACAAGGAGCAACAATTCGGTTCTCCAAAAACACCCATACGGGAACGGAAACCCTCATCCTTGCCGCAGTCTTGGCCCGCGGGCAAACGGTTTTGGAGAATGCAGCAGAAGAAGTGGAAATTGACGATCTTATCGCGTGTCTCAATGCAATGGGTGCAAAGATCAGGCGAGAACATTCGAGGAAAATCGTCATCGACGGGGTTTCAGAAGTCCACGGAACCGAGTATACGATTATGCCGGACCGCAACGAAGAGGTAACCGTAGCCGTCGCCTCCGCGATGACCGGAGGAGATGTGATCGTTAAGAATTCCCAGCCGAAGCATCTGGAAGAATTTTTAAACGTATTCACCAAAGCCGGCGGAAGCTATGAAAAAATCGATGAAACAACAACCCGGTACACCAATTCCAAAGCGCTTGAGGCAACCGACGTGGTGACCGGGCAGCACCCCGGGTTCATGACGGATTGGCAGGCTCCCTGGGCCGTCCTTATGACACAGGCCAAAGGCGTATCGACGATCCATGAAACAGTATTCGAAAGCCGTTTTTCCTACGTAGCTGAGCTACGAAAAATGGGGGCCGCGATTGAGTTTTTTGACCCGAAGGTGGAAAAGCCGGAGGATTTTTACAACTTTAACTGGAAAGACCGGGTTCCCGGATATCATCAGGGAATACGGATTACCGGTCCCACGAAGCTCCATAATGCGGTTTTGGAAATAGACGATCTTCGGGCAGGTGCCACGCTCATTCTTGCCGCACTATCGGCGCCGGGGCAGAGCGTTATTCACGGCGTCGAGCAGGTGGACCGGGGATATGAGAATATAGAAGAGCGGCTCCGGGCCCTTGGGGCAAAAATAGAAAGGATAAAGGAGGATTAAATATGACAGAAGATATTACACTTATCGTCGTTGCCGGAGGCGCGGGAAAGCGGCTGTGGCCCATGACAACAAATAAAGCCCTCTTTCCCTTTTTTGGCATGCCGCTTTTTGCCTACACGATCGCCGAGGTGCCTCCCCAGATACGGCGTATGGTCATCGTCACAAGTCCCGCCAATGATCGAGCCATCAGAGCATATAAATTTCCCGTTGAAGCCGCAACGGTTGTCCAAAAAGAGCCTCGCGGGATGGCCGAGGCGATTCTTTTGGCACGAGAGGGTATTGCGGGCGCGCCCGTGGTTATCGTCAACGTCGATGACCTCATCGACCCGGAGCTTTTGTCCAATGTTATTGATACGGCGAAGAAAAACGATGTGTTTGGAGTAATTCCCGGGTGGAAGGCGCCGAAGCACGGTTCGTTTGGCTATCTCGCCTTTTCAGCTGGCCGCGTCACCGGCATTGTCGAAAAGCCCGATGCGGGTCGGGAGCCGAGTCCGTATATCAATGTTGTTTGCCATTATATCGCCGACGGCAGCGCACTCCTTTCGGAAATAGAAAAAACAAAAAGTACAGGCGATGACCGTTATGAAAAAGCAATCACGAATCTTATGGGGCGCCATCCCTTTGCATTTGTGCCGTACGAGGGTTCTATGGCTGCACTCAAGCACCCGTGGAATGTTTTGGATTGTATGGATGCGCTATTTGAAACCATGGAGAAATATAGAGGAAAAAATGTTGAGATTAAATCTAATGTGATTATTGAAGGCGCTGTATATATCGAAGATAATGTAAAGATCTTCGAAAATACTAAGATAGTGGGTCCCTGCTATATCGGCCGCAACACCATCATCGGCAACAATACCATTATCCGTGCCTCTCATATCGGAGCCGACTCGGTGATCGGGTTCAACTGCGACGTCACAAGAAGTTACATCGGAGACAACTGCTGGCTCCATAGTAATTATGTAGGCGATTCCGTGCTCGAAGGTAACGTAAGTATGGGTGGCGGAGCCAAGCTTGCCAACCTGCGGCTTGATGACGGAGAAATTTCTTCTGTTGTCGGAGGAAAAAAGATTCCTACCGGAAGAAATAAGTTGGGGGCAATGATCGCCTCTGGTGTGCGCATCGGCGTGAATGCGTCCATCATGCCAGGGGTCAAAATCGGGAAGAACTCATTTATTGGAGCAGGAGTGGTCCTTGATCGTGATGTCGCCGAAGATTCATTTTGTATGGCCAAGCCAGGCGTCACCATCACCAGGAATCTCAAGAGCGCGCCTGCCTCCCGTCAGGATTTTAAGAGTAAAATTTAACCCGCATGAAGTACCCGATCGTTATATTGCATGGGTGGGGATTATCGGCCAAATTATTTGAGCCGCTTGCACGCGAGCTGCGGAGCCTGGGGTACCGCGTCTATGTCCCGGATTTTCCGGGATTCGGCACTGCAGCCATTCCCGATAAACCCTTATTTTTGAAAGACTATGTGGAGTTCCTCGCTGGCTATCTGAAAAAAAGGAAACTGGCGCGCGCCATTCTCATTGGTCATTCATTCGGCGGCCGCGTCGCGCTGAAGTTTACGCAGTCGTTTCCGGGTGAGGTGGGCGCCCTCATCCTCACCGGCACGCCCGGATATACTCCGGTTTCCAAGAAGAGACTCATGCTCTTCATCGCGATTGCAAAAGTAGGGAAGATCTTTTTTCTCATTCCGTTTTTAAATTTTTTTCAGGAAAAAGTTCGGCGTTGGTACTACTTTACGGTGGGTGCCCGCGATTATTCCCGGGCAGAAGGCTTCATGCGGGATACTTTCAAAAATGTCGTTCGGGAAGAACTCGTTGCCAGCATGCGGGACATTCATCTGCCGACGCTGTTGGTTTGGGGGCAGGAGGATATCATCACGCCGGTTCCGATAGCAGAAAAAATGAAAAAAACCATCCAGGGGTCAGAACTGTATCTTATTCCGAAAGTGGGCCATAACGTAGTATTTAAATTTCCGGAACTGTTTGTTTCGACAATCACCCAGTGGCTTAAGAACGTATGAAGAGTGTTATATCTTCCGCATTGTCTCCCAATACCGAGTTTGATGATTATTGGCTGGCGTTTCGAACACTCTTCACTCCGTGGGCCTGGGGGAAGGGCTCATCCGTTGGGAAAGTGGAAGCATGGGCGCGGCAGTATCTGGGAACAACGTGTGCCGTATCATTCAACAGCGGCCGGTCAGCGCTATTGGCCCTCCTTAAGGCATTTGACATCGGCCGCGGCGACGAGGTTATCGTGCAGGCGTTTACGTGCGTTGCCGTCCCCAACAGCATCCGTTGGGTAGGCGCCACGCCGGTATTTGCAGACATTGACGTCACCTACAATCTGGATCCAGCCGGTCTGGAAAAAAAGATTTCCAAAAAGACAAAAGCAATAATCGTGCAACATACGTTTGGGGTGCCCGCCGCCATGGATGCTATCGTTCCGATCGTAAAGAAACACAATCTCCTTCTTATCGAAGACTGCGCGCACGCATTGGGAGCAACGTACCTGCCTGCCGGCAAGGTAGGTAAAGGGGCGAAAGTGGGCACGCAGGGAGACGCCGCATTTTTTAGTTTCGGAAGAGACAAAGTGATATCGAGCGTCTTTGGAGGCCTCGCAACCATTCGCGCGGACCACCAAGCGCAAATTGCGGCAATCAAAACCTATCACAAAAAATTAAACACGCCGTCGTTCGGCTGGATTTTTCAGCAGCTTTTCCATCCGGTCGCTTTTTCCTTTATTCTTCCCTGGTACCGGCTTGGTGCGGGAAAAGCGCTTCTTGTTGTCTTCCAAAGATTGAAATTTCTTTCTTTTCCTGTGTACCCGGAAGAAAAACGTGGGAGTCAACCAAAAGATTTTCCTGCAAAGTATCCGAATGCCCTTGCCTGCCTGCTTCTAAAGCAGATAAAAAAACTTGAGCGATTCACGAGGGAGCGGCGGGAGATCTCACGGATCTATGGACGGGGCGATTTCGCCTATGTGCGGTTTCCCGTGTTGGTAGATAATCCAGCTGTGGTTATTGCCAAAGCAAAAAAACGAGGCGTGCTTCTGGGGAATTGGTACCACAACGTGATTGATCCGACCGGCGTCGATTTTGAGACGGTGGGATACAAAAAGGGAAGCTGTCCGCGTGCGGAAGAGGCAGCCAAGCATATTATTAACTTACCGACAAGAATTTCATTACGCGATGCAAAACGCGTAATGAGCGTCATATGAATATACAAACTTTAGTCGTCGGGCAAATGGCGACAAACTGCTATATCGCGGGTGATATTATTATAGACCCGGGTGATGATGCAGAGTATATTATGTCCCACGTCGACAATCCATCTATGATTGTGGCTACCCACGGTCACTTTGATCATATTATGGCTGCGTATGCTATTCAGCTTGCCTACAAGATCCCGTTTTATATACACGAAGAAGACATCTTTCTTCTTGCCAATATGAAATCTTCGGCAAAACATTTTTTGGGTTTAAAGCATATAGACCCGCCCCCAAAAGCTTCGCCAATTAAAGATTTACCCTACATTCACACCCCGGGCCATACACCCGGCAGCATCTGTCTCAAGTTTGGAGACGTTCTATTTGTTGGCGACACGATATTTGCAAATGGAGCCGTCGGCAGAACCGATTTTTCTTATTCCACACCGCTGGAGCTTTCCGCGTCTATAGAAAAAATCCATTCATACCCGAAAGGCACACGAATACTTCCGGGGCACGGGAAGGAATTTTCTTTATGATTTCTCTTATCGCCCATTGGGTTTTAAATGCGCTTGCGCTCTACATAGTAACGAAGATACTTCCGGGAATACAGCTTGCTGATTTTGGGACCGCGCTTGTGGCTGCAATTGTCATAGGCCTTGTTAATGCACTTATTAAACCAATTCTTTTCTTTTTAACCCTTCCTGTTACCGTTCTTACGCTTGGTCTTTTTGCACTCGTCCTTAATGCGCTCATGCTTATGCTTGCCAGTTCCCTAACTCCTGGATTCAAAGTAGATGGATTTTGGATTGCGCTTCTTGGCTCCATTCTTCTTTCGATCGT
>CAZEVT010000014.1:0-5859 GCA_964515005.1 uncultured Gammaproteobacteria bacterium
TCAATGCCCATCCGCACCTGGATTGCACCGGAAAAATCGCCCTCATCCACAACGGTATTTTTGAAAATTATGAAGAGGTCAAAAAAGACCTTATGCTAAAAGGCCACCGTTTTATATCCGAAACAGACACGGAAGTGGCCGTCCATCTTATTGAAGAGTATTCAAGGTCCATGATGTTTACCAAAGCCGTCCAAAAAGCGTTTAACCACATGGAAGGCCTCAATGCGATCATTGTAGCCCATGCCCAGGAAAATAAACTGATCGCGGCACGAAACGGATCGCCGCTCGTTGCTGGCTTCGGCAATGGCGAAAATTTCCTGGCAAGTGACGCCGCGGCACTCCTACCCCATACCCGAAGGGTACATTTTTTGGAAGACGATCAAATGGCAATAATCGCAAAAGATGCAATCACATTTTCCAACGCTAAAACCGGCGCAAGACTCGCGCCCAAAAAACAACGTCTTACCTGGTCTGCCAAAGAAACAGAAAAAGGAAGCTACCCGTACTTTATGCTGAAGGAAATCTATGAACAGCCCGGGGTGATTGCCGATATTGCCGCCGGGGGCATCGGGCAAGCCAAAAAGATGGCAGACAAGATGAAAACATCGGAGCATCTTTACCTACTGGGGTGCGGGACGGCGTCATACGCGGCGATTGCCGGGGAGTATCTCTTTTCCAAAATCGCTGGCAGGCATGCAAATGTCGCCATAGGCAGCGAATTCGGGTACCACCTGGACTTTCTCAATAAGAAAAGCTTCATCGTTGCCATTTCCCAATCAGGCGAAACCATGGATATCCTCGAGTCCGTAAAAAAAGCAAAAGCGAAAGGAGCACACATTCTTGCCCTCGTCAATGTGTTGGGTTCGACCCTCTACCGTGAGGCAAACGCGCACATGCTCATCGGCGCAGGACCTGAAAAGGGAGTGGCATCAACGAAGGCATTCACAGGCATGCTTGCGCACCTGACCCTTCTTGCCTATGCGATGTCCGGCCGCCCCTACGAAGGAGCCAAGGTGCTCACCATGGCTGCAAAATCCGCCAAAGCAGTTCTGGATGAAACCCCGGTCCGCCGGATAAAAAAACTTGCCAAAAAGCTCAAGAACGAGGATCACATCTATGTTATTGGACGGGGACTTTCCTACCCCACGGCTTTGGAAACGGCGCTCAAGATTAAAGAGATAAGTTATATCCATGCCGAGGGACTCGCGGCCGGCGAACTCAAGCATGGACCGCTTGCTCTCGTCACTAAGGGTACACCTTGCATTGCATTTCTCCCGAATGACGAGACGTATGGGGCAAACCTTGCAGGCGCCATGGAAATGAAAGCAAGAGGCGGATATATAATAGGAGTCTCTCATAAACCGCATGAGGTATTTGACTATTACATCCCGGTCCAAGATGCCCGCGAAGCAACCATCATTCCAAACGTAGTGGTAGCACAACTATTGGCCTACTATCTGACAATTGAGAAAGGTCTCGACCCGGATATGCCAAGGAATCTTGCCAAAAGTGTGACGGTGAAATAGGAGACTAAACGGTGCCGGCGGAGCGGGCGGTTTCGGCAAGTTCAGCGTCTCGCTCCTCTTGGGTCATCTGCGCACCAACTTTCTGCCACAAATGAAATGCCTCGTCGAGTTCTTGTTGCGGCACGCCCGCTGTGGTGTCCGCGGAAACATCATCAGTCTTTACTAGTTCTTTTTGGGTTACCGGCATGAGTGAATAATAATGAAAATGAGGCAATTTGTCAAAAAAAAGCGTTAGAGTCCGCTGGCGTCTGATGCGAGGGAGTTAAAGTCCGCAGCGCCGCCGTCGTCTCCGACCGCCTGCAGGTCTTTGTTCAGATCTGCGGATGATGCCGGCGTGGGTGTTGCGTCTCCCCCGGATCCAAACAGCGCACTAAAGGGGTTACTTGGCTTTGTACCACTACCCTCGAAGGCGCTAGGGAGTTCCCCCACATTTACCTTGTCCACCGTCTGGGTTTTGAGTTTCCACAGCATCGCGCCTCCAAGGACAAGCGCAAGTGCTACTGCTGGTATCCCGATGATAAACGGTAGTTTTTTCATATTACGGTGTCGGCGTCGGAGTCGGGGTCAATGATTCGCCCAACACCGCGCCGAGCGCTTTAATCGCTGCTCCTACGGCCTTCCTCGCCGCAATCACTTTGTCATACACGGCTCTAAGAGACTGCTGCATGCCACTTATGGCGGCCCCCACATCATTTTTTGCCGTAGTTTCTGTATTGATGGTAATGACGCACTCCACCCCGGCTTGCGTTTCCACTGCGGCCTGGGCGTCTGTAATCGCCGTTTGAGCTGCAGCTACTGCCGTGTCCACTGATGAGATGTCTTTCCCATTTGCCTCTGCCGCACTGGCCCGATTTATGACATTTTCCAAAATTTTGCTTAGCTTCTCAAGCATCTGACTCATGCGCTCCGTGCGTTTTTCGTTTATCTTCTGACATTTTTCATTGATCCGCTCGATATGGGCGGCTTTCTGCTCGTCTTTCATATCCTCAAGCTTGTCCTTGAGGGTCTCCCGTCTGCTTTCATACTCTTTTTTGGCGGCTTCCCGACGGTCCTTGAGAGATTCCAAAAAGTCTTTTCGATGTTCGCGGATAGCCTCCGCACTTGCCTTTCGCGTATCACGAAGATTTCGAAGATCATCTTTGAGCGCGCGAACTGGGCGGTTAACAGTGGTACTTACGACCGTGTCCTCGCCTAACACATTGGGATTGACCACCGGCTGGGTATTTATACCTAATCCAAGAAGCAAAAGTCCGACGATCTGATCTACCATAGATCCAGTATTAGGGAATCAAACTCCCTTGTCAAGACTCTTCTCCAATTTTGCTCGCCTCCGGGGCTTTTTGGCCGGCGTACTTTGCAGACTTTTTCTTGTAATACGGCACGGCTGCGGGACTTGAAAGTTCCTCAAACGATATGGAACAAATCCGCATGCCCGGGTACAGCATGACGGGAATCCGTCCCATGTTGGCAAGCTCGAGGGTGATGTTGCCCGCAAAACCCGCATCGATCGTTGCCGCCGTCGAGTGGACAACGACGCCTAACCTCCCTATGGACGAACGACCCTCAAGCCTGCCGACCAGATCATCCGGCATTTTGATGCTTTCAAGGGTGACCGCGAGGATAAACTCACCCGGGTGCAGGGTAAACGCCTCCCTGTCTTTGACGCGAATTTCTGTAGTGATACCGACGAGCGTTTTGGGGTTTTGGGGATCGATATACGGCGTACGGCTGTGGTCAAAGACGCGGTACCGGTGCCCGAGCCGGAGATCCAGGGCGCAGCTCCCAAGCTGTGTTTTGAGATTCGGCTTGGGTGAAATCTTAATGCGACCGGCGGCGAGGGCTTTCGTTATATCCCGATCAGAAAGAACCATAGGGGTAGTATACCACGTGACATCAATCTGCTACGCTATGGGGGTGAAACGCATTTTACGCCATATACGCCATCTTTCCCGCCGCAGAAGAAACAGGGTGCTTGCCGTTTTGGCATTTCTGAACGCGGCGCTTCTTTTTTTGGTTTACAGCAATCTCGTGGCCTACCCTAATACATTTTTAGGTGCGACAAATATTTCAGGAAAAACAGCGCGGCAGATTACCGAGCTCATTAAGAAACAGGAAGCAGTCCAGCCAAAGCTTCAGGTGAAAAACCGCACCTACACCTACAGCTATACCCAACTCGGCGTGGTCATAGATTCCAAACGTGCCGTGACGGAGATATTTACTCCGAACCGCGGGATTTTTCCTCTGAATCTCCTTGCGTTTTTCCAGTCCATCGGAGCCAAGCGGGTTCTGCCCCCGCCGCTCATGTTCACCCAGGAGTTTGACCAGTTTGTCGGGGATATGATATTTGATTTTGGGCAAGGCGCCGATACCGTTTCCGTTGACCCGACGACCAAATCACTGCTTTTTGAAGAACGAAGCGACGTCTACCGGTTTGACCGCACGAGCCTGACAGCCCTCCTGATTTCCAACTTCGGTGAGTACGGACGACCAATCTATCCCATGCTTGCCAAGATAACCAACGAAACGATCGATCAGGTCACGGACCTCAACCAAAAACTTGGGGCAGTATTTGCGGAGCCCATGATGGTATATCTGGATCTCGGGGGCACGACCGAAGCGGTAGAACTCAAAGAAGAAGACATACGGGAAGCAACGACGGTCACCCTCGACGCGGACCAGATTCATGTGTCCGTTTCGGTCAATCCGGAAGCTCTCAACCGTGTGCTGACGCGCCGCGTGCGGCAGGCGGGCTTCCCCATCCGTGACACCATCGTCACGCCTACGGTTCAGGAGGATTTCGCCCGCGCGGTAACCCTGCGGTTTGGAGGAGTCTCGGTCGCGGCGGTAGTCACCAGACTGGATGACGGGCCAAATACCAACGGGTCGCTGGCGGCAAAATATATAGAGGTCGACATTTCCCAACAAAAAATGTATTTGTTTAAAGGGAGTAAAGTGTACAAAACGTATAAAGTCTCGACGGGATCGGATTACCCGACGCCGGTCGGGAAATTCGCAATCCTCAATAAAACGGGTTTGGGATTTTCAACAATATATAACGTGTGGCTCCCCTGGTGGATGGGATTTGCCTATAGCGATGAGCTCAACGCCTACTTCGGGATTCACGAACAGCCGTATATTCTCACTCAAGACGGAAAACCGGTGATTGCAGACGCAAGACCCATCGGGACTCCGAGTACCGGCGGCTGTGTGGCCCTCGCGCCCGGAGCCGCTCGTGAAGTGTATGCGTTTGCCGATATCGGGACGCCGGTGTATATCTATAACTAACAGCCTACTTTCTATATACGTATTTTATCCACATCGCCTTAAACCACGGTAATGTAAGCGTGGACAAAAGAAAACCGATGGAAGGAACAATAGCATTTTTCCAGGGATCTCCAATCTCTATTGATCGAAGATAAAACCCAATCGCAAGGTATGTAAAAAGGGCAAGAAGTATTCTTCGCGCCCAACTCGTCTCCCACCCTTTATCCATTTCCACCTGTTTGTTTCTTCGTTCTATTGCGGAAACCCGATCCTCTAAAGAAATCATGACGATATTGTATCAAAACCCCAAAAAAACGTACACGTCCCGGTCAAACCGGGATGGTGTACGGTTAAACATAAACTCACGCCTCATCTCACTTATTTCATTTTGCTGCAGATTTTGCAGTCCTTCATGTGCGTCGCGCCGATATATACCGCGGAAAGTCCGACGAATATATAGACCCACCGCTCAAGCATCGGAGAGCCACCAAAAATTGCAGTTACCAAATTAAAATCAAATAGTGCGACAAGTCCCCAATTGAGCGCACCGACGAGAACGAGCGTAAATCCAACCATGTGCATCCATTTCATTTGTATCACCCCCTTTTTTAGAAATAGTTTTCGAGTTTACGAGAAATTACTATTTCTTATGCCCGCCGCTTAGGCGGGCCTTATTCCAGTCTAGATGGGTCACAGGGTAAATGCAAGTCTACTTCCACCCGAATTCAGAATAGATCACACCCTTCTCAAAGGCACGTATTGCGGCACGAATATAAGGAACCGTATTGGCCGGAAGTTTGGCAAGAGGAAACCACTGAAGATCATCTGCCTTGTGCGGTTCAAGATTTTTGGGCTTCAACCCCTGCCTGCCGGCAGGCAGGCTTTTTTTTGTCGTAAAGAAAAAGTCCATGCGGATATCTTCCTCGCTCCGATGCATCACGTGGACAAGCTTCAAATCAGAAGGCACAAAGTCAACCCCGATTTCTTCTTTTGCCTCCCGACACGTAGACGTAAGGAGTGACTCCTTGTTTTCTACGTGTCCTGCGGGCAAGCTGTACAAACCATCGCC